>DASWVP010000188.1:0-10641 GCA_036401175.1 Azospirillum sp. | reverse complement strand
CCCAGCTCGTGCCGCAGCCTCGCCAGCTTCGACGCCGCGGCCTGCGCGCGGGCCTTCGGCGCCAACAGCGGCGAGGGGCTGCCCGGCCCCGCCGCCGGCATGGAGCTGCGCAGCGCCTATCAGGCAAGCTTGCGCGCGGCGCTGACGCTGGCCGGCCTGCCGGCGGTGGCGTACGAGCTGAACGCCGGGCTGAACCGGGTGCTGCGGACGCCGGACGTCGAGGCGCGCTGGCTGGCCGGCGAGGACGTGTTCGCCGGCATCGCCGCCGAGACGGGGCCGAAGCCGCGTTTCGACGCGACCGTGCGGTATCTGGTGGAGGCGTTGCGCGACGCCTGATCCGGCGCCCGGGTGCGCTACCGCTCGCCGCCGGGCGGCAGCGACAGCGTGGCGAGCGACTGGCGCAGCCGATCGCCGCCGCCGTCGGCAAGCCGGCCCTCGATCTCGGCGTGCGCCTGACGCCAGAGGGGCAGGGCCTGGGCCAGGAGTGCGCGCCCGTCCGGGGTGAGGGTCAGCAGCCGGCCGCGCCGGTCGGCCGGATTGCCGACGACCGCGACCAGCCCGCGGCGCTGGAGTGGCTTCAACGCGGCGGTCAGGGTCGTGCGGTCCATGCCGAGCAGGGGGGCGACGGCGCCGATGCCGGGCGGCACCGGACGGTTGAGGGACATCATCACGGAGAACTGCCAGTTGGTCAGGCCAAGCGGGCGAAACAGCTCGTCGAAGCGTCGGGCCAGCGCGCGGGCGGCCCGCTGAACGTGCAGGCAGAGGCAGGTGTCGCGGACCAGAAGGGTCGCGTCGTAGGGGACATCAGGACTATCGCACATGGAGACACTTCACCCTGTACAGAAAATCCGTCATCCCCGCGAAGGCGGGGATCCATGCTTCGCGTTGCGTGCTCGTACCGGAAACATGGATCCCCGCCTTCGCGGGGATGACGTTGTCCTATTTATGGAAAACGATCGCCATGCACGATGACCCTGGGGGACATCGGCGTCGTTTGACATGGGGTGAATATGTTGATATCAACGTGATCTGTCAACCGGTCGCGGAGAGGCGCCATGCTCGTCCAGCCCTACCTGTTTTTCGAAGGCCGTTGCGAAGAGGCTCTCGACTTCTATCGGCGCACGCTCGGCGCCGAGGTCCTCATGCTGATGCGCTACAAGGACTCGCCGGAAACCTGCGCGGCGGGGATGATCCCGCCGGGGGCGGAGGACAAGGTCATGCACGCCAGCGTCCGCATCGGCGAGACCACGGTCATGGCGTCGGACGGCCGCTGCTCGGGCCAGACGGGCTTCCAGGGCTTCTCGCTTTCGCTGACGGTGGCCGACGAGGCCGAGGCGGACCGCGTCTTCGCCGCCCTGGGCGACGGCGGGACGGTGTTCATGCCGCTGGGCAAGACCTTCTTCTCGCCGCGCTTCGGCATGGTCGCGGACCGGTTCGGCGTGTCGTGGATGATCATCGTCCTGGAGTGACGGACCGGCCTGAAACGTCCTGACGGCGGTGGGGCGGCGGCGCCGGGAACGCGCACGCCGGCGCGAGCGACCTTGACCGGGTGCGGGGGCTCTGCTATCCGGCCCTATTGAGATTCCACGCCGGGCGCTCCCCCGGGTGCCCCCCACTCCGCACGCCGTAGGGCCATGAGCGACATTTTCCAGGAAGTCGACGAGGATCTTCGCCGCGACCGCATGGAGCGGCTGTTCAAACGCTATGGCGGCGTCTTCGTCGCCATCGCGGTGCTGCTCGTCGTCGGCACGGCGGGGTTCAACCTGTGGCGCAACTGGCAGCAGTCCCAGCGCGAGGCCGCGACGGCCGCGCTGGTGGGCGCCGTCACCCAGGCGCAGGCCGCCCCCGACAAGGGTGTCGAGGCGCTGGCGGCCTTCGCCGCCCAGACCAGCCAGCCGGACCTGAAGGCCCTGGCGCGGCTCGACGCGGCGGCGGTCACGGCCGGCACGGGCGACAAGGCGGCGGCCGTGGCGATGTACGACGCCGTGGCAGGCGACCCGGCGGTGACGATCGTTTATCGCGACCTCGCCATCCTCCTGTCGGTCATGCACCAGATGGAGAAGGGCGAGCCCGGCGCGCTGATGGCGCGCCTGCAGCCGCTGATGGCGGACACCAGCCCCTGGCGCTTCTCGGCCCGCGAGATGACGGCGGTGCTCGCCGCCCGCGCCGGCGACAAGGACCGCGCCCGCACCCTCTTCCAGCAACTGGCGGACGATTCGTTGGCTCCGGCGGGCGTGCGCTCGCGCGCGGCCGACCTCGCCGCCCTTTACGGCAAGACCTGATGACCCGAAAGCCCCACCTGCGCGCCGCCATCCTTTCGGCCCCCCTGTTCGCCCTGCTGCTTGGCGGGTGCGACACCGTCGGCGGCTGGTTCGGCAAGGACGCCAAGCCGCCCCTGCCGGGCGAGCGCGTCGCCGTGCTGATGCGCGAGCGCAAGGTCGAGGCGGACGCGCGGCTTGCCGACGCCCCCGTCACGCTGCCGGCGGCGGCCACCAACGACAGCTGGGCGCAGGCCGGCGGCAACCCGGAACACATGATGGGCCATCTGGCGCTGGCCGCCAGCCCGGCGCAGGCGTGGCAGGTCAGCATCGGCAGCGGTTCGTCGGGCGCGCGGATGCTGCTCGGCGCGCCGGTGGTGGCGGGCGGGCGCGTCTACGTCATCGATGCGGATTCGCACGTCGCGGCGCACGACGCGCGCACCGGCGCGCAGCTCTGGCGCGTCGACATCCGCCCGCAGAAGGAGCGCGGCGACGCCAGCGGCGGCGGCGTGGCCTTCGCCGACGGCCGCGTCTACGCCAGTTCGGGCTATGGCGAGGTGGTGGCGCTGGACGCCGGCAACGGCGGCGTCGTCTGGCGCGCGCGGGTGGCCGGTCCGGTGCGCGGCGCCCCGACCATCGCCGGCGGGCGCGTCTACGTGCTGACGATCGACAACCAGACCACGGCGCTGAACGCCGCCGACGGCAAGGAGCTGTGGACCCAGGCCGGCCTGCACGAGACCGCCGGCCTGCTGGGCGCCGCCAGCCCGGCGTCGGACGGCAACGTCGTGGTGCCGGCCTATTCGTCCGGCGAGGTCTATGGGCTGCGCCCGGAGAACGGCCGCGTCGCGTGGCAGGAAAGTCTGGCCGCCATCCGCCGCAGCGGCGCGCTGAGCGGGCTGGCCGACATCCTGGGGCTGCCGGTGCTGGACCGCGGGCAGGTCATCGCCGTCAGCCATGCCGGCCGCATGATCGCCATCGATGCCCGCGTGGGCGCCCGCGTGTGGGAGGCCGAGGTCGGCGGCACGCAGACGCCGTACGTCGCCGGCGATCACATCTTCCTGGTCACCAACGACGCCGAGGTGGTGGCGGTGACCCGCCGCGACGGGCGCGTGCGCTGGATCGCCCCGCTGGAGCGGTTCGAGGACCCGAAGGACCGGAAGGGCCCGGTGCGCTGGGCCGGCCCGGTGCTGGCCGGCGGGCGGCTGTGGCTGACGGGATCGCACGGCCGGATGGTCGCGCTGTCGCCGCAGGACGGCAAGGAACAGGGACGTTACACTCTGCCGGGGGTTACCTACTTGCCGCCGGTGGTTGCCGACAACACCCTTTATGTCCTGACGGACGGCGGGTATCTGGTCGCGTTCCGCTGAGCGGGCCGGGTCCGAACGGAACGAGGGAGGCTGGCGGCGCATGCCGTTCACCGTAGCGATCGTTGGGCGTCCCAACGTCGGAAAATCGACGCTGTTCAATCGTCTTGCCGGCAAGAAGCTGGCGCTGGTCGACGACACGCCGGGCGTGACGCGCGACTGGCGCGCGGCGCCGGCCAGCCTGGGCGGCCTGTCCTTCACCGTGGTCGACACGGCCGGGCTGGAGGACGTCACCGACAACAGCCTGGAGGCGCGCATGCGCCGCCAGACCGAGACGGCGATGGAGCGCGCCGACGTGGCGCTGTTCGTGGTGGACGCGCGCGCCGGCATCACGCCGCTCGACCGCCACTTCGCCGCCCTGCTGCGCAAGGTGAAGACGCCGGTCATCCTGGTCGCCAACAAGGCCGAGGCCAAGGCGTCGCAGACCAGCATCATGGAGGCGTACGAGCTGGGCCTGGGCGACCCCATCGCCATCTCCGCCGAACATGGCGAGGGGCTGGGCGACCTTTACGACGCGCTCGTGCCCTTCGTGCCGGCCGAGGAGGAGGACGCTTCGGCGGACGCGGGAGACGACGCCTGGGCGGCGCCCGGCGACGGGGCGGAGGATCTCGACGGCCTGCCGCCGGAAACCGAGGAGGAGCGGCGCCGGCCGATCCAGCTCGCCATCGTCGGCCGCCCGAACGTCGGCAAATCAACCCTGCTGAACAGCCTTGTCGGCGAGGAGCGGGTGCTGACCGGCCCCGAGGCCGGCATGACGCGCGACGCCATTTCGGTCGACTGGGTATGGCGCGACCGCCAGTTCCGCCTTGTCGACACGGCCGGCCTGCGCCGCCGCGCGCGCGTCGAGGGCAAGGTGGAGAAGCTGGCCGTCGCAGACACGCTGCGCGTCATCCGCATGGCGCAGATCGTCGTGCTGGTGCTCGACCCCGACCAGATCTTCGACAAGCAGGACCTCACCATCGCCCGCATGGTCGAGCAGGAAGGCCGCGCCCTGGTGATCGCCATCAACAAGTGGGACTCCGTCGAGGACCGGGCGGCCGCGCTGCGGCAGGTGGAGGACAAGCTCCAGGCGTCGCTGGCGCAGGTCAAGGGCGTCAGCACGGTGACCATCTCGGCGCTGAAGGGGCAGAAGCTGGACGTCCTTCTGGACGCCGTGCTGGGCACCTACGACGTGTGGAACCGCCGCATCCCGACGTCGCAGCTCAACCGCTGGATCAAGGGCGTGGTCGAGCACCACCCGCCGCCGCTGGTCGAGGGGCGGCAGGTGAAGATCCGCTATGCCACGCAGGTGAAGGCCCGGCCGCCGACGATCGCGCTGTTCGTCAACAAGCCGCTCGAACTGCCGGAGAGCTACCAGCGCTATCTCGTCGCCAGCCTGCGCGAGACCTTCGACCTGCCGGGCGTGCCGGTCCGCCTGCTGCTGCGCAAGGGCAAGAACCCCTACGCCGAGGGGTGAGCCGGGGGGAAGGCGTCAGGCCGCCGCGCCGGTTTCGCGCGCGTTCAGCCAGTCGGCGAACTTGCGGTCGGCCGTGTTGATGTGCAGCAGAAGCCAGTTGGGCAGGAAGCTGCCGACGTAGGCGATCAACTCGGCCTCGTCGTGCAGGCCGGACGTGACGGCGTGCAGCTCGTCGGCGGCGCGGGCGTGCTGCGCCCGGTGGTCGTCCAGATGGGGATAGCCGGCGTCGCGCATCAGCGCCTCCTCGTTGGCGAAGTGGCGTTCCGTGTAGATCAGGGCCTCGACGATCGCCGCGTAGACGGCGGCGGGCGCCTCGCCGTCGGCGATCGACTGCTGGAAGCCGCGCACCAGACGCAGCCAGACCTTGTGTTCCTCGTCGATGGCATCGACGCCGAGAGCCAGATCATCGTCCCAGGAAAGGATGGGGTGGGGTGCGAAAGCCGGCGCCATGATGATCCTCGGTGATTTGACCCGCCGCGCCTAAGCAAGATCCGGACCGGCGGCGGAAACGCCGCCCCCATGGCGTGGCATGTGCGGAAATCCACACAAAACCCCAGGATCGCCGGGCGGGAATCCGCACACGCGGCGCGGCGCGGAATGTTTCGAAATTCGAACCAATCTGCCGGCGGACTCGCCGCAAGACGGAAGTAAACGTGTAGCAAAAAGCTGTGCTGTTCTTTGACCGTGCTGTGACAATCATTGTGACAATATTGAAGCCGCGCTTCAAGTGCTGTACAATCGGCAAGATGAGCCGTGCCGGCGTGCGGTCGATCGTCTCCGGGCGGTGGAGTGGAGTGAAGGCCATGATGCGGCGTGTGACGACCTTGCGGAAGCCGCGGGCGCGGCTGTGGCGGGACGACTCCGGGGCGGTGCTGGTGACCATGGCGCTGGCGCTGACGGCGGTGCTGGGGCTGGTCAGCGCCGCGGTCGAGGTGGGCTCCTGGTACGTCGTCCGCCGCAACCTGCAAAGCGCGGCGGACGCCGCGGCCCTGGCCGGCGCGCTGGAGCACGCGCGCAGCAGCCCCGAGCGCATCACCGCCGCCGCCACGCAGGAAGCGGTGCGCAACGGCGCCGCCGCCGGGGCCGACACCATCCTCGTCAACAGCCCGCCGGCCAGCGGTGCCTTCAGCGGCGACCCGCAGGCGGTGGAAGCCATCATCACGCACCAGCAGGGGCGCCTGTTCACGGCGCTGTTCGGCAGCGGCGACGTGCCGATCACCACGCGCTCGGTGGCGCGCCTGCGCTCGACCGGGGAGGCGTGCGTGCTGGCGCTCGACCGGGCGGCGGACGGCGCGGTCACGGCGCAGGGCAGCGCCGCCATCGACACGCGGGGATGCGTGCTGGCCGCCAATTCGGTCAGCGACACCGCCATCGACCTGGGCGGCAGCAGCAGCGTGGCCGCGGATTCGCTGTGGACCTCCGGCGGGATCACGCTGGGCGGCTCGACGAACGCCAGCTTCACCCGCACGCCGGTCTCGCGCGCCTGGGCCCTGCCGGATCCCTACGCCGACCTGACGATCTCCGTGCCGGGCGGCGGCTGCGCGAACAACAACACGCGCATCCAGAACGAGACGCGCACGCTGACGCCGGGCGTCTATTGCAACGGCATCAGCGTCGGCGCGCACGGCGTCGCCGTCCTGGAGCCGGGCACCTATTATATCGACCGCGGCGACTTCGACGTCGGCGCGCAGGGGACGGTGCGCTGCAACTGCACGGCGCCGCACGGCGTGACCATCGTGCTGACCAGCACGACGAACACCACGCAGATCGGCCGGGTGGACATCAACGGCGGCGCCAGCGTCACGCTGCGCGCGCCCAGCGATCCGGGCTATGCCTATCCGGGCGTCCTGTTCTTCCAGGACCGCCGCGCGTCCGCCAGCGACGAGAGCCGGCTGAACGGCGGCGCTACCATGTCGCTGAACGGCGCCCTGTATTTCCCGGCGCAGGCCATGCAGTGGAACGGCAACAGCTTCGGCGGGGCGCAGGGCTGCGTGCGGATCATCGCCCGCACCGTGTCGTTCAGCGGCAACACGGCGCTGGACGACGCGGGCTGCGCGGAGCAGGGTGTGCGGCCGATCACCACCACGTCGGCCTCGCTGGGCGAATAGCGGGACCTTGCCGGGGCGGAGTGCGGGATATGGGCGGGCGGCTTTGGGCCATGGGGCGGAACGGTGCGGCGCGGAACGGTGCGGCGCGCTTGCGGCGGGACGAGGGCGGCGCCGTGATCGTCATCGTCGCGCTTGCCATGACGGCGATCCTGGGCCTGCTGAGCGTCACCATCGAGGTCGGCACGTGGTACGCCCAGCGGCGCTCCTTGCAGACGGCGGCCGACGCGGCGGCGGTGGCCGGGGCGCTGGAGATCGCCCGCGGCACGCCCGCCCGGATGACCGGGGCGGCGCAGGCGGAGGGCGCGCGCAACGGGTCCGGCGGCGACACGATCACGGTCAACAACCCGCCGCTCTCCGGGGCCCTGGTCGGCCGTTCGGACGCCGTCGAGGCGATCGTGACGCGCACGCAGTCGCGGCTGTTCTCCGCCGTTCTGCAGGACGGGCCGGTGACCATCACGGCGCGCGCCGTGGCGATGGCGCGCGACGTCGGCGAGGCCTGCGTGCTGGCGCTGGACAGCGGCGTCAGCGGTGCGGTCAGCGGCAGCGGCAACCCCAACGTGGTCATGCCCGACTGCATGATCGCCGCCAATTCCAACGCCGCGTCGGCGATCAGCTTCAACGGCAACGTCAATCTGTCGGCGCAGTCGCTGTGGACGGCCGGGGGCGTGTCCATGAACGGCAACGTCAACGTGCAGCTCGCCCGCGCGGCGACCACGCACGCGTGGCCGCTGCCCGACCCCTATGCCGACGTGGAGGTGCCGCCGGTCGGCTCCTGCACCTACACGAACCACAAGGTCAACAAGAGCGGCCGGCTGAAGCCGGGCGTCTATTGCGGCGACCTGTCGATCTCCGGCAACGGCACCATCACGCTGGAGCCGGGGGAGTACATCATTGATCACGGCGACCTTTCGGTGCAGGGCAACGTCACCATCGCGTGCGACTGCGGCACCGACGACGGGGTGGCCATCGTGTTCACCAGCACCACCGGCGCCAGCCAGATCGGCGGCGTCGACGTGCGCGGCAACGTGTCGATCACGCTGCGGGCGCGGTCCTCGGCCGCGGCGCCGCTGCGCGGCATCCTGTTCTACCAGGACCGCCGCGCGCCCGCGGGTTCCAACGTCTTCAACGGCAACGCCGCGCTGGACGTCACCGGGGTCATGTACTTCCCGGCGCAGAGCGTGGAGTGGAAGGGGAACAACAGCACGCAGGGCACGGGGTGCGTGCAGATCGTCGCCAAGCAGGTGGTCTTCACGGGCAACGCGGCGCTGGGCAACGACACCTGCAGTGCCGTCGGCGCGCGGCCCATCGCGTCGTCCCTGGCGCGGCTGGGGGAGTGAGGGCGCCATGACGCGGCTCATGCCCTTGTTGAAGCGGCTGGCCGGTGCGCGCGGCGGCAACATCACGGTCGAGTTCGCGCTGGCGCTGCCGTTCCTGCTGCTGATCCTCGGCGCCGTGATCGACTTCGGCCGCGCCGCCTACGACCGCATGGCGCTGGAGACGGCGGCGCGCAGCGCCGTGCAGTACGCCCGCACCAACCCCAGCGACACCGCCGGCATCCGCCGCGCGGCCCTGAACGCCGGCGGCGTGGCGGCGGAGGCCGTGGTCGACTCGCGCCAGTTCTGCGAATGCCCGGACGGCAGCACGACGCTGTGCACCACCGTGTGCCCGGCGGGCGACGCGCCGCAGGTCTATCTGGAGGTGACGATCCGCTCCGACTTCACGCCGCTGGTGCCGGTCCCCGGCCTGCCCGATCTGGTGTCGCTGGCCGGGTCCGCGACCTTGCGTGTGCAATGAAGGCGTGTGCAATGAGGGAGGCGGCCATGCCACTGCGGCGTCTGCTCGGCGACCGGCGGGGGAACGCGGCGCTGGAGTTCGCCTTCATCCTGCCGGTGTTCCTGATGATCTTCCTGGGGATCTTCGAGTTCGCCGGCTACATGTGGGTTCGCAACACCGTGCAGTTCGGGGCGGAGGAGGCGGCGCGCTTCGCCATGGCCAACCTCGACGCCACCACGGCGCAGGTGGCCAGCGCCGCCCGCGCCCGGATGACCACGCTGGACGCGGCGAAGCTGACCGTGGACGTGCAGCAGGTGGTGGACGACGGGACGACGTTCATCGTCGTGTCGACCACCTACACGCAGCCCGGCGGCTTCCTGTCCGGCCTGTTCCCCACCGACCTGACCACCGCCACCGGCCGGGCGCGCGCCCCGCTGGTGGAGTGAGGGTGCGCTACGCCTTGACGATCTCGCCGTGCCGCGTGCAGGCCGCTTCCGCCAGATCGACGAACGGGCCGGTGACCGACTCGGGCGGGGGCAGCGTGTTCGGGTCCTCGCCCGGGAATGCCTGCGTGCGCATGCGCGTGCGCACCACGCCGGGGTCGACCAGATTGACGCGGAGGTTCGACTTGGCGACCTCCATCGCGTAGGTCTGCACCATCATCTCCAGCGCCGCCTTGCTGACCGCGTAGGGGCCCCAGTACGGGTAGGGGGCCCGCGCCGCGCCGGAGGTGACGAAGATCGCCCGCCCGGCGTCGGAGGCGCGCAGCAGCCGGTCCATACTGCGGATCAGCCGGTAATTGGCTGTGACGTTGGTGTCCATGATCCGCTGCCAGTGCTTCGGATCGTAGGTGGCGATGGGCCCCAGCGTCTCCAGCACGGCGGCATTGCCGACGACGATGTCCAGGCGGCCGAAGCGCTCGTAGATGGCCTGACCCAACTGGTCGATCTTGTCGAACTCCATCAGGTTCAGCGTCACCAGCGTGGCGTTCTGGCCGGTTTCCTTCTGGATGGCGTCGTCGACCTCCTCCAGCGCGCCGACGGTGCGGGCGGTGAGGACGACGTGCGCGCCTTCGGCGGCGAAGCGCTTGGCGACAGCGGCGCCGATGCCGCGCGAGGCACCGGTGATCAGGGCCATGCGGCCTGCGAGACGGGACATGACGGCTCTTGCTCTCAGGCGCGCACGGCGGTGCGGACGGGGGCGTCGGGCCCGCTTTCCGCGTCGCGGTCGGTCAGTCGGATCGGATAGTCGCCGGTGAAGCAGGCGTCGCAGAAGCGCAGCGCGTCCGGGTCGCGCTTCTCCTCGCCCATGGCGCGGTAGAGGCCGTCCAGCGAGATGAAGGCGAGGCTGTCGGCCTGGATGAACTGCCGCATCTCCTCCACCGACATGCGGTGCGCCAGCAGCTTCGACTGCTCGGGCGTGTCGATGCCGTAGAAGCAGGGGTGCGAGGTGGGCGGGCTGGAAATGCGCATGTGCACCTCCTTTGCGCCGGCCGCGCGCACCATCTCGACGATCTTCTTGGAGGTCGTGCCGCGCACGATGGAATCGTCCACCAGCACGACGCGCTTGCCTTCGATCATCGCGCGGTTGGCGTTGTGCTTCAGCTTGACGCCCAGGTGGCGGATCTGGTCGGTCGGCTCGATGAAGGTGCGGCCGACGTAGTGGTTGCGGATGATGCCCAG
>DASWVP010000187.1:0-4504 GCA_036401175.1 Azospirillum sp. | reverse complement strand
GAGCGCCAGCGAAAACCCAACGTTGTCCGCCCTCACGCACCTCCATGACAGCACCCCGGATTCTCCAGGTCCTTCAGGATCGGGCAATCCGGCCGGTCGTCGCCGTGGCAGGTCGCGGCCAGTTCGCGCAGCGTGTCGGCCATGGCCTGCAGCTCGGCGATCTTGGCTTCCAGCTCGCCGATGTGTTCCAGCGCGATGCTCTTCACCTCGGCGCTGGCGCGGTGCTTGTCGCGCCACAGCCCCACCAGCATCTGGATGCGCTCGATCGAGAAACCCAGGCTGCGGGCGCGCTTGACGAAGCGCAGGATGTTCACCTCCTGCGCCGTGTAGACCCGGTAGCCGGACGCGGTGCGCCCGGCCTCCGGGATCAGCCCGATGCCCTCGTAATAGCGGATCAGCTTGGCATTAACGCCCGACGCCTTGGCGGCCTCTCCGATGTTCATGGCTTCCACCCCCGCAGCGTCAGCGCGTTGACGACGACGCTGACCGAACTCAGCGCCATGGCGGCACCCGCCAGCACCGGGCTCAGGTACCCCAGCGCGGCAAGCGGAATGCCGACCACATTGTAGGCGAAGGCCCAGAACAGCCCCTGTTTGATCTTGGCGTAGGTGCGCCGCGACACGTCGATGGCCCCGGCCACCAGCACCGGATCGCCGCGCATCAGCGTGACGCCGGCCGTGTGCATCGCCACGTCGGTGCCGGTCGCCATGGCGATGCCGACGTCCGCCGCCGCCAGCGCCGGGGCGTCGTTGATGCCGTCGCCGACCATGCCCACCACCTTCCCCTCGCCGCGCAGCGTCGCCACCACGTCGGCCTTGTCGCCCGGCAGCACCTCGGCGAAGACGCGGTCGATGCCCAGCTCGGCCGCGACCGCCCGCGCGGCGCCCCGGCTGTCGCCGGTGACCATCACCGTCTCGATACCCTGGTCCCGCAGCCGCCGGACCGCGTCGCGGGCCTGCGCCTTCACCGTGTCGCCGAACGCCACCAGCCCCAGCGCGCGCCGCTCCGGCGCCGTCTCGGCCAGCCACGACACCGTGTGGCCGCTGGCCTCCAGGTCCGCCGCGCGGGCCTCCAGCAGCACGTCCGCCACGCCGTTCTCGGTGACCAGCCGCCGGCTCCCCAGCAGCACGGACCGGCCGTCCACCGTGCCCGACACGCCGCGCCCGGCCAGCGCCTTGAACCCGGCCAGCGCGCCCGGCACCACGCCATCCCGCTCCGCCCGCTGCCGCACGGCGTGCGCCAGCGGATGCTCGCTGCCCGACTGCAGCGCGGCGGCAAGGCGCAGCACCTCGCACTCGGCCAGCCCCTCGGCGGGCACGAGGTCGGTCACCCGCGGCTTGCCCTCGGTCAGCGTGCCGGTCTTGTCGAAGGCGATCGCCGTCAGCGCGTGCGCGCGCTCCAGCGCTTCGGCGTCCTTGATCAGGATGCCGTGTCGCGCGGCGGCGCCGGTGCCGACCATGATCGCCGTCGGTGTCGCCAGACCCAGCGCGCACGGGCAGGCGATGACCAGCACCGACACGGCGGTGATGATCGACGTCTCCGCGTCGCCCGTGGCCAGCCACCACGCGCCGAAAGTGACCAGCGCTACCGCCAGCACGATCGGCACGAAGACGGCGCTGACCTTGTCCACCGTGCGCTGGATCGGCGCCTTGGACGCCTGCGCCCCTTCCACCATGCGGACGATCTTCGCCAGCATGGTTTCGGCGCCCACGGCGGTCGTCTCGATCGCCAGCAGGCCGTCCACGTTGATCGAGCCGCCCGTCACCCGCGACTCCGGCGCCTTTTCCACCGGCAGGCTCTCGCCCGTCAGCATGGATTCGTCCACGCTGCCGGTGCCCTCCACGACACGGCCGTCCACCGGAATGCGCTCGCCGGGGCGGACGACGACGTGGTCGCCCAGGCGCACCTGCTCCACCGGCACCTCCACGTCCGCGCCGTTCCGGCGCACCCGCGCGGTGTCCGGCCGCAGGTCCATCAGCGCCCGGATGGCGGCGGCGGTCTGCCCCTTGGCCCGCGCCTCCAGCCACTTGCCCAGCAGGACGAAGGTGATCAGCACCGCCGACGCCTCGAAGTAGAGGTGCGGCGTGTGGCCGGGGTGCGCCGTCAGCAGCATGTAGACGCTGAGGCCCCAGGCGGCCGAGGTGCCCAGCGCCACCAGCAGGTCCATGTTGCCGGCCCCGGCGCGCACCGCCTTGTACGCCGCCTTGTAGAACCGCCAGCCCAACCAGAACTGCACCGGCGTCGCCAGCGCGAACTGAACCCATCCCGACAGCATGAGGTGCAGGCCGGCCAAGTCGCCGACCATCCCGGCCACCAGCGGCGCCGACAGCGCGGCGGCGATCAGCACATGCGTCAGCTCGCGCCGGCTGCGGCTGGACGACTCGTCGGGCGCGCCCTTGGCCTCCTCGGTGACGGGCGCGGCGCCGTAGCCCGCCGCCTCCACCGCCTCGGCCAGCCGGGCGGCGTCCACCGCGCCCGCATAGGCGACGATATGGGCGCGTTCGGTGGCGAGGTTGACGCTCGCCTCCGCCACGCCCGGCACGCGCTTCAGCGCCTTTTCCACCCGCGCCACGCAGGACGCGCAGGTCATCCCCTCCACGCGCAGGTCAAACTCGGCCTTCGCCGGCTCGTAGCCGGCTTGTGCGATGGCATCGACCACGGCCCCGGTGTCCGGCACGGCATCGGCGAAGCCGACGCGCGCCTTCTCGGTGGCGAGGTTGACGGACACACCGGTCACGCCGGGGACGGCGGCGATGGCCTTCTCCACCCGGCGCACGCAGGACGCGCAGGTCATCCCCTCGATGCCGATGTCGATCTCGGATGCGGTGTCGGGCGTGGTGTCGGGCGTGGTGTCGGGCACGGCTTGGGCGGCGGTCGCGCTCCGCTCCGTTGCAGCGTCGGTGGCCATGGCTGGCTCCTGTCTGTCTCTGGCTGCCCATACAGATGATGCTTCCAGCGACTGGAAGGTCAAGGGGTTTCGCAACGGGAATCAATGCAAAAACGAAAACGGCGGAACGGTGTCCCGTTCCGCCGTTCCCGTGTCATGCCCAGGGGGCTCAGGCCACCTCGTACCCGGCGTCCACGATGGCCTTGCGGACGGTGTCCGCGTCGGCCTGCCCCTCCACCGCGACCTCGCCGGCCTTCAGGTCGACCAGCGCGCGCTCCACCGCCGGCAGCGCTTCCACCGCCTTCGTCACCGCCTGCGCGCAGTGGCCGCAGGTCATTCCGTTCACCTTCAGCGTCAGCATGACTTCCTCCTCACACGCTTGGATGGACCGATCCTCGGGTTTCCAGCGATGGGAAGGTCAAGCGTTTTCTTATGAAGCGAAGGGTGCCCAGCTCTTGCCGCCGTCCACGCTCTTGAGGATCGCGCTCTTGTCGGTCACGGCGTAGAGGCGGTCGGCGTTGGTGGGGTCGATGGCAAGGTGGATCAGCACCGCGTCGCCGAAGTCCCTGGCGACCGGCTGCCACGCAAGGCTCGGCTCCCGCGTCTTCAACAGGCCGGTGCCGATCTGGAAGGCGTAGGCGGTGCCGTCCTTGCCGGTCGCCACCATGCTGACCGGGCGCTGGACCATGTAGGCGGCCTGCCACGTCTTCCCGGCATCGCGGCTGACCATCAGGCCGTTGCGCGTACCGGCAAAGACGGTGTTCGCGTCGGTGGCGGAGGCGGCGAGGTCGAACATCTCCGCCGACGGCTTGCCGGCGACCGCCCAGCTCTTGCCGCCGTCGCGGCTGACCTGGACGCTGCCGTAATGGCCGTACAGCACGTCCGGGTCGGCCGGGCTCACGTCCATGGAATGGAAGTCCACCGGTCCGTTCACGCCCTTGGACAGCAACGTCCAGGTGCGCGCCCCGTCGTTCGACACGATGACGCCCAGGTTGCCGCCCTTTTCCGGGTGGCCGCTGGCGTAGAAGGCGCCGGGCTGCCGGGGGTTGGGCGTGAAGCCCATGTAGTCGTGCCGGTTGTCGGAAACCCGCGTCGCCGTGCCGTCCGGGTTGGTGAGGAACACGCCGTGGTGCGAGGCGAGGTACAGCCGCGACGGATCGGCCGGGTCCACGGCGATGCCGTGCAGGTGCGAGACCTGCGACAGCCGCACGGTCTCCGCCACGGCCGGCGCCCCGGCAAGGCCGGCGGCCAGCAAGGCCCCGGCCAGCGTCTTCAGAATGCTCTTCATGCTCATGCCCCAACCGCCGCCCGGTCGGGGCGGCATCAGCGCATACATATGATGCAAGGGCGTGATTCCGCCACCGGGAAAGGCCGCCGCCTCATTCCGGGACGAGCGGCTTCTTGGTGACTCCGGCGACGGCGAAGTGTTCGCCGGGGATTTCCTGGATGATGACGCGCACGCTGTCGGGCGGCACGTCGAGCGAGCGCACGGCGGCCTCGGTCACCGCCGTGATGAAGGCCGCCTTCTTTTCCGGCGTGCGGCCGGATATGAGCAGCGCCGTGATGATCGGCATGGCGTTATCTCCCCACCTGGAACGATACCGAGCCGAGGTCCTG
>DASWVP010000186.1:0-14327 GCA_036401175.1 Azospirillum sp. | reverse complement strand
GGCACCGCGGCGGTCGATGCGCTGGACCGCCGGCTGGCGGCGCTGACCCGGCCGCGCGGCGCCTTCGCCGGGGTGGCGCTGGACCAGCCCCGGCTGATGGGCATCCTCAACGTCACGCCCGACAGCTTCTCCGACGGCGGCGACTTCTTCGACACCGACGCCGCCATCGCGCACGGCGAGGCGATGCTGGACGCCGGGGCGGAGATCCTCGATATCGGCGGCGAGTCGACGCGGCCCGGCTCCGACCCCGTTCCGCCGGCCGAGGAGGAGGCGCGCGTCCTGCCGGTGATCCGCCACTTCGCCGCCCGGGGGGCCACCGTCTCCATCGACACCCGGCACGCCGGGGTGATGCTGTCGGCGCTGGCGGCGGGGGCGCGGATCGTCAACGACATCAGCGGCCTGACCGGCGACCCGGCGAGCCTCAACATCGTGGCCGGGGCGGGGGCGCCGGTGGTGCTGATGCACATGCAGGGCGAGCCCGGCACCATGCAGCAGAATCCCACCTACGAGGACGCGGCGCTCGACGTCTTCGACTGGCTGGAGGGGCGGGTGGAAGCGTGCGTGGCCGCCGGCCTGCCGCTCGACCGGATCGCCGTCGATCCCGGCATCGGCTTCGGCAAGACGCTGGAGCACAACCTGCACATCCTGCGGCATACGGCGCTGTACCACGCGCTGGGCTGCGCGGTGCTGATCGGGGTATCGCGCAAGCGCTTCGTGGCGACGTTGTCGGGCGACACGGCGCCGAAGGAGCGGGTGCACGGCTCCATCGCCGCCGGGCTGGACACCATGGCGCAGGGCGCGCAGATCCTGCGCGTCCACGACGTGGCGGAAACGGCGCAGGCGCGCGCCGTGTGGGAGGCGCTGCACCCCGCCCCGTAACCTGCGGGGTGTAACCCTTTCGTGCGTGCGCGGATGGACCCTTGACCCGAGAGCGGTGTTGCGGCGATGAAGGCTTCACGCCACATGAATTTGCGCTAAAGTGACAGCCCAGCTCCGAGGTTCTTTCATGACCCGACACCTGTTCGGCACCGACGGCATCCGCGGCACCGCCAACACCGAGCCGATGACCGCCGAAACGGCGCTGCGCGTGGCGATGGCGACGGCGCTGCAGTTCCGCCGCGGCGACCACCGCCACCGCGTCGTCATCGGCAAGGACACGCGGCTGTCGGGCTATCTGCTGGAACCGGCGCTGACGGCCGGCTTCATCTCCATGGGCATGGACGTGGTGCTGGTCGGCCCGCTGCCGACGCCCGCCGTGGCGATGCTGACGCGCTCCTTGCGCGCCGACATGGGCGTGATGATCTCGGCCTCGCACAACCCCTACCAGGACAACGGCATCAAGCTGTTCGGCCCGGACGGCTACAAGCTGTCGGACGAGGTGGAGATCGCCATCGAGGCGCGCATTGGCCGGCCCTTCGCGCCCGACCTCGCCCACGCCGCCGACCTCGGCCGCGCCAGCCGGATGGAAGACGCGACCGGCCGCTACATCGAGTTCGTCAAGAACACCTTCCCGCGCGGCCAGCGCCTGGACGGGCTGAAGATCGTCGTCGATTGCGCCAACGGCGCCGCCTACAAGGTGGCCCCCAAGGTGCTGTACGAGCTGGGCGCCGACGTGGTGCCGATCGGCGACCACCCGGACGGCCTGAACATCAACAAGGATTGCGGCGCCACGGCGACCAAGCACCTCCAGGACACGGTGGTGGCCGAGGGGGCGCACCTGGGCATCGCGCTGGACGGCGACGCCGACCGCCTGATCATGGTGGACGAGGCGGGCCGGCGTATCGACGGCGACCAGCTCATGGGCCTCGTCGCCGCCTCCTGGGCGCGGGCGGACAAGCTGAAGGGCGGCGGCCTCGTCGCCACCGTGATGACCAACCTGGGGCTGGAGCGCCACCTGGACGGCATCGGGCTGACGCTGGTGCGCACGCCGGTGGGCGACCGCTATGTGGTCGAGCACATGCGCGAGCACGGCTACAACGTCGGCGGCGAGCAGTCCGGCCACATCGTGCTGTCCGATTATTCCACCACCGGCGACGGGCTGATCGCCGCGCTGCAGGCGCTGGCGGTGATCCAGGCGGCCGAGCGGCCGGTCAGCGAGGTCTGCCGCGTGTTCGACCCGGTGCCGCAGAAGCTGACCAACGTGCGCTTCGCCGCCGGCTCCAAACCGCTGGACATGAGCGAGGTGCAGGAGGCGATCCGCGACGGCGAGGGGCGGCTCAACGGCTCCGGCCGCATCCTCATCCGCAAGTCGGGTACCGAGCCGGTCATCCGCGTGATGGCTGAGGGCGACGACGAATCCCTGGTCGATCAGGTGGTGGGCGACATCGCCGACACCATCCGGCGCGTGGCCAGCCAGCAGACGGTCGAGGCGGCGGAATGAAGGGGCGTGTGCTGATCGTCGCGGGCTCCGATTCCGGCGGCGGCGCCGGGATCCAGGCGGACATCAAGGCGGTCAGCGCGCTGGGCGGCTACGCGGCGACGGCGATCACGGCGCTGACCGCGCAGAACACCACCGGCGTCTACGGCATCTTCCCGGTCGACCCGGCCTTCGTGGCACGGCAGATGCGCGTCGTGCTGGAGGACATCGGGGCCGACGCCATCAAGGTCGGCATGCTCGCCTCCGTAGAGGTGATCGAGGCAGTGGCGGGCGAGTACGAGGCGCGCGCCATCAACATCCCGCTGGTCATCGACCCGGTGATGGTCGCCAAGGGCGGCCACGCGCTGCTGGAGAACGACGCGGAGCTGACGCTCAAGAAGCGCCTGCTGCCGCTGGCCGATCTGGTGACGCCCAACATCCCGGAGGCCGAGGCGCTGGCCGACATCGAGATCCGCGATCTGGCCGACATGCGCCGGGCGGCCCAGCTCATCCGCACCTTCGGACCCAAGGCGGTGCTGCTCAAGGGCGGCCACATGGACGGCGAACTGGTCCAGGATCTGCTGGTCACCGAGGACGGCGAGGAGGTGTTCGAGAGCGCGCGCGTGCACACGCCGCACACCCACGGCACCGGCTGCACGCTGGCCTCCGCCATCGCCTGCGGCATCGCCCAGGGCCTGGGCGTGCGCGACGCGGTGGTGCGGGCGCGGGCCTATCTGGCGCAGGCCATCCTGACCGCCCCCGGCATCGGCCACGGCCACGGGCCGCTCAACCATTTGCACACGGTGCGGCCGTTCCCATAGGCCGCACCCTCACACGATGGACAGCGAGGCCGACGCCGGGCTGGACAGCGCCTCGGCGAGCGCGGTGACGCCGCGCGCGACCTCCTCGCGGGTGCGCGGCATGCACAGGCCGACGCGCACGGCGTGCGGGGCGCTGGCGCGGCCGACGGCGAAGATGTCTGCGCCGGTGACGGCGACGCCGCGCCGCTTTGCTTCGGCCACGAAGTCCTCGCGCCGCCAGGGCTCGGGCAGGGCCAGCCAGAGGTGCTGGGCGGCCGGGTCGCCGCAGACCACCGAGGCCGGCAGGATGCTGCGGGCGATCGTCTGGCGGGCGGCGTTCTCCACCCGCTCCCCCTCGGCGAAGCGGTCGGCCTGGCCGTCCTGGATCCAGCGGCTGGCGACCTCGGCCGGCAGGGCGGGGGCCGCGTAGTGCAGGGCGCGCGCCGTCGCCTCCAGCCGGGCGGCCAGCGCCGGCGGCGAGACGACATAGCCGACGCGCAGGCCGGCCGCCACGCTCTTGGACAGGCTGGTGATGTAGACCGTGATGTCCGGCGCGATGGTCTGGATCGGCCGGGCGTCGGTCAGCAGGAAGCCGAAGACGTCGTCTTCGAGGATGGTGACGCCGTAGCGCCGGCAGATGGCGGCGGTCTCGGCCCGCCGTTCGGGCGGCATGACCGACGCGGTCGGGTTCTGCAGCGTCGGCACGATGTACAACGCCTTCGGTCCCAGCCGGCGGCAGGCCGAATCGAGCGCGTCGGGCATCAGCCCGTGGTCGTCCAGCGCCACCCCTTCCAGGTGCAGGCCCAGCGTGGCGCCCAAGGTGCGCATGCCGTAGGCGGTCAGCCGTTCGGTTAGCACCACGTCACCCGGCCGGGCCACGGCGGCGAGCGCCACGGCGATGCCGTTCTGCGCCCCGGTGGTCAGCAGGACCGAGTCGGGCGACGCCGCCACGCGGTGCTGGCGCGCCATCCACTGCGCCCCGGCGGCGCGGTGCGACGGCAGCCCGGCGTGCGGGGCGTAGTCGATGAGCGCCGCCAGCGAACCGGACGTGGCGATGGCCATCAGGGTTCCCGCCAGCGCGTGCTCGGACGCCTGCTGTTCGGGCTTGATGACCGTCATGTTGACGGCCGTCACCTCGGTGCGGCGTTGCCAGGACAGCGGATCGGGTTGCGGGGTGAAGCGCGGGCCTTGGACGAAGGTGCCGCGGCCCACCTCGCCGCCGATCAGGCCGCGCCGCTCGGCTTCGGCGTAGGCGCGGGTGATCGTGCCGACGGTGACCCCCAGCCGGTAGGCGAGGTCGCGGTGGGTCGGCAGACGGGTGCCGGCGGGCAGGCGGCCGGAGGCGACGTCGTCGGCCAGCGCGTCGGCAATGGCGCGGTAGCGGGGGCCGGGACGGTCGGCGAGGTCGGGGGTCCAATTTGTCACGGTGACAATATAGACAAACCGGTAGGACCAGTGCAAGAGGGGATGCGCATTGTCCCGCCCTCCGCGCGCGGCGTTCCGCCTGACGGATCCAGCGAAAGGAGGCTGTCCGAACTGTCCCGCGCCAGAATCGGCGAGGCCACGCCTCCGCTGCCCCATTGCTTTCGCGAGGCGATTGTATCCCTGCGACAGGATTGTTGAGGTCGACATCCGGTGGTGACAATCCGGACTTCAACACCTGACCCTCGCCGGGATGGGGCACGGCGCCGCCGCTCCCACATCAGCCCGTGAGGCACCCCCCGCCGTGGGACATCGAGGCCGATTGTTGTTGACCTTCCAGTGGCAGGAAGGTGGATGGTGGTCTAAGCCTTTCAGGGGAACGTCGCAGGCGTGATGCCACACCCTTCTTCGGATCCCTGGAAGGGCTGTTGCCGGGACCGGGGAATGGTTCTAGGTTTTTGGAGAGATCGGCGAGCACTCCGTTGTCGCGTGACCTCCAGCAAGGATGAGGCAGTCGCCATGTGGCGTGCGACGCGGCCGACGGTGAGGAGGGTGGTGGTGAGCCTGCTGATGCTGGCCACGCTGCTCGTCTATGCCGCGCCGAGCCACGCCAGCCTGCTGCCGCATCATCCGTCCCAGACTCCTCACCATCACATTCTGGTCGACGCCCATGGCGACGTCATCACCGCGGTCGCTGAGCACGAGCACGGGGAAGCTCCGTGTGGGGACCTTGCACTGCTCGACGACGGGGCCTGCTGTAGCGTCGCCCAATGCGTCACCATGCACGGCGGTCTTCTTGTAGTGGTGTCCGAGGTTTATATCCCGCGCCTGAACACGTCTGCCCATCTGCCTGCCCTGGCCACACCGGACGGCATCGGTATCGACCCGGCTCTGCGCCCCCCGCTCTGATCATCGGACGCCACGAGTCCGCCCGCGCCCGACCTGAGCCCCGGCTCGGCGAAGGGCGCCGGTCCCGGCCCTCGTGCGCTTGGCTTTCACGTCCCCGGCGCTCCCACCTGGAGGCCGTCCGGGATGGCTTGAACCAGATGATCCGATGGAGGATGCCATGTCGTCTCTCACCCGCACGATGCTCCCGGCCTTCGCGCTCGCCGCCATGATGTCGGCCGCGCAGGCCCAGACCACCACCGACCAGGACCACAACGCCCATCATCCTGACGGCGCCGCGGCCTCGACGCAGGCCCAGCCCGCCCCGCCCCCGACCCCGGCTCCCACGCCGCCCACCGCGGGCGCGAAGCCCGGCACCCAGGCGCAGGGTGGCCAGCCCGGCATGATGATGAACATGGACCAGATGCGCTCGATGATGGGCGGCATGATGGGCCAGCAGGACGGCCAATCCGGCATGATGGGGCTCGGCATGATGGGGCCTGGCATGATGCCCATGATGCGCCAGATGATGATGGGCCAGCAGGGCGCCATGGGCTTGCCCTTCGAACACGTCGAGGGACGCATCGCGTTTCTCAAGGCTGAACTCAGGATCACCGATGCCCAGGCGCCGCAGTGGAACGCCTTCGCCGACGCCCTGCGGGCGGGCGGCAAGGTCCATCAGGGCGTGCACGAGCAAATGACCAAGGGCGGCATGCCGTCCTCCTGGCCCGACCGCCTGGCCTTCCAGCAGAAGGCGCTCTCCGCCCGGCTCGACGCCTTGAAGGCCCTCGAAGCGGCAGCCAGGCCCCTATACGCCGTCCTGACCGACGATCAGAAGACGCTCGCGGACAAGTTGCTCACCGGCCCCATGGGCATGATGTGAGGAGACGGCCATGACGCACCACGAACGCACCCATCGCACGCCCGTGCCGCCGACGCGCACGCCCTGGTACAGGACCTGGACCGGCTTGGCCTGTCTCGGAGTGGCTGCCCTGGCGGCCGTGTACCTGTCGCTCTTCCACGCAGACCATATGCTCGACGCGCTTCCCCTCGTCCTTCTGCTCCTGTGCCCGCTGATGCACCTGTTCATGCATGGCGGTCACGGGCATGGCGGCAACGGCGGGTACGGTGATGCCGACCGGCCGAACAAGGGATAGGCCAGTCTCGGCGGTGGGCACGACAGCGTGAAGGTGGTCACCGCCCTGACCCTGCCCGGCCGGAACCGGGCACCAGAGCGACATGCCCGGCGGCGTGCGGCACCGACGCCGGGCATGCGAAGGGAGAAGCGAACATGAACGACCAGCACCGCAGCCACGCGCACCACCATGGCCATCATCATGCCGAACACGGCGAACACGCCAAGGTGAAGGACCCCGTGTGCGGCATGATGGTCGATCCGGAGCGGACCGGGCATCACGCCGACCACGGCGGCCAGACCTTCCACTTCTGTTCGGCGCGCTGCCATGACACGTTCGTCGCGGCCCCCGAGCGGTTCCTGAAGCCTGAAGCCAAGCCCGGAGCGCCGGAGAAGGCGGAGCAGGCCTCGCCGCGGAAGGGCATCATCTACACCTGCCCGATGCACCCGGAGATCCGCCAGGAGGGTCCGGGCAATTGTCCGATCTGCGGCATGGCCCTGGAGCCCGCTGGAGCCACCCTGGAGGAGGGTCCCAACCCGGAACAGGTCGACATGACCCGGCGGTTCCGGATCGGCACCGCCCTGACCGTGCCGCTCGTGCTGCTGGAACTGGGCGCCCACCTTCCAGGGCTCGGGCTCCACACCCTGATTTCCCCGAAAACGTCCTTGTGGCTCCAGTTCCTGCTGGCGACGCCGGTGGTCCTGTGGGCGGGTTGGCCGTTGCTGGAGCGGGGCTGGCGGTCGTTCGTGAACCGCAGCCTGAACATGTTCTCGCTCATCGCGCTGGGTGTCGGGGTCGCCTACCTGTTCAGTCTTGTCGCAACCTTCCTGCCCGGCATCTTCCCCGCGGGCTTCCGCAGCGCCGAAGGCCTGGTCGCGGTCTACTACGAGGCCGCCGCCGTCATCACCGTGCTGGTGCTGCTGGGTCAGGTGCTCGAACTCCGCGCCCGTGAGCAGACCGGTGGCGCCATCCGCGCCCTGCTGAACCTGGCGCCCAAGACCGCGCGCCGCATCCGCGCCGATGGCGAGGACGAGGAGGTGACGCTCGACGCCGTTCACGTCGGCGACCGGCTGCGGGTGCGCCCCGGCGAGGGCGTGCCGGTGGACGGCGAGGTGTTGGAGGGTCGCAGTGCCGTGGACGAGTCCATGGTCACCGGCGAATCCATGCCGGTCGGCAAGGAGCCCGGCTCCAAGGTGATCGGGGGCACCGTCAACCAGGCCGGCGCCTTGGTGATGCGCGCCGACAGGATTGGCTCGGACACCATGCTGTCACGCATCGTCGCCATGGTTGCCGAAGCTCAGCGTTCGCGGGCGCCCATCCAGCGCATGGCCGACGTGGTGTCCGGCTACTTCGTCCCGGCGGTCATCGTCGTGGCGGTCTTGGCTTTCATCGGCTGGATGATCTGGGGGCCGCAGCCCGCGCTTGCGTACGCGCTGATCGCGGCCGTCTCGGTGCTCATCATCGCGTGCCCCTGCGCGCTGGGGCTGGCGACGCCGATGTCGATCATGGTCGGCGTCGGCAAGGGGGCGACGGCGGGCGTCCTGATCAAGGACGCGGCGTCCCTGGAGCGGTTCGAGACGGTGGACACGCTGGTCGTCGACAAGACCGGCACCCTGACCGAGGGCAAGCCGCGAGTGACCGCCTTGGTTCCGGCGCCGGGCATCGACGAGGCGGAACTCCTGTCGCTGGCGGCGAGCCTGGAGCGGTCGAGCGAGCACCCGCTGGCAGCCGCCATCGTCGCCTCCGCCAAGGAACGGGGCTTGCCGATGCAGGACGTCGCCGACTTCGCCTCTGTCACCGGCAAGGGCGTGGTCGGCAAGGCCGGTGGCCGCACGGTCGCGCTCGGCAACGCGGCGATGATGCGGGATCAGGGCATCGCGTTGGGCGACCTGGAGGCGCGCGCGGACGAACTGCGGCGCGAGGGCGCCACCGCGCTGTTCGCCGCGGTGGACGGGGGGGCCGGCGGCGTCATCGCCGTCGCCGACCCGATCAAGGCGAGCACGCCCCAGGCGCTGGAGACGCTGCGGGCGGACGGCGTGCGCATCGTCATGCTGACCGGCGACAATCGGACGACGGCCGAGGCAGTGGCGCGCAAGCTGGGCATCGACGACGTCGAGGCCGAGGTGCTGCCGGAGGACAAGAACCAGGTGGTCAAGCGGCTGAGGGCGCAGGGCCGTGTGGTGGCGATGGCCGGAGACGGCGTGAACGACGCTCCCGCGCTCGCCGAAGCCGATGTCGGAGTTGCCATGGGCACCGGCACCGAGGTGGCGATCCAGAGCGCCGGGGTGACGCTGGTCAAGGGGGACTTGGCGGGCATCGCACGGGCGCGGGTCCTGAGCCGGGCGACGATGAGCAACATCCGGCAGAACCTGTTCCTGGCTTTCGTCTACAACGCCCTGGGCGTGCCGGTGGCGGCGGGCGTGTTCTATCCGCTGTTTGGCTGGACGCTGTCGCCGATCATCGCGGCCGCGGCCATGGCCTTGAGCTCGGTGAGCGTGATCGGCAACGCCCTGCGGCTTCGCGGCACCCGCCTGTGACCGGCTTCCGGGCACGCGTTTGGCCGAGCATGCGGCTGGTGAACGCCTCCTCGCGTTCGGTCTCCCACGGATCGCGGGCCGATTGTCACCGTGTCCGCGGGCCTTTGTTCGGCAAGCTGGCGGTGCGGCCGGCCAACCGGCTCGATTGAGCGGGCCTCTGCGATCGTGGCGCGGCGCCTCGCGGATTCGGCGGTCGCTCCGCCAAATCCGGCGCGGAGCTATACGAACGGGTGTGGCCGCAACGATACATCCGAGATCGGAAATGTAATGGTGACAATAATGACATTGACGGTCGGGATTGTGCTGCCGATACTCGCGATTGTCCCCATTGCCTGGGGGCTTTCGCTCTGACGATGGAGGTTGTCATGCGCACCAATGAAGCGGCCCGCCCGACCGGCTCATCCCCGTCGACCCTTTCGGCCAACCTTGGTGCCGCCGCCGTCGTCACCCGCCCGCTGTGGATGATCGTCGATGCCGTGATGGCGTGGCATGAGCGCTGGAAGCAGCGTCAGGCGCTGCTGGCGCTCGACGACCACCTGCTGAAGGACATCGGCCTGAACCGGGCCGCTGCCGAGGACGAGGCCGGCAAGCCCTTCTGGCGGGAGTGAGCGCGATGACGGAGATCGTCTACGCGCTCGAACCCGGCCTGTCGGCGGCGGAGTTCATCGACGTGCTGCACCGTTCCGGGCTGGCCGAGCGCCGGCCCGTGGACGAGCCGGACCGCGTCGAGGCCATGCTGCGCAAGGCCGACCTGATCGTCACGGCGCGGACGGGCGGCACCCTGGTCGGGGTGGCCCGCTCGGTCACCGATTTCGTCTACTGCTGCTACCTGTCGGACCTCGCCGTGGACCGCGCCCTGCAGGGGCGCGGCGTCGGCAAGGAGCTGATGCGCCGCACGCGGGCGGAGGTGCGGCCGGGCATCACCTGCCTGCTGCTGTCGGCGCCCAAGGCGGTCACCTTCTATGAGGATGCCGGGCTGACGCGCCACGCCAACGCCTTCCTGTTCACCGACATGCCGTAGAGGGGACGAGACATGCGCCTGCCCATCTATCAGGTCGACGCCTTCGCCGACACCGTCTTCACCGGCAACCCGGCGGCGGTCGTGCCGCTCGAATCCTGGCTGCCGGACGAGCGCCTGCTCGCCATCGCCGCCGAGAACAACCTCGCCGAAACCGCCTTCCTGGTGCCGGCCGGCGGCGATTACGCGATCCGCTGGTTCACCCCGACGGTCGAGGTCGATCTGTGCGGACACGCCACGCTGGCCGCCGCCCACGTCATCGGCACCATGATGGAGCCCGGCCGCGGGCGCATCGACTTCCGCACCCGGCAGGCTGGCCGCCTGACCGTGGAGCGGCAGGGCGACCTGCTCGTGCTCGATTTCCCCAGCCGTCCGGCGGCGCGGGCCGACGCGCACCCGGACCTCGCCGCCGCGCTCGGCGGGGCGGAGCCGGAGGCGGTGCTGGCCGGGCGCGACTACCTCGTCGTGTACCGCGACGCCGACACGGTGCGCGGCCTGGTGCCGGACATGGCGCGGCTCGCCGGGCTCGACCGCTTCGCCGTCTGCGTCACCGCGCCGGGTACGGACGGCGTCGACTTCGTGTCGCGCTTCTTCGCGCCGGCGCAGGGCATTCCGGAGGACCCCGTCACCGGCTCCGCCCACTGCACGCTGATCCCCTACTGGGCGGCGCGGCTCGGCAAGACGCGGCTGGCGGCGCGGCAGATTTCGGCGCGCGGCGGCTCCCTGGCTTGCGAACTGCGGGGCGACCGGGTCAAGATCGGTGGCAAGGCCGTGCTGTACCTGGAGGGCACCATCCAGGTCTGATAGGGCCGCAACCACACCAGGGAAGGGACGGGACCATGGCCGGGCGTTGTTTCGAGGATTTCCGCGTTGGCGACGTGATCGAGACGGAGGGCGTCACGGTCACCGACTCCCAGATCATCGATTTCGCGCTCCGCTTCGACCCGCAACCCTTCCACATGGACGTGGAGGCGGCCGCGCAGGGCGCCTTCGGCGGCCTGATCGCCAGCGGTTTCCACACGCTGTCGCTGTCCTTCCGGCTGTTCCGCGACACCGGCGTGCTGACCGGCACCAGCCTGGGCAGCGGTGGCGGGGACGAGCTGCGCTGGCTGCGCCCGGTCCGCCCGGGCGACACGCTGCGCGTGCGCGTCGAGGTGACGGAGGTCAGCCCGTCCCGCCGGGAGGACCGCGGCAACGTCAGCCTCGCCTACACCACGCTGAATCAGCGCGGCGAGGCGGTGATAACGGTGACCTTCCGCCACATCATCGCCCGCCGCGCCGCCGTGGCCGGTTGACGCTCGCGCCGGAAAACCGCCATCGGCCTCAACGGAAGCCAGCGTCGCCCAGCAGCTTGAAGAAGTCGCGCAGGACCTTCTGCTGGACGGCCGGGTCGACGATGTCCTCGATGTAGCGGCGTTCGAAATTGGGCTGGCGCAGGTGCGTGATCACCCGCTGGCGCACGATGTCCAGCGCCTTGCGGCTTTGCAGCGTGCCGGGGGCGCAGAGCTGGATCAGCCGGTTGGCGCGGTGGCGCAGGATGTCCTCGGGGTTGTCGAGGCGTTCGACCACCCGGCTGTTGACGATGTAGGCGCACAGCAGGTTGTCGATGTTCTCGGCCAACGTCGTGCGCAGCGGCTCGGGCGCGGTGGAGTCGGCGACGTGCCGGTACAGGCGGGTCAACCCCTCCAGGTTGGCTTTGATCGGCTGGTCGCGGGCGACGAACTGGGCCACGGCGGCGGCGTCGCCCGTCAACTGGCGCAGCGCCGCGGCGACGTCGTCGCGGTGCTGCTGACCAATGCCCGAGTCGGCGAGCGCCAGCAGGAAGCGCACCCGGTCCTTGGCGTCGGGCAGGCGGGTGATGACCTCGCCGATGGCCTGCCGGCGCCCGGTGGCGCCGCCCGCCTCCAGGAAGCGCATGTAGCGCTGGACCAGCGCCTCGGCCATGGCGCCGCCGCCCAGCACGCCGTCGGGGCCGGTGGCGCGCTTCAGCACCTCGTCGAAGGCGTCGCGTTCGGCCGAGGGATCGGTGCGGTAGAGCGCCTGCGCGCTCTTGAGTTGGCGGCGCACGAGGTCGAGGATGACCAGCCGCGTCTCGTCCAGGTCGTTGAAGGCCAGCAACTCGCTCAGCATCAGCGCGCGGTCGTCGTCGGCGCGGCCGTCGGGCACCAGCCGGCCGCGCGACAGGTCGATCAGGTTGCACAGCGCCTCTGCCAGGCTGCGCTGCGTGCCCAGCAGTTCCTGCGCCACCGACGGCGCGCCCAGCACGTCGGCGATCACGCCGTCGACCAGTTCCAGCGGCTCTTCCGCCAGCCCGCCGCCCTCGCGCACCAGCCCGGCGAGGTAGTCGAGCTTGGCCAGCCAGTTGCGCATCTGCACAAGGTCGCGCGACACCATGACCTTGGCGTAGAAGCTGCGGTCCTCCGGCGATTCCTTGCGTGTCAGCGCCTCATAGGCGGCGCCGAAGCCGGTCTTGGCGAGGTCCGGCAAGTCCTGGCGGGCCGACGCCTTGCGCGCCCGCTCGGTCACCGCGTCGACGATCCGGTGCATCTCGTCGCGCCGCTCCCGGCCGTCCTGCCCGGTCTTCTCGGCCTGCATCGCCGACACGCGGCCGACCGCGGTGGGAACGAGGCTGTCCTTGTCCAGGAGCCGCTTCAGCTCCGGGTAGTTGTGCATGATCTCGGTCGGGGTGACCACCAGCCGCTCGACGTAGGTGCGCAGCAGCCGGTTCATCACCATGCGGCTTTCCACCGCGTAGTACTGGTCCACCGTGCGGCAGACCGGCGGCGGCTCGTCGATGGGGGTGATGGTGATGGCGTTCGACTGGGTGCGGAACTCGGTGCACAGCTCGGTCTCGACGTGGCGCCCGTCGGGGCGCTGCCAGTCGCGGACGATGCGGTAGCCTTCGACCTTGCCGCCGGACAGGATCTTCTTGGCGTAGCTGCGCGCCTCGGCCTCGGCATCGAACCGGCCGTCGAGAACCCAGTGGTCCACCTGATAGAGCTGGACCTCGTAGCTGTTGCCGCGCGCCAGCGCCATGCCCGCCTGTCCCGAACACACGACCGTTCGTAAGGATTCAAACTTTTTTGGGGCAAATTCAACGACATTTTTAAGACAGGATTGTAACGAAAGACTCCGCCGCGCAACGATCCCATGACCGTGCCGCGTGGCTGCCGAACGCCGCCGGCGGCCTTTTCCGTTTGCACGGGACGGGTGTTGTCGGCTATTCACCGGCTCCGTGCGCCATTGTCGCCCGACCTTGCCGCGCGCCCGATGGACCGATCCGCCTCCAACACCGACCACAGGCCATGCCCAATCCGTTGAGTTCCGCGCTGCTGCCCGCCGGTCTGCACGACGTGCTGCCGCTCGACGCGGCGCACGAGGCGGCGGCCGTCGAGCGTCTGATGGCCGAATGCGTCGCCCACGGCTACGAGCGCGTCAAGCCGCCGCTCGTCGAGTTCGAAACCAGCCTGCTCTCCGGATCGGGCGCCGCCATGGCGCCGCAGACCTTCCGCCTGATGGACCCGGTGTCGCAGCGCATGATGGCCGTGCGCGCCGACATCACACCGCAGATCGCCCGCATCGCCACCACGCGCCTGGGCAAGGCGCCGCGCCCGCTGCGCCTGTGCTACGCTGGCGAGGTGCTGCGCGTGAAGGGCTCCCAGCTGCGGCCCGAACGGCAGGTCACCCAGGTCGGCGTCGAGCTGATCGGCCAGCTGCAGCCGGAGGCCGACGCCGAGGTCGTGCTGCTCGCCGCGCGCGCGCTGGAAGGGCTGGGCGTGCGCCGCCTGTCGGTCGACCTGTGCGTGCCGACCATGGTGCCGCTGGTGTGCAGCGGCCTGGGCCTGCCCGACGAGGAGACGCGCCGCCTGCGCGCTGCGCTCGACCGCAAGGACGCCGCCGCCGTGGCGGCGGTCGGCGGGCCGGCGGCGGCGCTGCTGGAAAAGCTGATGGACGCCTCGGGCGCCGCCGACCGCGCCATCGCCGTGCTGGCCTCCGTGGACCTGCCGGAAGCGGCCGAGAAGGACCGCCGCCGCCTGACCGAGGTGGTGCGCCTGCTGCACGCCGCCCGGCCGGACCTGACGCTGACCGTGGACCTGGTCGAGCATCGCGGCTTCGAGTACCAGACCGGCCTCAGCTTCACCCTGTTCGCGCGCGATGTGCGCGGCGAGCTGG
>DASWVP010000185.1:0-16811 GCA_036401175.1 Azospirillum sp. | reverse complement strand
AGCGGCTGTTCGACCGCCTGCCGCCGCCCGCCGGCGATCCGCCGTTCCAGGCCCCGCTGGAGGCCCGCATCAACGCCCCCGACGGCGACGTGCGCGAGGTGGAGGTGGGCGTCCACCCCTTCGGCGTGGAGGGCGGGCCGGCGTGGTTCCTGGTCTTCAACGACGTCACGGCGCGCAAGAAGGCCGAGCGCGCCCTCCATCAGGCGCAGAAGATGCAGGCCATCGGCCAGCTTGCCGGCGGCATCGCGCACGAGTTCAACAACATGCTGACCGCCATCGGCGGCTTCGCGGCGATGGCGCGGCGGGCGCCCAACGACCGCGCGCGGGTCGAGCAGTGCCTGGGCGAGATCGTCAAGGCCACCGACCGCGCCGCCGGCCTCACCGCCCAGCTCCTCAGCTTTGGCCGGCAGGACCGCGCCGAGGCGGCCAAGCCGGTGCGCGTGGCTGGTCTGCTCGACGACCTCCGGCGCTTCCTGCGGCCGATCCTGGGCGAACGGTACGAGGTGCGCACCGATGTGCGGGCGCCGGACGCGGTCGTGCTGATCGAACCGTCGCTGCTGCACCAGACGCTGGTCAACCTCGCCATCAACGGGCGCGACGCCATGCCGGACGGCGGGCCGATCACGCTCACCATCGACCGCGTGCTGCCCGACGCGGCGTTCTGGCAACGCCACGCCGACCTGCGGCGCGGCGCCTGCGTGACGATATCGGTAAGCGACGCCGGCACCGGCATCCAGCCCGACGTGCTCGACCGCATCTTCGAGCCGTTCTTCACCACCAAGGAGCAGGGGGTGGGGACCGGGCTTGGCCTGTCGCTGGTCTATTCCACCGTCACCCGCGCCGGCGGCGCGGTGGAGGTGGCGTCGGAGCCGGGGCAGGGCACCAGCTTCACCCTGTTCCTGCCGGCCGAAGGCGATGCCGGGACGGTGGTGGAGGAGTGCGGGCCCGGTCTCGACGACCCCGACGACCTTGATCGGGAGGATGCGGACGAGGGCGTCTCCATGGCCGCCACGGTCCTGCTGGTGGAGGACGAGGGGCAGGTGCGCGACTTCATCCGCCTGACGCTGGAGGATATGGGCATGCGCGTCGTCACCGCCGCCGACGGGCCGGAGGCGTTGCGCGCCTTCGCCGAGCACGGCGGCGCGTTCGACCTGCTGGTCACCGATCTGGTCATGCCGAAGATGAGCGGCGCCGAGATGGCGCGCACCCTGCGGCGCGAAAGCCCGGACCTGCCGATCGTGCTGATCTCCGGCTATCCGCCGGAGACGGAGAGCCTGGACGACCTGCTGGCCGACACCCGCCGCGTGATCTTCCTGAACAAGCCGATCAATCCCGACGAGCTGGCCGACAAGGTCCACGCTCTGGTCGTCTGAGGAAGGGGCGGGCGCATGACGAACCCCGGTGACGCCCCGCCCGCCGGTCCGCGCGGGCTCGACAGCTACGACGTCGACGCGCTGCTGATCGAACTGGGCGCCGACGACGGCTCCGCCGAGGAGGCCGAGCGCAACGTCTGCCAGACCGTCGAGGATCTCTATTCCAGCCGCAGCCGGTTCCAGATGGCCGAGCTGCTGGACGAGTTCCTGGACGGCCGCCGCATCACCCCGACCGAGCTTCTGCACACCGTGGAGCCGCAGCGCCAGCTCGACGGCTGGTATCGGCACGGCGGCGTGCTGGACCGTCTGGCGCAGGCGCAGTCCCTGCCCGGCCGCCGCACCCCCGCCCAGCGCCTCGACGAGCTGAAGCGCCTGGAGCAGGAGGCCATGGTGCTGACCGTGCAGCGCGCCCACAAGGGCTCGCCGCCGGCGTTCGACGCGCGCACCTTCGCCGCCGCCGTGTCCAGCGCCACGCGCGGCGGCGCCGGCTTCGGCGCGCGCTTCGCCATCGACGCGGTGCTGGCCGCGTGGCTGGGCGAGAGCGGCAGCTTCGAGGTCAAGCTGATGCGCCTGCTGTCGCTGGACGGCGACGCGCTGCCGCCGCTGGGGGCGGAGGTGATCGATCAGGTGATCGGCGAGATCCTCGCCAGCCCGGCGGGCGTGGAGGAGCTGTTCGGCTGGGTGGAGGGGCTGCGCCCCTCGCTGGAGATGCTGGCGCAGGTGTGGCGGGGCGAGGCCGTCGCCCACCCGCACACGCCGCCGGTGATCCGCCGGCTCGCCGCCTACATCGGCGCGCGCGAGGCGCGGTTCGCCCGCCATGGCCTGGAGGTGACGCTGCACCGCGCCCTGCTGGGCGACGGCCGGCTGACGCCGGGCAACAGCTATGACGCGCGCTCCATCGCCACCGTCATGGACGAGTTGCTGGCGCTCGGCGCGCTGGCCGGCAAGCTGCGGGCGCACGGCGTGCTGATGGGCGGCGAGCGCACCGTCCAGCTCCTCGACCGGCGGGCCGCGCTGCTGCTGAACGAGGAGCGGCTCGACGCCATCATGAAGGGCAAGAGCCACCACGCCCGGCTCATCGACCTCTTCACCTTCGAAAGCGTGGCGTTCGGCGAGGCCAGCCGCAAGATGATCGTCGGCGCGCTGCTGCGCCAGCTCGACGCCCGCGACTTCACCCAGCGCCTGTTCGAGCACGCCCGCACGCCGCGCGCCCGCATCAAGGCGCTGGCCGACATCCAGCGCCGCGTGCGGCAATCCGGCCTGTCCGACGCGCAGAAGGACAAGTACGCGCGCATGCTGGACGACATCCAGCACACCTACCTGCGCACCAACCGCATCTTCGCGCGCATCGCCAAGGATAAGGCGCCCGCCGTCGACGTGGTGATGGAGTTCGCCAGCCTGTGCGCCGAAGGCGCCTTCACCGAGGGCAAGTGCGCGGCGGCGGCGCGCGAGCTGGTCGGCCACCACGTGCGCTCCACCGCCTTCCTGCGCGGCTATCTGACGCGGTGGAAGAACGAGACCGAGGGGCGGGCCGAGCGCTTCGCGCAGTTCTTCGGCACGCTGGCCGTCGCCGGCACGCCGCTGCGCGACATGGGGACCCTGCACGTCCTGCTGGCCGACGACGAGCCGGCGGCGCGCGCCTACGTCGAGATGATCCTGCGTGACCTGGGCATCGCCGACGTCACCGTGGCGGAGGACGGGCAACTGGCGCTGGCGGCGTTCGAGGGGCGGGAGAGCCACTACGACCTGATCATCTGCGACTGGAAGATGCCCCGGCTGTCCGGCCTGGAGTTCCTGAAGCACGTGCGCGCCGTTCAGCCGGATCTGCCGTTCCTGATGGTCACCGCGCTGGCCACCATGATCGCGGTGGAGGAGGCGCTGGCGCACGACGTCACCGCCTACATCGCCAAGCCCTTCTCGCCCGAACAGCTGGAGGAGAAGATCCTGGTGCTGGTGAACCGCTGAGCACTGGTCGCGGCGTTCGTTACAACTCTGAAACCCGGTGTTAACGGCTGACGTCCTATGACGATGGGACGGCCCATCGGACGAATGGGCGATGACACCCGGGAAACGCATGGACGCGACCAGCATCGAGGACCGCCGGGCCATCAATTCCCCCTTGGCCGATTCCCCCATGGCGTTCAACGCCGCGGCGGAGGTGCGCGGGCGTGCGCGCTGGATCGTGCTGCCGGGGCTGGTCCTGGTCCTGCTGGGGGCCGGCGCCATGGCGGCGTTGCTGGCGCTCACCGCCGGACAGCACGACGATGCGACGATTCTTCGCATCGTGATCGGGCTGTCCGTCGTGATCGCCGCCATGGCCGCGCTGGGCTTCGTCACCGTGCGCCGCGCCGTCCGCACGGCGGAGCTGATCGAGCGCACGGCCGGCATGCTGCGCGCCGCCAACCGCGATCTTGCCGACAGCCGGCAGCGCTTCCGCGACTTCGCCGAGGCGTCCTCCGACTGGTTCTGGGAGAGCGGCGCGGACCACCGCTTCACCTATGTTTCCGAACGGCTGGGGACGATCGTCGGCGGCGATCCGCGCGCGGTGTTCGGCACCGCGCTGACCGGCCTCGGCGGTTTCGTGGAGGACGCCGACACGTGGCGGGAGTACGAAGCCGACATCGCCGCCGGGCGCGCCTTCCGCGACCTGGAGATCATGTGGCAGGACGCGTCGGAGAAGACGCTGGTCTTCCGCCTTGCCGGGCAGCCGGTGCACGACGAGCAGGGCCGATTCGCCGGCTATCGCGGCACCGGGGTCGACGTCACGACCGAGACCATGGCGCTGATCGAGGCGCGCTTCATGCAGGTCGTGGTGCACGACGCGCTCGACAGCATTTCGGAAGGATTCGTGCTGTTCAGCGACGACGGGCGGCTGCTGTTCTGCAACGCGCATTACCGGCAGGCCTATCCGAACATCGCCGACGTGCTGCTGCCCGGCACCGCCTTCGAGGACATCCTGCGCGTCGCCGCCGAGCGCGGCGGCTATCAGGACGCGCAGGGCGACATCGGGTCGTGGATCCAGGACCGGCTGAAGCGCCACCTGGAGCACGAGGCGCCGGTCGACCGCCAGCTTTCCGACGGCCGCTGGTACCGCATCAGCGAGCACGCCACGGGGGCCGGCGGCATCGTCAAGATCCTCATGGACATCACCGAGCTGAAGCTGCGCGAGCAGGAGCTGGCGTGGCAGGCCGACCAGCTCGCCAACACCGTGAACGCGTTGCGCGAGAGCGAGAAGCGCTACCGCCAGCTCGTCGAGCTGGCGCCCTACGGCATCGCCATCTGGGACCGCACGGCGATCCGCTTCGCCAACGCCGCCGCCGCGTCGATCCTCGGCACCGGCGGTTCGAGCAGCCTGGAGGGCGCCCGGCTCGGCAGCCACTTCACCGGCGTCGAGGACCTGGAGGCGCGGCTGGGCCGCGCGGTCGAGGGGCCGGGCGAGCGCGTGGCCTGCGAGGCGGTCCGCCCGAACGGCGAGCGGCGGCACGTGGAGGTCGGCGCCTATCCGGCCGTCTACAAGGGCGCGGCGGCGGTGCTTCTGGTCATCACCGACATCACCGACCGGCGGCGCACGGAGGAGGAGCTGCAGCGCTCGCAGAAGATGGAGGCCGTCGGGCGCATGGCCGGCGGCATCGCGCACGAATTCAACAACATGCTGACCGCCATCGGCGGCTTCGCCCGTCTGGCCGAGCGCAACCCGGCCGACGAGGCGCGGGTGCTGACCTGCGTGCGCGAGATCGCCAAGGCGTCCGACCGGGCGGCGGCGCTGACCGCGCAGCTCCTGGACTTCAGCCGGCGGCGCTCGACCGAGGAGATGGAGGTCATGGCGCTGGCCGAGCTGGTGCGCGACCTGCGCGTCTTCCTCAAGCCGCTGATGAGCGCCGGAGTCGACCTGGACCTCGACATCCGCGACGCGGCGGCGCACGCCGTCGCCAACCCGGTGATGCTGAACCAGGCGCTGCTCAACCTCGCCATCAACGCGCGCGACGCCATGCCGGACGGCGGCCGGATCACCGTGACGCTGGACGTCGTCACGCCGGACCACGCCTTCTTCAGCCGGCACGAGGGGCTTCGCCCCGGCGGTTACGCCGTGATCCGCGTCGCCGACACCGGCTGCGGCGTGCCGGAAGCCATCCGCGACCGCATCTGGGAGCCGTTCTTCACCACCAAGGAGCCGGGCAAGGGCACCGGCCTCGGCCTGTGGATGGTGTACGGCACGGTGCAGCAGGCCGGCGGCGCCGTCGAACTGGCCTCCGAGCCCGGCCGGGGCTGCGCGTTCTCCATCTATCTGCCGGCCGTGGCGCCGCCGGACAAGGGCGAGGGCGGCATCGAGCCGGTGCGGCTGGCGGAAGGCGAGACGGCGTCGGTGCTGCTGGTGGACGACGAGGACGCCGTGCGCTCCTACCTCAAGCTGGTGCTGGAGGAGGCGGGCTGTCAGGTGGTGGAGGCCGGCGACGGCGTCGCCGCGCTGGAATGCTGGGACGCGTGCGGCGGCCTGTTCGACCTCGTGGTCTCCGACATGTCGATGCCGCGCATGAACGGGGCCGAGCTGGCGCGCGCGCTGGAGGCGCGCAATCCGGGCCTGCGCATGCTCTTCCTCACCGGCTACACCTCGCGCGACAAGGCGGAGGGGCTGACGGCGACGGCGGGGCGCGCGCTGCTGATGAAACCCATCAGCCCGGAACGGCTGATCCAGGCGGTGCAGGACCTGCTGGCCGACTGATACGGAAGGGAGTGCGTGGGGAGATGGCCCTGGACAACGGCCACACGGAGCGGGCGGATACCGTCGCGGACATCGAGGGCGGCGAGGAGACGGCTGTCTGCCGCGAGCCGGACGATTTCTATTCGGCGTCCGCGCGGGAGAGCCTGACCCGCTTCTGCGAGCGCTTCCTCAACGAGAACGCGCTGACGCCGACGGAGCTGCTGCACTCCCCCCGCCACCAGACGACGCTGTCCAACCAGCCGCTGTTCGTCGCCATCCTCCAGCAGGCCGAGCGCATCCTGGGCCACAAGCCCGGTTCGATGAACGTGCTGGTCAACGAGGTGGCGCGGCTCACCCGCCAGCGCACCAAGGACTGGACGATCCCCGACCTGCGCCCCGACGGCTACGCCGCCATGGTGGCCGAGGTGACGGCGCGGAATTCGGGCTTCGACGGCCAGTTCATCATCGACGCCGCCATCACCCAGCACATCCACGCCGCGCGCACCTTCGCCGAGAAGGCGGAGATGCTGATGGCGCTGGGCAACGCCACCGACGACGCCGACGCGCTCGCCCCCATCGACCGGCTGCTGGGCGAGATCGTGCGCAACGAATCCGGCATGGCGTCCCTGGCCGGCAACACGCCGTTCGCCGAACTGGTCGAATCGCTGGTCACCATGGTGGCCGGCGACCTGCCGCTGCCGGACGACGGGCCGGCCACGCTGCGCGGGCTGGAGGCGCTGATCCGCAAGGCGCCCATGCCGGTGCTGTGCGACGGGCTGATGGTCGCCTTCCGCCGGGAGCTGTCCAAGCCCGACCGCATCACCACGGCCAGCCGGGGCGACCTGCTGGGCATCGAGACCATCCAGAAGGAGGCGCTGGCGCTGGGCGTGCTGGCGCAGCGCCTGCGCACCGGCGACAGCTTCTTCGGCGGCACCCGGACGGAGTTCGCGCTGCAGCGGCGCATGTCGCTGCTGGTCAACGAGGACACGCTGCCGGAGATCGTGCGCGGCCGCACCTTCATCCAGAAGCTGCGCATCCTCTTCATGGTGCAGAAGATGCCGCTGGCGCCCAGTTCGGAACGGGCGGTCAACACCTACCTCAAGACCTATTTCGATGGACGGGACTTCGCCGGCCGCCTGCTCGACTGCTGGAAGGAACAGCTCGACAAGCTGCGTGGTCTGGCCGAGGTGCAGAAGCTGGTGCGCGAGTCGAAGTTCCCGGAGGACGACCGCGAGGCCATCGGCCAGCAGATCGACGAGGTGCAGAACGCCTTCATCCGCACCCAGCGCATCCTCTCGCCCCTGGCCGGCAAGGAGGATGCGTCGCCCGAGGCGGTGCTGGACGTCGTCAAGCTGGCAGGCGAGGGCGCCTTCTGCGCCGGCAAGAGCCGGGCGGCGGTGGCCCGCGTGCTGTACCGGCAGGTGCACCGGCCGCGCTTCGTGCGCGCCTTCCTGCTGAGCGCCGCCAGCGGCAAGGAGCGCGCCTCGCGGCTGGCGTGGCTGACCAGCGCGCTGTCGGTCATCGGCCTGCCGTTCGCCGACCTGTCGGCCATGCGCGCCCTGGTCGTCGACGACGAGGAGGGGCCGCGCAACTACGTCGAATCCGTCCTGCACGACCTGGGCATCGGCGCCGTGGACACGGCGGTGGACGGGCAGGACGCGCTGGACCGCTTCACGGCGCTGGAGGGCGGCTACGACCTCGTCATCTGCGACTGGATGATGCCGCGGGTGAGCGGGCTGGACGTTCTGCGCGGGGTGCGCCGGCTGCGCCCCGACCTGCCGTTCCTGATGGTCACCGCGCTCGCCACCCGCAAGGCGGTGGAGAAGGCGCTGGAGCACCACGTCACCGGCTACATCGCCAAGCCCTTCACGCCCGACCACCTGGAGGACAAGGTCCTGCTGGTGCTGACGCAGAAGCTCGCCCCGGCCGGATAGCGGCCGGGCCGTGGGCCGCGTCAGCGCCCGTCGGGCAGATGCGCGCGGAACCACGCGGCGGCGGAGCGGACGACGGTGTCCAGCGCGCCCGGCTCCTCGAACAGGTGGCCGGCGCCGGGCACGATCTCCAGCGCCTTGACGCCGTGCAGCCGGGCGAACGCCTGCTGGTTCAGCTTGAGCACGGGGGCGTCGTTGCCGCCGACGATGAGCAGCGTCGGCGCCGCCACCCCGTCCAGCCACACCTCCGCCAGATCGGGCCGGCCGCCGCGCGAGACCACGGCGGCGACGTTGTCGTGTTCGGCCACGCGGGCCGCGGCGATCAGCGCCGCCGCCGCGCCCGTCGCGGCGCCGAAATAGCCCAGCGGGCACCCGCCGCAGGCGGTGTGGGCGTGCACGAACCGGCTGGCCAGCACCAGTCGCTCGGCCAGCAGGTGGACGTCGAAGACGTTGGCGGGGTCGCGCCCCTCCTCTCCGGTCAGCAGGTCGAACAGCAGGGTGCCCAGCCCGGCGCGCTGCAACCCCTCGGCGACGTGCCGGTTGCGCGGGCCGTCGTGGTCGGACCCGCTGCCGTGCGCGAACAGGACGACCGCGCCGAAGCCGGGCGGCAGCGTCAGGATTCCCGGCAGCCCGACGGGCGGGATGCTGACCTTTTCCTCCAGGCGTGTGTCCATGGCCTCGCCTCTCCTACGTATCCGGCACCTCGTTGCGCCTCTCAACAGGCGGGAAGCGCCGCCATGCCGTTTGACGGCGTGGGGCGGCGCGGCCATCATGGCCGTCCGTGATGGAAAGGGGAGGACCGATGTCGTCGCACACCGAGCAGAGCAGCACGCCCGTCGTCCTCGACGCCCTGGCGCGGGAGGGGCGGCGCGGCCTTACCGGCTATCCGGAGCCGTTCCGCGCCTGCGTCGCGGGCCGCGCCAAGGCGAAGCTGGGCGACGTGTTCGGCCTGCAGAACTTCGGCGTCAACGTCACCCGGCTGGAGCCCGGCGCCTCGTCGGCGCTGCGCCACTGGCACACCCGGCAGGACGAGTTCGTCTATATGCTGGAGGGCGAGCTGGTGCTGATCACCGATGCCGGCGAGCATGTGCTGCGTCCGGGCATGTGCGCGGGCTTCCCGGCCGGCGCCGCAAACGGCCACCATTTGGTGAACCGCACCGGCACGACCGCGGTGTATCTGGAGGTCGGCGACCGCACGCCGGGCGACGAGGCGCGCTATCCCGACGAGGACCTGCTGTTCCGGGACGGCGCATTCTTCCACCGCGACGGCACGCCGTGGTGAAAACGTTCCGACGTTGGGTTTTCGCTGGCGCTCAACCCAACCTACAACGCGGCCGTAGGTTGGGTTGAGCGCAGCGAAAACCCAACGTCCCACCGTCCGTCACTCGGCGGCGCGCGGCAGGTCGTGGCGTTCCAGCGCGCCGTCGAAATAGGCGATGGTGCGCTTCAGCCCGTCCTCCAGCCGCACGCGCGGTTCCCAGCCCAGCAGGGCCTTGGCCTTGGTGATGTCGGGGCGGCGCAGCTTGGGGTCGTCCTCCGGCAGCGGCTCGCGGACGATGCGGGAGGTCGAGCCGGTCAGGCGGATGACCATCTCCGCCAGTTCGAGGATGGTGAACTCGCCGGGGTTGCCGAGGTTGAGCGGGCCGGTGTGCTCCTCCGGCGTGCGCATGAAGCGGACGAAGCCGTCGATCAGGTCGTCGACGTAGCAGAACGAACGCGTCTGCGAACCGTCGCCGTAGATCGTCAGCGGGCGCCCCTGGAGCGCCTGCACGATGAAGTTTGACACGACGCGGCCGTCGTTGGGGTGCATGCGCGGTCCGTAGGTGTTGAAGATGCGCACCACCTTGATCGGCAGCCCGTGCTGGCGGTGGTAGTCGAAGAACAGCGTCTCGGCGCAGCGCTTGCCCTCGTCGTAGCAGGCGCGCGGGCCGATCGGGTTGACGTTGCCGCGGTACTCTTCGGGCTGTGGATGCACGTCGGGGTCGCCGTACACCTCGCTGGTCGACGCCTGCAGGATGCGCACGCGCAACCGTTTGGCGAGTCCCAACATGTTGATGGAGCCGAGGACGGATGTCTTCGTCGTCTGCACCGGATCGAACTGGTAGTGCACCGGCGAGGCCGGGCAGGCGAGGTTGTAGATCTCGTCCACTTCGACGTAGAGCGGGAACGTCACGTCGTGACGCAACAGCTCGAAGTTTGGATTGTCGAGCAGGTGGATGATGTTGTGGCGCGAGCCGGTGAAGTAATTATCGACGCACAGCACGTCGTGCCCGTCGGCGAGCAGGCGTTCGCACAGGTGCGAGCCAAGGAAGCCCGCGCCGCCACTCACCAGAACGCGCTTGGACGCTGACTGTCTCACGGTTTGCCCTCGTCGATTGCCGCGGCGTCGGCCGCGTGGTCGGGGAAGGAGGTCGAAGCACTCGCGAAACGGCCTGACAATCCGGAGGTTCACCGCGCCATCGGATCTAACCCGGTTGCGCCACGCGTCGTTGCGCCCCATTCGGCCAGCATAGCCGGGCATGCAAGGGGATGCATCGCGGCGCGAACTCCTGTAGCCTTGACCCCACAAGAAAGAGGGACGGGCAAGGAGAACCGGCATGCGGGCGCGAGCGACGGCGTATGGCATCGCGCGCAAGGCGGCCATGGCGTGCCGGATCGCGGCCGTCCTGCTGCTGGCGACGCTGCCGTACGGAGCCGGCGCGGGGGCCCGCGAGTTCCGCGCGGCCGACACCCATCCCGAGGCGTACCCCACCGTCCAGGCCGTCATCGCCATGGGGCGGCTGGTGGCGGAGCGCTCGGGCGGGCGGCATTCGATCCGCGTCTTCCACTCGCGCCAGCTTGGCGAGGAGAAGGAAACCATCCAGCAGACGCGGGTCGGCGCCATCGACATCAACCGCGTCAGTCTGGCGCCGTTCAACGACATCGTGCCGGAGTCGCAGGCGGCGACGCTGCCTTTCCTGTTCCGCTCGGTCGCGCACCTGCACGCCGTGCTGGACGGGCCGATCGGCGACGAGATCCTCGCCGCGTTCGAGCCGCACGGCTTCGTCGGGCTGGCCTTCTACGATTCCGGCGCGCGGTCGATGTACAACACCACGCGGCCGATCCGCGCGCCCGAGGACCTGAAGGGGCTGCGCATGCGGGTTCAGCAGTCCGACCTGAACGTCGCCATGATGACGGCGCTGGGGGCGACGACGCTGCCGCTGCCGTTCGGCGAGGTGGTCACCGCGCTGTCCACCGGCATCATCGACGGCGCCGAGAACAACTGGCCGAGCTACGTCCACAACGATCATTACCGGATGGCGCGCTTCTATTCGCTGACCCGGCACGCGATGATCCCGGAGGTGCTGGTCATGTCGAAGAAGGCGTGGGACGGGCTGCCGGCGGAGGATCGGGCGCTGTTCCGGGCGGCGGCGCGCGAGAGCGCGCTGTACATGCGCGCGCTGTGGGCGGACGCCGAACGGGCGTCGGAGGCGGCGGCCCGCGCCGCCGGGGTGGAGGTGGTGGAGGTCCCCGACCGGGAGCCGTTCCGCCGCGCCATGCTGCCGGTCTATGACCGCTTCATCCGCGACGCCGGCCTGAAGGACCTGGTGCGCCGCATCCAGGCGGTGGAGTAGCGCCGCGATGGCGGTGGAGTCGGTGGAAGCGGGCGTGTCCCGCCGGCCCGCGCCGCGGGTGCGGCGCCTGGACGCGCCGCTGCGTGCCGTCCCCGTGAGCTGGCGCATCTTCCTGATCGTGGCGCTGAACGCGGTGGCGATGCTGGCGCTGGGCGGCCTCGTCTGGGGCGGGGCCGCGGTGATGGAGGCGGAGTGGGAGGCCGTCCGGCAGATCGAGGAGAACGACCGCCTGTTCACCGCCGTGGACAGCGACGTCAGCCGGATGCAGAGCCTCGTCCACCGCTATCTGCACGGGCCGACCGAGGAACTGCTGACCGAAATCGGCCGGCGGCGGGAGTCGCTGATCGGCAGGCTCCAGGCCACGCGGGTTCCCGACCCGGCGATGACCGAGGACATCGCCCAGCTGACGGCGGCGGCGCGCCGCTTCTTCGCCGGCTTCGACGCGCTGCGCGAGATCATCACCCGCACCCGGCGCAGCTATGACATCGCGGTGCTGAAGACCGGCGGCGAGATGGCCGGGCTGTACGCCATCCTGGACACCGCCGCGCGCGACCGCAACCATCTGGTCCTGCCGGCGCTGGGCAAGTCGCGCGAGGCGTTCGCCGAGGGGTTGCTGGCGGCCAACGCCTTCTACCTGACCGCCGACGCCGATGCCGGCCGGCGGGCCGAGCGGGCGTTCGACGCCATCGGCCGGTCGATCCCGGTGATGCGCGATCTGGCGACCGACGATCTGCAGCGCAGCGCGCTGGACGCGCTGGGCGAACGGGGCGACCTGCTGCTGCGGGGCATCGCGCAGCTGCGCGCCGGGGCGGAGGAGCAGGCGCGCCTCGTCGGCAAGGAGATCGACGGCGGGCAGCGCGCCATGGCGCAGATCATCGACCGCCTCGCCGCCTATGGCCGCCAGCGCGACGCCGAGGCGCAACGCCGTTTCGACGCGGTGGTGCGCGACGTCGGCTGGGGCATCGGCATCATCGGCATCGGCTTCCTGGCGCTCAGCGCCGCCGCCTCCTGGGCCATCGGCCAGAGCATCCGGCGGCCGCTGCGCGACCTGATGGAGGCGATGGGGGCGATCGCCGGTGGCGACTACGGCCGGCCGGTCCACGGCACCACCGTGCGCGACGAGATCGGGGCGATGGCGCGCTCGGTCGCGGTGTTCAAGGAGAACGCCGTCGTCAAGCGCCGCATGGAGCAGGAGCGCGAGGCGCAGGAGCGGCGCTGGCGCACCATGCTGGAAACGAGCCCGGTCGGCATCTCAATCGCCAGCGCCGCCTTGCAGACGCGGCTCTACAGCAACCCCAAGTACGACGAACTGTTCGGCATCACCGACCACGACGACGCGCTGGACCAGGACGTCGGGGACTCCTTCGTCGACACCGCCGACATCCGCCGCATCCTGGCGCAGTTCGAGGAGCATGGCGAGGTCAGCGGCGTGGAGGTCAGGCGCCGGCGCCTGGACGGCACCGAGTGGTGGTGCCTGATCGACATCCGGGCGATCGACTGGGGCGGCGACCCCGCCTACATCGTCTGGCATTACGACGTGACCTTCCGCCGCGAGGCGGAGGAAGAGCTGCGCGCCGCCAAGGACCGCGCCGAACAGACCCTGGCCGAGCTGCGCGCCGCACAGCAGAGTCTGATCCAGGCCGAGAAGATGGCGTCGCTGGGCGCCCTGGTGGCCGGCATCGCGCACGAGATCAACACGCCCGTGGGCATCACCGTGACCGCCGCCTCACTGCTGGCCGACGAGACGCTGCGGACGGCGGAGCGCTTCCGCGCGGGCGCGCTGCGCAAATCGGACTTCCAGAACTACATCGAGATGGCGGAGGAGGCGAGCCAGCGCATCCTGACCAACGCCGACCGCGCCGCCGGCCTGATCCAGAGCTTCAAGCAGGTGGCCGTCGACCAGACGCGCGACGACCGCCGCGTCTTCGAGCTGGGCCAGTACGCGCGGGAGGTGCTGACCAGCCTGGGTCCCCGGCTGCGCCAGCGCGGCATCGCCGTGACCCTGGACTGCCCGGAACCGGTGGAGGTCGACGGCTATCCCGGCCCGGTGGCGCAGGTGCTGACCAACTTCGTCATGAACGCGCTGATGCACGGATTCCCGCCGGACACGCCCGGCCGCATCGACATCCGCGTGCGCCACCTGCCCGACGACACGGTGGAACTGGTCTTCGGCGACGACGGCCAGGGCATCCCCGCCGACGTGCTGCCGCGCATCTTCGACCCGTTCTTCACCACCAACCGTTCGGGCGGCGGCACCGGCCTGGGGCTGAACATCGTCTACAACCTCGTCCAGCAGAAGCTGCGCGGGCAGATCACGGTGGACAGCGCGCCGGGCCGCGGCACCATCTTCACCCTGCGCTTCCCGCGCGTGCTGTGACGTGCGTGACGTTGGGTTTTGCGGCTGGCGCCTCAACCCAACCTACGACGCGGCCGTAGGTTGGGTTGAGCGCAGCGAAAACCCAACGTCGGCATTGGCCCTTTGCAAGCGCGTGCGGATGCGCTAGTCATCCGCGCGACGGTTCCGCGCGAGCGGATGAATAGGGAACGCGGTGCGATACCGCGGCTGCCCCCGCAACTGTAAGCGTAGAGCGCCCCGCCAAAGGCCACTGGGAAACTGGGAAGGCGGCGGGGTGCGGCGACACGCGAGCCAGGAGACCTGCCGTCAAAGCGCGTCACGCGACCGTCGGACGGGGTCTTCCGGCGGAACGGACCTCCGTTGTGCGGTGGCGCCACCCGAGGGTGGACACGACCGTGCCGGAGATGGGCTCTCCCCGGTTCGCACGGCCCGTCGTGCGCCCCCCTCGGTTGCGACAACCGAACGCCCGAGGGACGTCCCGCATGCCCGTGTCCGCCCGTCTTCGTCTGTCCACCGCGCTGGTGGCCCTTCTCGTCACCTCGCCCGCCGCCGGCCAGGAGGTCCTGCCCGAGGTGGTGGTCAGCGCGTCCCGCCTGGAAACCGCGCCGGAGCGCGTCGGCAGCGCCGTCACCGTCATCCCCGGCGCCGAGGTGGATCGGATGGGCCGGCCCGACGTGTTCGGCGCGCTACAGGGCGTGCCCGGCGTGGCGCTGACCCGGAACGGCGGCATCGGCACCACCGCCTACGCCCGCGTGCGCGGCGCCGAGCCCGGGCAGACACAGGTGCTGCTGGACGGCGTGCTGGTCAACGACCCGGCCAGCACCGACAACGCCTTCAACTTCGACGCGCTGAGCGTCACCGCGCTCGACCGGATCGAGGTGCTGCGCGGGCCGCAGAGCGCCCTGTACGGCAACGACGCGATGGGCGGCGTCATCAGCATCGTCACCAAGCGCGGCAAAGGCGCGCCGACCGTCACCGGGCTGGTCGAGGCCGGCAGCTACGCCACCCACCGCGAGAGCGTCGGCGTCAGCGGTGGGACCGACCGGGTGGGCTACGCGCTGTCCGGCACCAACCTGTACACGGGCGGCTTCTCCCGCCTCGCCGACACGGCGGAGCGCGACGGGGCGCGCAGCCGGGGCGTGACCGGCAAGGCCGACGTGGACGTCACCGAGAACTGGACCGTGGGGGTCGCCGGCGGCCTCTTCGACCTGCGCAGCGACTATGACGCCAGCAGCCGCGACGCGCCCAACCGGCTGGAAAAGACGCTGCGCTACGGCAAGCTGGACAACACGGTGACACTGTTCGGCGGGCGGATGGAGAACGTCGTCTCGCTGTCGGCCACCGGCACCGACCGATCGTTCGACGAGCCGCGCACGGCGACGCCGCACACCAACTATGAAGGCACCCGCGTAAGCGGCGAGTACCGCGCCAACATCCACGTGGACGCCGACGACGTGCTGACCCTGGGCGCCGCCCGCGCCAGGGAGAGCGCGCGCATCGTCACCGACAACGGCCGGCGCACGGCCGTAGGCACGGACGCCAGCCTGACCACCGATTCCGTCTACGGCCAGTACCTGCTGGGCCTGTGGGACAGCCTGTCCGTGACGGTGGGCGGCCGGCACGACCACAACGACCGCTTCGGCGGCAAGAGCACGGTGCGCGCCACCGCGTCCTATCGGATGAAGGACAGCGGCACCACGCTGCGCGCCAGCATCGGCACGGCCGGAAAGGCGCCGACGCTGTTCAACCTGTACGCCCCGATCTACGGCAACCCGGCCCTGCGCCCGGAGAGCAGCACCGGCGCCGACGTGGGCGTGGAGCAGGCGCTGCTGGACCGGCGGCTGACCGTCTCGGTCACGGCGTTCTGGAACCGCTTCAGCGATCTGATCACCTTCGAGAGCGCCACCAATACCTACGCCAACGTCGACCGCGCCCGCGCGCAGGGGCTGGAGGTCGGGGCGACGTGGCAGGCCGGCAAGGACGTGAAGGCCACCGCCACCTACACCTTCACCGACAGCCGCAACGAGACGACCGGCCGCGCCCTGCCGCGCCGGCCGAAACACCAGGGCAGCGTCGGCGCCGCATGGCAGGCGACGGAGGCCGTGCAGGTCGGCGGGCAGGTGCGGTTCGTCGGCCCGCAGGCGGACAGCACCTTCAACAACGCCACCAACGCCGCCTACACGGTGGTCGACGCCCAGGCCGGTTACGCGCTGAACGAGGTGGTGACGCTGTACGGGCGCGTCGAGAACCTGTTGAATGCCGACTACCAGGAGGTCGCCCGCTACGCATCGCCGGGCCGCTCGGGGTACGTCGGGGTGAAGGCGAAGTTCTGAGGGAGAATCGTGGAATCGTAGGTTGGGTTGAGCGCCAGCGAAAACCCAACAGTCTGAGTGGTGCGGACACGTTGGGTTTTCGCCTGCGGCTAAGAAAATGGGACGGAGCCGGAGTGTCGGTGGCCGACGAAGTCTCGGCGCGGGGCCCCCACCCCAGCCCTCCCCCACGGCGCGGGGGAGGGGGCAGGCGCGCGCTTGTCCCCTCCCCCGCGCAGTGGGGGAGGGTTAGGGTGGGGGCCCAGCGAAGGCACTTTTCCATCCGCTGCGGGTCGGCGGGCGCCGGTGAGAACTCAACCCAACCTACGGGAGCGGAGGGCGGATGGCGCGGATCGAAGCGGACGGCGTGCGGGTCACCCTCGGCGGGGTCGAGGTGCTGCGCGGCGTCGGCGTGGCCGCGCGGGGCGGCGAGGTGGTCGGGCTGATCGGCCCGAACGGCAGCGGCAAGACCACCCTGCTGGGCACGCTGGCCGGGCTGCTGCCGCGCGGCGGCGGCGCGGTGACGCTG
>DASWVP010000184.1:0-3945 GCA_036401175.1 Azospirillum sp. | reverse complement strand
GGGGCCGATGGTGATGTTGGGCACGAAGTGGCCGTCCATCACGTCGATGTGGATGTAGTCCGCGCCGGCCGCGTCGATGGCGCGCACCTCCTCGCCCAACTTGGCGAAATCGGCCGACAGGATGGACGGGGCGATCTTGATGGTTCGCATCGGCGGACCCTGCTTCCTGATCTCAAGAAAAAGCCATGCCCGGGGCGAACCCGGGCATGGCGAGGCGGGGGAACATCAGGCGGTCGCCAGCAGCTTCTGCCGCCAGCCGGGATAGATCGCGTCGGCGTCGTTCGGGAAGGTCTCGAACGCGCGGGCCAGTTCGCGGTGGTCGCGGGCGTAGTCGACGACGTCGCTGCCGCTCTTCCACGCGTCGTACGCCTGACGCAGCGACTTGGCACCCGCCACCGGGCCGTCGATGTGCCCGAAGGCGCCGCCGCCGGAGGTCTGGATGATGTTGCCGTGGCCGAGGTTGGCGAAGAAGCCGGGCAGGCGCAGCGCGTTCATGCCGCCGGAAATGATCGGCGTGGTCGCCTTGTAGCCCAGCCATTCCTGCGGGAAGTAGGGGCCCTGCACCGAATCGCGCTCGATCATGTCGGCGATGATGCGGTCGCCCTTTTCGCCTTCCATCTTGCCGAAGCCCATGGTGCCGATGTGGATGCCGCTGGCACCCTGCAGGCGCGCCATCTTGGACAGCACCAGCGCCGTATAGCCGCGCTTGGCCTGCGGCGAGGTGACGGCGCCGTGACCGGCGCGGTGATAGTGCAGGAACTGGTTCGGGAACTGGCGCCGGCAGGTGGTGATGGCCGAGGGGCCGCCGACGTAGCCGTCCACCAGGAAGGCGACGTGGTCGGCGAACTCGCCGAAGGTCTTCAGGATGAACTCGCCGCGCGCCACCATCTCCCACGGATCATCGGCGGTGATGTTGGCGGAGAACAGCTTGGCCTCGCCGGTCTCGTCCTGGGCGCGCCTCATGGCGTCGGCGACCAGCGGGATCACCTCGCGCATCGGCGCGAAGGTCTGGTTGCCCTGCGGCTCGTCATTCTTGATGAAGTCGCCGCCCAGCCAGAAGGAGTGGCAGGCGTCGGCGAAGGGCTTCGGGCGCAGGCCCAGCTTGGGCTTGATGATGGTGCCGATGATCGGGCCGCCGTCGACCACCGGGCGGCCGAGCACGCGCCACATCTCGGCGATGTTCACCGCCGGGCCGTCGAACAGGCGGAGCAGCGCCGGCGGCACGTAGAAATCGTGCATCTTGGCGTATTCGACGTCGCCCATGCCCTGGTTGTTGCCGATGGTCAGGGTCAGGAACGACACCACCATGGCGCGGCCGTCGGTGATGTTGCGGTCGAACAGTTCGATCGGGTAGGCGATCTTCATCAGTTCGGCGGCTTCGTCCACCTCGTAGACCAGCGCGTCGACGCCGCGCGTGAAGTCGTCGGTGGTGCACACCTCGACGTTCGTGCCGGTCGAGGATTCGGCGGCGAAATGCGCGGCCGTTTCGAGGAAGCCGTAACCGGCCTTCGGCTTCATGATGTAGGCGCACAGCACGTGCCGGCCGCCGGCGATCAGGTCGGCCTCACGCAGGTTCAGGTTCGCGTAGCGGGAAGACTGGTCCATACGATCCTCACGGTTCTTATTGGACGCACGCGCGGTGCGATTGACGATCCGGCGCCCGGAAAAGTCCCCCTCCCCCCGGTCAGGGGGAGAGGGGGCAAGGAGAAGCACCCCCACCCACAGGGGTACCCCACGGACGCCTCGGAAACTTTTGGCGTTCGGTCAGCGGACCTTGGGGTCCAGGCTGCCCGAACGGTAGCGCTTGGCCATCTCGCCGAGCGGGATGGGCTTGATCTTCGACGCCTTGCCGGCCGTGCCGAACTGCTCGTAGCGCTGCTCGCACAGCGTCTGCATGGCGGCCATGGCCGGCTTCATGAAGGCGCGCGGGTCGAACTCCGCCTTCTTCTGCGTGGCGATCTTGCGGAACTGTCCGGTCATCGCCATGCGGCAGTCGGTGTCGATGTTCACCTTGCGCACGCCGTACTTGATGCCGGCGACGATCTCCTCGACCGGCACGCCGAAGGTCTGCGGCATCTCGCCGCCGAACTCGTTGATGATGTCCTGCAGCTCCTGCGGAACGGAGGAGGAGCCGTGCATCACCAGATGCGTGTCAGGCAGCTTTTCGTGGATGCGGCGCACCACGTCCATGGCGAGGATGTCGCCGGTCGGCTTGCGGCTGAACTTGTAGGCGCCGTGCGACGTGCCCATGGCGATGGCCAGCGCGTCGACCTTGGTGAGCTTGACGAACTCGGCCGCCTGATCGGGGTTGGTGAGCAGCGCCTCGCGGTCGAGCTTGCCCTCGAAGCCGTGCCCGTCCTCCGCCTCGCCATGGCCGGTTTCCAGCGACCCGAGGCAGCCCAGCTCGCCCTCCACCGACACGCCGACCATGTGCGCCAGACTGGTGACGCGTTCGGTGACGTTGACGTTGTAGTCGTAGCTGGCCGGGGTCTTGGCGTCGGCCATCAGCGAGCCGTCCATCATCACCGAGGTGAAGCCGTGGGTAATGGCGGACAGGCAGGTGTCGACGTCGTTGCCGTGGTCCTGGTGCATGCACACGGGGATGTCCGGGTACATCTCCACCGCGCCCTCGATCAGCTTGCGCAGGATCTGGTCGCCGGCGTAGGAGCGCGCACCGCGGCTGGCCTGAAGAATGACGGGGCTGTCCGTCTTCTTCGCGGCGTTCATGATCGCCAGCAGCTGTTCCATGTTGTTGATGTTGAAGGCCGGCACGCCATAGCCATGCTCGGCGGCGTGGTCGAGAAGCTGGCGCAGCGAAATCAATGCCATCGGTCGTGACTCCCTTGGATGCCGGCTGTCAGAGCCGCTCGCGCACGGCGGCGGCGACGGCCTCGGGCGTGATGTTGAAGGCGCGGTAGAGCTGGTCGGCCGGGGCCGAGGCGCCGAAGCCGGTCATGCCGACGATGGCGCCGTCGTCACCCACCCAGCGCTCCCAGCCGAAGGTGCCCAGCGCCTCGACGGCGACGCGCACGGTGCCGGGCCGCAGCACGGAGCGGCGGTAGTCCGCGTCCTGCTTGGCGAACAGCTCCCAACTGGGCATCGAGACCACCGCGGTCGGCACGCCTTCGGCCTGCAGGGCGTCGCGGGCGGCCATGGCGAGTTCCACTTCCGACCCGGTGGCGAGCAGCGTCGCCTTGCGTTCGCCGTCGGCTTCGGCCAGCACGTAGGCCCCCTTGGCGCAGCGGTTCTCGTCGGTGTGCGCGGTGCGCAGCGTGGGCAGGTTCTGGCGGGACAGCGCCAGCACGCTGGGACCGGTCTCGTTCTCCAGGGCGAGTTGCCAGCACTCGGCCGTCTCCACCACGTCGGCCGGGCGGAAGACCAGCACGTTGGGCGTGGCGCGCAGCATGGCGACGTGTTCGATGGGCTGGTGCGTCGGCCCGTCCTCGCCCAGGCCGATGCTGTCGTGCGTCAGCACGTAGACGACGCGCAGGCCCATCAGCGCCGCCATGCGGATGGCGTTGCGCATGTAGTCGCAGAACACCAGGAAGGTGCCGCCGTAGGGCACGAAGCCGCCGTGCAGCGCCAGCCCGTTCATCGCCGCCGCCATGCCGAACTCGCGCACGCCATAGTGCAGGTAGCGGCCGGAGAAGTCGGTCGGCGTGACCGGCTTGGTCACCTTGGTGTGCGTCAGGTTGGAGTGGGTGAGGTCGGCCGAGCCGCCGATCATCTCGGGGATGGCGACGGTCAGCGCCTCCAGCACGTCCTGCGACGCCTTGCGGGTGGCGACCTTCGGCGCGGCGTCGCTGGCCGCGCGCTTGAAGGCGGTCACGGCGCCGGTCCAGCCTTCCGGCAGCGTGCCGGCCAGCACCCGCCCGAACTCGGCGCGCTGGGCGCGGTCGATGCGGCCCAGGCGGTCGAGCCAGGCGGCGCGCTCCGCCGTGCCGC
>DASWVP010000183.1:0-8263 GCA_036401175.1 Azospirillum sp. | reverse complement strand
GCGGCGGCGCCGTGCTCGATCAGCGCCCGCATCGGCGCGTCCGGCCCGGCGCGCAGCAGGGCGGGCGCCGGCCCTTGCGCGGCGTCGGCCACGGCGCGCCACGCCAGCCGCAGCGAATCGGCTTCGGCCGTGAGCTGGTCGGGCGTGGCGGTGGCGGCCCCGGCCCGCGCGATCCAGCCCTCCCCCACCAGCACGGAGTCGAGCCGGCGAATCAGTTCGGCCCGCGCCGGCCCGGTCCCCAGCCGCTTCGACACGGCGACGCCGCGCGCCAGCGGCGCGTGCACCAGGAAACGGCCGGGCAGCGTCACGTCCATGGTCAGCGTCGGCCCCTTGGCGGCCACGGCGTCGGCCTTGACCTGCACCAGCACCGGCTGGCCGGTGCGCAGCAGCGTGCCGATCCGCTCCACCCGCCCCTTGGCGCCGCGCGCGTCGGACGCGCCGAGCAGGCCCGACGTGCCGCCGCCCGGATCGACGCCCAGATCGACAAAGGCGGCGTTCAGCCCGGTGGCGATCCGCTCGACCCGGCCCAGGAAGACGGCGCCCAGCAGCGACGGCCGGCCGGCGTGGTCGATGTAGAGGTCGCTGAGCCGCCCGTCCGTCAGCACGGCGGCGCGGGTCAGCGGGCCGGAGCGGTCCGCCAGGATGTCGATGCGGCTCACGGGAGGCGGTAGCCGGCGCCGTGCAGCAGCGTCGCCACCTCGTGCAGCGGCAGGCCCACGACGTTGCTGTAGGAGCCGCCGATCCAGCGCACGTACGCCGCCGCGCGGCCCTGGATGGCGTAGCCGCCGGCCTTGCCGTGCCACTCGCCGGACGCGATGTACGCCTCCACCTCCTCGTGGGCCAGGGGCTTGAAGGTCACGTCGGTGCGCACCAGCCGGTCCAGCACACGCGCCGGCCGGCCCTCCGCGCCGGGCACCAGCAGGACGACGCCGCCGTACACGCGGTGGCGGCGGCCGGACAGCAGGTCCAGGCAGGCCCGCGCCTGCGCCTCGCTCTCCGCCTTGGGCAGGATGCGGCGGCCGCAGGCGACGACGGTGTCGGCGGCCAGCACGAAGGCTCCCGGATGGCGCGCGGCGACGGCCTGCGCCTTGGCGGCGGCGAGGCGGGCGGCGTGCAGCGGCGGCAGTTCGCGCGGCAGCGGCGATTCGTCGACGTCGGCCGGGTCCACCGCGGTGGGGACGACGCCGATCTGGCGCAGCAGGTCGAGCCGGCGGGGCGAGGCCGACGCCAGTACGAGGCGCTGCGCCGAGGGGTTATGCTCCATGATGATCGCGATCGGTCCGGGCTGTTTTCAAGCGGCGAAACCTGACCTCCCCACGGCACGGGGTCAAGGGGTTACCAGCACCGGACTGCCTCAGCCCATGGCGTCGCCGTCCTCGTCCGGCAGAGCTGCGGCGGTGCGGAAGGAGGCCAGGGGCGAAGCGCCGCCGTCGAGCCGCGCCGGCTGTTCGGACGCCCGCGCGATGGCCGCGAACATGTCGCGCTGCTCGCTCTCCATGCGCCGGACCAGCCGCGCCACCGTCTCCCCGGCGGTCAGCGCCCGGCCGCTCGCGCGGTCGTGGAACAGGTTGTGGTTGGCCTTCGCGGCGTGCGGCAGGATGTCGGCCCCCAGCGCCGCGGGCCGCGTCTCGGCGGCCTTGATCAGCTTGGCGGCGCCGCCCACGCCCATGACGTAGGCGATGCGGCTCTCGCTTTCCGTGACCGGGCGCTTGAGGCTGCGCTCCAGCCGCTCGCGCCCCTCGCCCAGATAGCGCGCGGCCATGCCGGCGGACACGTCGGGGTCGTGGCGCAGATCCAGGATCTGCTTGCGCGCGGCCGGGTCCTTGATGACCGGAATGCCGTTGCGGCTCTCGATCTGCCGGGCCAGATCGCCCAGGCCGTAGGCGGCGCCGTGCCGGCGGAACAGCCCCAGCCACGTGCGTTCCAGGAACTGGAACGGCCCGGCGGCCGAGCTGGTCTTGTTCTTGGCGGCGGCGTCCAGGCCGCTTTCCTGCGTCGCCTGCGCCAGGATGGCGGTGAAGCTGTGGCCCGACAGGCCGGCCACGCGCTGGCTCGCCTCGACGATACGGCCGGTGGCGGCGGTCTGCGGCAGGCGCGCCAGCAGCGGGTCCGGCTTCAGGCCGGGCGCCGGCGGCATGGCCTGCCCGTTGGCGAGCTGGAACGGCGGCTCCGGCTTGACGGCGGGCAGCGGCGGCATGCGCTGGCCGGGAAGGGAGCGGCTGGTTTCCATGCGCGCCGCCCCCGGCCGGCTGGTTGTCGGGCTCGCCGCTTCGGCCAGGACGGCCCGGAATCCCGCGCCGCCCGCGCTCGCGGGAGGCGGCCCCGGCTCCGGCTTGCGGTCGGGAATCGGGATGAGGGGAGGCTGCGCGACCTTCATGACTGCCCGGCGCCGTGGGTGCGGCGCCGCCTGCTCCGGGAGACTGCGCTCATAGATAGCATGAAAGGTTAAGAATGTCCTGAATTGTGCGGCGCGGCCGCCCGGCCGCCCCGTTCCTTGTCACGCCGCGCGCGGCGACACCTCGCGGTCGATGGAATCGCCGGCTTGGCTCCGCACGAGCGAAAGGTCGTGGGCCTGCTGGAGGTTCAGCCAGAATTCCGGCGTGGTGCCGAAATAGCGTCCCAGCCGCAAGGCGGTATCGGCGCTGACCCCCCGGCGTTCCTTGACGATCTCGCCGATGCGCGTGGCGGGCACCCGCAACGCCAGGGCCAGCGCATGCCCGCTGAGACCAAGCGGTTCCATGAACTCTTCCCGCAACACTTCCCCAGGATGCGTCCTCACGCGCATGAGCAGCCTCCAGCCCTAGTGATAATCCACGATCTCGACGCCTTCAGCCCCCTCCTCGCCCCACCGGAAGCAGATCCGCCACTGATCGTTGATGCGGATAGAATGCTGTCCGGCACGGTTCCCCTTCAGCGCTTCCAGGCGATTGCCCGGTGGGGAACGAAGATCGGTCAGGGACCGGGCCGCGTCGAGCATGTCGAGCTTCCGCAAAGCCACCTTGGCGATGGTGGCAAGACGGGGAACGGTCCGCCCTTCGAACAGCGCCTGCGTGTCGGAATCGCGGAAGTTCAGGATCATGGCTTAAGCTAATGCGGCAACGGCTAAACGACAAGCGCTGAACGCGATCCGTTCAGCGTTTGGCGCACAACCACCACGCGCCTGCCCACACACCCGACCAGCCTCACACCGTGGGTCCGCGGGTCAGCGGGAAGCGCTCCTTGATGCGGTCCAGCAGGCCGTTGCGCACCTTGCGGTAGGCGTCCAGCATGGCGTCGCGGTTGCCGTCGACCAGCGTCGGGTCGAAGGTGTTCCAGAACTCCACGTCGCAAGCCATGGTGCGCGTCATCTCGATGGCGCGGTGATGGGCCTCCGGCGACAGCGAGACGATGAGGTCGAAGGAGGTGTCCTCCAGCTCCTCGAAGGTCTTGCAGGCGTGGCGGGAGATGTCGATGCCCACCTCCTCCATCACGGCGACGGCGAAGGGGTCGACCTCCTCGCCGTCGCGCACGCCGACGGAATCGACGAAGATGCGCTGGCCGTGGTAATGGCGCAGCAGCCCGGCCGCCATGGGCGAGCGGATCATGTTGTAGGTGCAGGCGAACAGCACGCTGGAAATCGGGGGCGGCTGTCGTACCGGGGCCATTCCGCCAGCCGCCTTCAGCCGCGGATGTGCAGGACGCAGATCAGCGTGAACAGGCGCCGCGCCGTCTGCAGATCCAGGTCCACCTTACCGGCCAGCCGCTCGCGCAGCACTTCCGAGCCTTCGTTGTGCAGGCCGCGCCGGCCCATGTCGATGGCCTCGATCTGCGACGGCGTCGAACGCTTGATGGCGTTGTAATAGCTCTCGCAGATCAGGAAATAGTCCTTCACGATCGTGCGGAACGGCGACAGCGGCAGCATGATCTTGGCCAGCGCCGTATCGTCCTCGCGCCGGATATCGAGGACGAGGCGGTTGTCCTCGATCGACAGGTGCAGGTGGTACGGCCCGTCGTCCCGGTGCTCGCACGGGCAGAACTCGTTGTCCTCCAGCAGGTCGAAGATGGCGACGGCGCGCTCGTGCTCGACCTCCGGCTTGCGGCGGACGACGGATTTTTCGTCCAGCGTGACGTGGACGATGCGCCGCGGCGACCGCCCGCTCACGCCAAGCCTCCATCGGGAAGGCGCAGCGCCACCGACAGCGCGTGCGCGTCCAGCCCCTCGGCGCGGGCCAGCGTCACCGCCGCCGGGCCGATGGCGGCCAGACTGGCCGGGTCGCAGGCCACGAAGGTCGTCCGCTTCATGAAGTCCAGCACGTTGAGGCCCGAGGAGAAACGCGCGCTGCGCGCCGTGGGCAGCACGTGGTTGGGCCCGGCGACATAGTCGCCGATGGCCTCCGGCGTGTGGCGGCCGAGGAAGATGGCGCCGGCGTTGCGCACCTTGGCCGCCAGCGCGTCGGGATCCGCGACGGCCAGTTCCAGGTGCTCGGGCGCCAGCCGGTCGATGAGCGCGGGCGACTCGCCCATCAGGTCGGACACCACGACGATGGCGCCGTGCGCGCGCCAGCTATCGGCGGCGATGGCCGTGCGCGGCAGCGTCTCCAGGTGCTTTAGGACGGCCTTCTCCACCGCGTCGGCGAAGGCCGCGTCGTCGGTGATCAGGATCGATTGGGCCGAGGTGTCGTGCTCCGCCTGGCTCAGCAGGTCCATGGCGATCCAGGCCGGATCGTTGTGCTTGTCGGCGACCACCAGGATCTCCGACGGGCCGGCGATGCTGTCGATGCCAACCACGCCGTAGACCAGCCGCTTGGCCGCCGCGACGAAGGCGTTGCCGGGGCCGACCACCTTGTCGACCGGCCGGATCGTCGCCGTGCCGTAGGCCAGCGCGCCCACCGCCTGGGCGCCGCCGACGCGGTAGATCTCGCTGACCCCGGCACGCTTGGCGGCGGCCAGCACCAGCGGGTTCAGCTTGCCGTCCGGCGTCGGCACCACCATGACGATGCGCTCGACGCCCGCCACCTTGGCCGGCATGGCGTTCATCAGCACCGACGACGGGTAAGCCGCCGTGCCGCCCGGCACGTACAGGCCGACCGCGCCCACCGCCGTCCAGCGCGCGCCCAGCCGCACGCCCTGGGCGTCGCGGTAGTCCAGCGACTCGGGCGTCTGGTTGCGGTGGAAGGACTCGATGCGCTCCGCCGCCACGTCCAGCGCGGCGAGCTGGTCGGCGGGCACCCGCGCCAGCGCCGCCTCGACCTCCGCGGCCGGGATGGCGAGCTGGTCGGCCGTCAGCGTCAGCCGGTCGAAGCGGGCGGTGTAGTCCAGCAGCGCGGCGTCGCCGCGCTTGCGCACGTCCTCCAGGATGGCGTGCACGGTGGCCTGCACGTCCTCGCTGACCTCGCGCTTGGCGTGCAGCAGCCCCTCGAATGCCTGGGCGAAACCGGCGTCCTTGCTGTCAAGCCTGAGCGGCATGCACGGCCTCCCGGAATTTCTCGATCCAGCCGGCGATCTCTTCCGGGCGCGTCTTGAAGGCGGCGCGGTTGACGATCAGGCGCGAGGTGACGTCGGCGATGTGCTCCACCTCGACCAGCCCGTTGGCCTTCAGGGTCGAGCCGGTGGAGACGAGGTCGACGATGCGCCGGCACAGCCCCAGCGTCGGCGCCAGCTCCATGGCGCCGTTCAGCTTCACGCACTCGGCCTGCACGCCGCGCGCGGCGAAGTGCTTGCGCGTGACCTCCGGGTACTTGGTGGCGACGCGCACATGGCTCCAGCGGCTGGGATCGTCGCCCTCCACCATCTCGGCCGGCTCGGCGATCGACAGCCGGCACTTGCCGATGCCGAGGTCGAGCGGCGCGTAGATTTCCGGATAGTCGAACTCCATCAGCACGTCGTTGCCGGCCACGCCCAGATGCGCGGCGCCGAAGGCGACGAAGGTGGCGACGTCGAACGAGCGCACGCGGATGATGCTGAGGTTCGGCACGTTGGTGGCGAATCGCAGGAAGCGGCTGTTCTCGTCGTCGAACTCCGGCTCGGGCACGATGCCGGCGTGCGTCAACAGCGGCCGCAGTTCCTTCAGGATGCGCCCCTTGGGCAAGGCCAGCACCAGCTCGTCGGCGGCGCCCGGGGAACGGGTTTCGGCGGGCAAAGAACTCTCCTCGGCTGATCCGCTGGCCGATAGATAGCACATTCCACGCCGCCGTCACGCGTTACGGATCGCGGGAGCGGTATGTTCGGGAAGGGGGACCGGCGCTATTGCACCCGCACCACGCGGAACGTCCGCATCTCGCCGTCGTGTTCGGTGATGGAGACGTATTCGCCCTGCTTGAAGGTGTGGCGGTCGAATCGGAAGATCGGCTCGTCGCCCTCGTCCTCCTCCTCGTCGTAGTGGAAGGCCCAGCGGGCGCCGCGGTGGATCAGCCGGCCGTGCTGGTCGTCCTCGCCGCGCCAGAAGCGGCGGACCTTGCATTTCTCGCGGCCGGCGCGCCATTCGTCGGCGTCGAAATGGCCTTCGGCGTCGAGCGGCGCGGTGAACTCGTAACCATGCTCGCTGCTGCCGTCCGGGTGGTCGGGCGTGCGGGCGAGTTCCAGGCGGATCTTCCGGAGCGGCAAGGCGTCCTCCATGTCAGAGCGGGCCATGTCAGCGCGGGCAAGCGTGCGCCGGGGATGCCCCGGCGCGCCCGTCTTCTCCGCCAGCTTAATGGATTTTCAGGCCGCCATGTTCCCGGACATGGTCCGGGGCGTATAAAGATCCGCGTGGTGCGACAGATAGCCCTGCAGAACGCCCATCAGGACCGCCGCCCGGCGGGCGTTGCCGTGCAGGCGGGCGCGCTCGATGTCGTCGCGGATGAATGCGGCGATGCGCCGGCGCCCCTCCGGGTTGTGCTCCAGACAGCAGCCCAGCTCGACCGCCAGCATTTCCGGCAGGTGCTCGTGCTCGGCGATGGCGTCGATCTCGGCTTCCGACAGGTCGCTGAGGGCGATGCAGTCCTCGATGGTCAACATGGCGCGTTTCCTTCCCTTTGTAGGGCCGGATCCATGCGCGGGGCGACGACCGTCCGGCGTGGAGGGCGTTGGCCCCGCGGGCGTGGCCGCGGGGCGCGTCGCGCGTCGGTCTCTCTAGTGGGCCATCAGCACCGGAAGGCCGGCGTGGCTCAACACGTATCGCGTGACACCGCCGAGGATCATCTCCCGCATCCGGCTGTGTCCGTAGCCGCCCATCACGACGAGGTCGGCCCCGAGTTCCCCCGCCTTTTCCATCAGCACCTTGCCGACGGCTTCGGAACCCGGTCGTAGAATAGTTAACTGACAGTTAACATCGTGCCAAGCCAGATATTCGGCAATGCGACGTCCTGTCGCAGCCTGGGTGACCGACGTCTCGGCGGTCAGCACGTGCACGGTGTCGGCCTTGCGCAGGAACGGCATGGCGCCGGCCACGGCGCGGGCCGCCTCGGTGTTGCCGTTCCAGGCGACGACGATGTGGCGGCCGATGCTGGCGGGGTTGCGCGACGGCGTCAGCAGCAGCGGGCGGGCGGCGCCCAGCAGCGCCGTCTCCACCGTGGCGTAGGTCTGCGCCTGGGTGTCGAGCGCGGTGTGGGCGAAGACCAGCAGGTCGCTCAGACGGCCTTCCTGCGGCACCACCTCTTCCGATCGGCCGACCAGCTCGCGCCAGCGGGCGGACACGCCCTCGGGCGACGGCGGGCCTTCCAGCAGATTGACCTGCCCGGCCTGCACGGCGGCCTCGAAGTGGCGGCGGGCGGTCACGAGGTGGCTGCTCGCCTCGCCCTCGGCGGAGCGCATGATCTCGTCCACCATGGCGCCGGACATGCCCTCGCCCAGCATCGGCACGGCGTCGCGCGGGTCCAGCTTGACGAACAGCGCATCGACGTGCGCGTCGAACTGGCGGGCGACGGTGAAGGCCCCGGACAGCGCCACCGGATCGGTGTCGGCGCCGGCGAGGGGCACGAGAATCGACTTAATGGACACGGTCTTCACTCCCCGGGCCATCCTTCCCCCGGTGACGGGGCGGGCCCTGTTCCATCCCTGGCGCGGGCGCGGGCGCCCGTCGCCGATCATCATAACGCAACGACGCGTCGCGTGTCCGGCCCGATCGAAGTAGGCCACATCGAATTAGGACAACGATTCCAGCGCCGCCGCAAGCACTTCGGCAGGCGGTCCCGCGGCATTCACGCGCACCCAGCCCAGCGGCCCCAGATCATAGCCCTCCTGCCGGCGCGCCACCTCGGCCGTGGCGTCGGAGGCATCGGCGGTCGTGGCGGCAGCGCGCCCCTCC
>DASWVP010000182.1:0-7734 GCA_036401175.1 Azospirillum sp. | reverse complement strand
GCGGTTGGAGGGATTGAGGTCAGGCGAGTCTGGGCAGTCCAAGTTGGTCGGCCCATTTGACCGTGAGGACGGAGTTGAGGAGCATCCCGCTGTTGCGCCACCAGCGTCGGCTGTTGGCCGCGACCTGTTGGGCGACGGCGGGCTTGGCTCCTCGTGCCGTCAGTTCGCGAAAGATCGTCTTCGCGCGTTTCCATTGCTTGAGCTGGATGGCTCGCAGCCGGTTGCGTATCCATTGGTCCAGCGTCCGCCAGACCCCTGGCGTTTGCGCCAGCCGGAGTAGGCTTTCCAACCCAGCAGGAAGACACGCAGCCTCGCCACGACCGCCGCCAGGGACCGCCCCGTCACCCGGGGCGACAAGGCGCGGACGTGGTCCTTGAACGCCTGGATCGCCTTGTCGGCGCCCCTCCGCTTGATCACCCCCTTCGGCCCGGCCCAGACGGCATGGCCGAGGACCTTGCGACCGAAGACAGAGGCAACGGCGCTCTTGGCCTCGTTCACCGTCAGGTGCAGTCGGTCGTAGGGACGCCCCAGCAGGGCCATCACCCGTTCTCCTGCCCGGCGCGACCGCACATGGACGTTGCAGTCGTCGGCGTAGTGGCAGAAGGCGTGCCCCGGGCGTTCCAGGTCCTTGTCCCTCATCCATGAGCAGGTTGGCCAGCAGCGGCGACAGCGGCCCCCCTTGCGGGGTGCCCATCCGGCGCCGTGTGACCGTCCCCCCGGCTTCTATCACGCCCGCGTCCAGGTAGGACCGTACCAGCCAGACGATGGCCGGGTCCGGGACCTTCTTACGAAGGCGGTCGATCAGGAGGTCGTGGTCCACCCGGTCGAAGAACTTCTCCAAATCCATATCCACGACGATCCGCCGCGCGGATTGCACATACGACTGCGCCGCAAGGACGGCGTCGTGTGCGCTCCGACCGGGACGGAAGCCGTAGCTGTGGTCGCTGAAGCCGGGGTCAAGGATCGGCTGGAGAACTTGCAACACCGCCTGTTGGATCAGGCGGTCCGTCACCGTGGGGATGGCAAGCTAGCGCTCGCCGCCCCCCGGCTTCGGGATCATCACGCGACGCACCGGGTGCGGCCGGTACGCCCCCTCCCGCAGGCTTTCGCTGATGGCCGGCCATTGGGTCTTCAGCAGCGTGGCGGTCTGGTCGATGTCCAGACCGCCACCCCGGTCGGCAGCGCCTCATATCCGGTTCTTGTTCATCGGCCCACAGCTTCGATCCACGCTTCCTCCCCACGGTCGGTTACCCCTTCCGCAGTTGCGCTTCTCTTCGCTCGCCGTGATCAGCTCACGGTGGGACTTCCACCCACAAGAACGCGCCCATGCTGGGCGCACATGAAAAAAGGCGAGGGGCCGAAGCCCCTCGCCTTTCCGTCCGGCATGAAGGCCGGATCAGCCCTTGAGGATGCCGCGGCCGGCGAAGCGGGCGGCGGTGCCGAGTTGCTCCTCGATGCGGATGAGCTGGTTGTACTTGGCCAGACGGTCCGAACGGCTGAGCGAGCCGGTCTTGATCTGCCCGCAGTTGGTCGCCACCGCCAGATCGGCGATGGTGCTGTCCTCGGTCTCGCCGGAGCGGTGCGAGAGCACGGCCGTGTAGCCGGCCTTGTGCGCCATGTCCACCGCTTCCAGCGTCTCCGACAGCGTGCCGATCTGGTTGACCTTGACGAGGATGGAGTTGGCAACGCCCATCTTGATGCCGTCGGCCAGACGCTTGGGGTTGGTGACGAACAGATCGTCGCCGACCAGTTGCACCTTGTTGCCGATGGAGTCGGTCAGCGCCTTCCAGCCCTCCCAATCGTCCTCCGACATGCCGTCCTCGATCGAGATGATCGGGTAGCGGCCGGCGAAGTCGGCCCAGTACTTGACCATCTGCTCCGGCGTCAGCGACTTGCCCTCGCCGGCCAGCTCGTACTTGCCGTTCTTGAAGAACTCGGTCGAGGCGGCGTCGAGCGCCAGCATGACGTCGTCGCCCGGCGTGTAGCCGGCCGCCTCGATCGCCTTCATCACGAAGCCCAGCGCCTCGTCGGTGGAGGCGAGGTTGGGGGCGAATCCGCCCTCGTCGCCGACGTTGGTGTTGTGGCCGGCGTCCTTCAGCTTCTTCTTCAGCGCGTGGAAGATCTCCGCGCCCATGCGGATGGCGTCGGCCCCGGTGGCGGCGCCCACCGGCATGATCATGAATTCCTGGATGTCGATGGGGTTGTCGGCGTGCGCGCCGCCGTTGATGATGTTCATCATCGGCACCGGCAGCAGCGAGGCGAAGGCGCCGCCGACGTAACGGTAGAGCGGCAGCGCCGCCTCTTCCGCCGACGCCTTGGCGACCGCCAGCGACACGCCGAGGATGGCGTTGGCGCCCAGGCGCGCCTTGTTGGCCGTGCCGTCCAGCTCGATCATCGCCATGTCGATGGCGCGCTGGTTGGCGGCGTCGAGGCCGGAGAGCGCGTCGAAGATCTCGCCGTTGACCGATTCGACCGCCTTGATGACGCCCTTGCCGCCGTAGCGCGCCGTGTCGCCGTCGCGCAGCTCGACCGCCTCGTGGGCGCCGGTGGACGCACCCGAGGGCACGGCGGCGCGGCCGAACGCGCCGGATTCCAGCGTGACGTCGACCTCGACGGTCGGGTTGCCACGGCTGTCCAGGATTTCACGGGCGTGAATGTCGGTGATGGCGCTCATCGTGCTTCTTCCTCCGCATTTCGGGCGCGATTTCCGCGCGCGCGGGACTGATAGCCCCTGCGGCACGGCGTGGCAAGGGTGGGATGGTTTGGCGATTGACGTTGGATTTTCGCTGCGCTCGACCCAACCTACAGGCACATCCCGCGTAGGTTGGGTTGAGCACAGCGAAAACCCAACGGCGGACCGGTCGCGTCACAGCCCCTTGGCCAGCCGGTCGAACGCCTGCAGCCGCGCCAGAAGCGCCGGCATGTCCTTGATGGGGATCATGTTGGGGCCGTCGGACGGGGCGCGGTCCGGGTCCTCGTGGGTTTCCATGAACACCGCCGCCACGCCCACGGCGAGGGCGGCGCGGGCCAGCACCGGCACGAACTCGCGCTGGCCGCCCGAGGTGGTGCCCTGCCCGCCCGGCTGCTGCACGGAATGGGTGGCGTCGAACACCACGGGGAAGCCCGTCTCCGCCATGATCGGCAGGGCCCGCATGTCGCTGACCAGCGTGTTGTAGCCGAAGCTGACGCCGCGCTCGCACAGCATGACACGCTCGTTGCCCGCCGACACCAGCTTGGCGGCGACGTTCTTCATGTCCCACGGCGCCAGGAACTGGCCCTTCTTCACGTTGACCGCGCGGCCGGTCCGCGCCGCCGCCACCAGCAGGTCGGTCTGCCGGCACAGGAAGGCGGGGATCTGCAGCACGTCCACCACCTCGGCCACCGCCGCGCAATGGTGCGTCTCGTGCACGTCGGTCAGCACCGGGCAGCCGAACCGCTCCTTCACCTCGGCGAAGATCGGCAGCGCCTTGTCCATGCCCAGGCCGCGCGCGGTGTGGATCGACGTGCGGTTGGCCTTGTCGAAGGACGATTTGTAGATCAGGCCGATGCCCAGAGCGCCGCACGCCTCCGCCAGCGCCGCCGCCATCTCCAGCGCGTGCTCGCGGCTTTCCATCTGGCAGGGGCCGGCGATCAGCGCGAACGGCCGGTCGTTGGCGATGGCGACGTTGCCGATGTGGACAGTCTTCGGGGTGGTCATGGTCACACCTTGGTCAGCGCTCACACCAGCCGGCTCTGCTCGATCGCCGCCTTGATGAAGGAGGTGAACAGCGGGTGCGGGTCGAAGGGCTTCGACTTCAGCTCGGGATGGAACTGCACGCCGATGAACCACGGGTGGTCGGGGATCTCAACGATCTCCGGCAGCTCGCCGTCCGGCGACAGGCCGGAGAACAGCATGCCGCACTTCTCCAGCCGTTCCTTGTAATAGACGTTCACCTCGTAGCGGTGGCGGTGCCGCTCGGAGATGCTGGTCGTGCCGTAGATGTCGGCGACCTTCGAATCCGGCAGCAGCTTGGCGACGTAGGCGCCCAGCCGCATGGTGCCGCCCAGATCACCGGCCTCCGTTCGCTTTTCGAGCTGGTTGCCGCGCAGCCACTCGGTCAGCAGGCCGACCACCGGGTTGCCGGGCTTGCCCAGCTCGGTCGAGCCGGCGTCGATGATGCCGGCGAGGTTGCGCGCCGCCTCGATCACCGCCATCTGCATGCCGAAGCAGATGCCGAAGTACGGCACGTTGCGCTCGCGCGCGAACTTGGCCGCCTCGATCTTGCCCTCGGTCCCGCGCGAGCCGAAGCCGCCCGGCACTAGGATGCCGTGCACGCCTTCCAGCCGCTGCACCGCGCCGTCCGTCTCGAAGATCTCCGAATCGATCCAGTCCAGCTTGACCTTGACGTTATTGGCGATGCCGCCGTGCGTCAGGGCCTCGGCCAGCGACTTGTAGCTGTCGAGCAGGCTGATGTACTTGCCGACAATGGCGATGGTCACCTCGCCCTGCGGCTTGCGCACGCGCTCAACGATGCTGGTCCAGCGCGACAGGTCCGGCTCGCCCGCCGTCGGCAGGCCGAAATAGGCCAGCACCTGCGTGTCGAAGCCTTCCTCGTGGTAGCTGATCGGCACCTGATAGATGTTGTCCACGTCCAGCGCGGCGATCACGCGCTCGGGCCGGATGTTGCAGAACAGCGCGATCTTGCGGCGCTCGTTCTCGGGGATCGGCCGGTCGGCGCGGCACAGCAGGATGTTGGCCTGGATGCCGACACCCAGCAGCTCCTTCACCGAATGCTGCGTCGGCTTAGTCTTCAGCTCGCCGGCGGTGGGGATGTAGGGCAGCAGCGTCAGGTGCACGAACAGCGCGCGTTCCGGCCCCACCTCGTTGCCGAACTGGCGGATGGCTTCCAGGAAGGGCAGCGACTCGATGTCGCCGACGGTGCCGCCGATCTCGCAGAGGATGAAGTCCTCCTCGGCCGTGTCGGCGCCGATGAACTCCTTGATCTGGTCGGTGACGTGCGGGATGACCTGGACCGTGGCGCCCAGGTAGTCGCCGCGCCGCTCCTTGGCGATGACGTTGGAATAGATGCGGCCGGTGGTGATGTTGTCGCCCTTGCGCGCGGCCACGCCGGTGAAGCGCTCGTAATGGCCGAGGTCGAGGTCGGTTTCGGCACCGTCGTCGGTGACGTAGACCTCGCCATGCTGGTACGGGCTCATGGTGCCCGGATCGACGTTCAGGTAGGGGTCGAGCTTGCGCAGGCGGACCTTGTAGCCGCGCGCCTGGAGAAGCGCCCCCAGCGCCGCCGACGCCAGACCCTTGCCCAGCGAGGAAACGACACCACCGGTGATGAAGATGTACCGCGTCATGATCGTCCGAGGACCCTGAACTTTGAAACCGATTGGACCGATTCGTTCTGCCTTAAAGGAAAGAGGCGGCTTCGCAGGGCCGCCTCTCCTTGACTTCGTCCGCCGGCGCTGGCGCGCCCCCGCCTACTGGGCGACGGGCGGCGCCGGAGAGGCCGGGACGGCCGGCGCCTGCTGCACGGGCTGCGCCGGGATCGCGTCGATGATCGACGTCGGCTTGCCCGTCGCCCCCGCCATGATCGCCAGCACGATGCTGGTCACCATGAAGCAGCCCGCCAGGATCGCCGTGGTGCGCGTCAGCAGGTTGGCCGTGCCGCGCGCAGTCATCATGCCGCCCATGGTGCCGCCGCCGATGCCGAGCCCGCCGCCCTCCGACTTCTGGATCAGGATGACGCCGACCAGCGAGACCGCGATCAGCAGGTGGACGACCAGAATCACCGCGTGCATGAACCGTGTTCCTCAAGCATTCCCGCAACGGAAAGGGCGGGCCCCTTCCAAACCGATAGCGCGCCGCGGACCCATGTGATGTGGCCCGCGGCGCGCAGCCCCACTGTTTTAACGCGCCTGTTGCGGGGATGCTAGCGGCAACTCGTGGCGATGGCCCAGAAATCGTCGGCCACCAGGGAGGCGCCGCCGACCAGCGCGCCGTCGACGTTCTCCACCGCCATCAGCTCGGCCGCGTTCGACGGCTTCACCGAACCGCCGTAGAGGACGCGCATTCTGTCGGCGTCCGGCAGGCGCTTGGCCAGTTCGGCGCGGATGAAGGCGTGCATGGCGGCCACGTCGTCGGGCGTGGCGGTCTTGCCGGTGCCGATCGCCCACACCGGCTCGTAGGCGATGACGGTGTTGTCGGCCGTGGCGCCTTCCGGCAGCGAGCCGGCGAGCTGGCTGCCGACCACGTCGGTCTGCGTGCCGGCGTCGCGCTGCGCCTCCGTCTCGCCGACGCAGACGATGGCGACCAGCCCCTGCCGGTGGGCGGCGGCGGCCTTGGCGTTCACCACCGCGTCGGATTCGCCGTGGTCCGCCCGCCGCTCGGAATGACCGAGGATGACGTAGGCGCAGCCGGCGTCGGTCAGCATCACCGGGCTGACGTCGCCGGTGTGCGCGCCCTTGAGGTTGGCGTGGCAATCCTGGGCGCCCAGCGCCACGCCGCTGCCCTTGACGGCGTCGCCGACGGGGAACAGGAGCGGGAACGGCGGGCACACCAGCAGGTCGAACGGCACGGCGCCGGCCCCCTGGAGCCGCCCCGCGAGATCCGAGGCGAGGCCGAGGCCATCGGCCTTCAGCCCGTTCATCTTCCAGTTCCCGGCGATCAGCTTGCGGCGTGCGGCCATGGCGCGTGGTCCCTCCCGACGGCGGATATTCGAATGATCGCGCCTTCTAGCAGGGGCCGGCGCGATTTGCCAGCCGCCCGGAGGGGTGGTTCAGGGCGACGGGGTGGTCAGGTCCACTGACACAAAAGCCCCTCCCCCCTTGCGGGGGAGGGGTTGGGGAGAGGGGCCGCTACGCCCGGCAGGGCGGAAGAGAGTCTTTCCTCCGGGCATTCGCCCGTAACCACCCTCTCCCCAACCCCTCTCCCGTCCAGGGAGAGGGGCTTTCGCCCGATCGCCCGGAGGGGTGGTTTATCGGGAGGAGCCCGAGGATTCGTTCGGCAGCGGCTTGCCCAGACGTTCGGCCGTCTGTTCGGCCTTGTCCTCGACCTTTTCCCGCGCCTCGTCGGTGGGCTGCTCGGACGGCTTGACCTCGACGCGGACGGGGGCGAGGCCGTCCTCCTTGGTGATGCCGATGTCCTCCGCCGCCTTCTTCGAGAGGTCGATGACCCGGCCCTTCACGTAGGGGCCGCGGTCGTTGATGATCACGTCGGTGCTCTGGCCGGTTTCCTCGTTGGTCACGGTGGCCTTGGACCCCAGCGGCAATTCCTTCGACGCGGCGGTCGACGCGTTCTGGTCGAAGCGCTCGCCGGAGGCGGTCTTGCGGCCGTGGAACTTCCCGCCGTAGAACGAGGCGGTGCCCTCGTGGACGATCACCGGCTCGCCGCCCTCCTGCTCCACGTCGAGCGCCGGGCTCTTTCCCTTCGGCTCGTCGGCCGATGCCGGAACCGCGAGAAGCGCACAAGCGATCGCAAGCACAATCCGTCGTGTCGTCATGTCCCAGTCCTCCTTTGGCGAGGATGGAACAGGCGTTGCGACCGAGGGTTCCCGCCGCCTCCGCGCACCGGCACGGGCGGGATGCATCGCACCCCGCCCGGCCGGCATGCACGTTACGGCTTCGGCGCGGGCGCCGGGGCCGGGGCGGGCGCCGGAGCCGGAGCCGGCTCGGGTGCCGGAGCGGGTGCCGGGGCAGGCGCAGGAGCGGGGGCCGGAGCGGGCTCAGGGGCAGGCGCAGGAGCCG
>DASWVP010000181.1:0-7326 GCA_036401175.1 Azospirillum sp. | reverse complement strand
GGCGCGCTGGCGCTTATCCTCCATGTGGCGCGCCAGCGCCAGCGGCTGGCGCACGACGACGAACTGCTGACCGGGGCGCTCGACGGGCTCACCGCCGGCCAGCTCATTTCCGACGCCGACGGGCGCGCGGTGTTCGTGAACGCCGCCTTCCGCCGCATCGCCGGCGTCGCGGAGGGCGAGCCGGTGCTGGAGGGGCTGGAGCGGCACCTCGCGGCCGACCCGGACAGCCTGGCCGAATTCCGCCGCGTGGGCGAACGGGCGTGCGGCGGCGCCCCGGCGGCGGCCGAGCTGGCGATCCCGCGCGACGGCCACGGCATCGAGTGGTGGCGGGTGCAGGCGGTGCCGATCGCCCGCTTTCCCGGCGCCGTGCACTGGCGGGTCGAGGACATCACGGCGCGGCGCGAGCTGGAACAGGTGATGCTGCGCGAGCAGGCCAAGCTGGTCGATTTCATGGACCACGCGCCGGTCGGCTTCTTCTCGGTCGATCAGGACGGCGCCTTCCTGTTCGCCAACGCCACGCTCGCCAAATGGCTGGGCTGCGCGCCGCGCGATCTGGTGGAGAGCGGGCGCCATCTGCACGAGGTGCTGGCCGCGCCGCCCAGGACGGCGGCGCCCTACGACCTGTTCGAGGGGGGCGGCACCGAGCAGCGCGGCGAACTCGCCATGCGCGGCCTGCAGGGGCGGCGCTTCCAGGCGGCCATGGCGCAGACCGTCGTCGTGTCCGACGATGGGCGGAGCGTGCACACCCGTTCGGTGGTGCGCGACCTGACGCCGGAGCGCGAGTGGCAGGAGGCGCTGCGCCTCTCCGAACAGCGCTTCCAGCGCTTTTTCGAGGACGCGCCGATCGGCATCGCGCTGGTCGACGAGACCGGCCGGCTGGCCGAGTGCAACCACGCCTTCCTGGCGCTGATCGGTTCGCACGCGGCGGACGTCATCGGCCGGCCGCTGGCCGACCTCGTCGACCCGCGCGAGCGCGACGCCGTGGCCGAGCGGCTGAAGGACGTGCACGGCGGCGCCGATCCGGCGACGCCGCTGGAGGTGCGGCTGTCGGGCGGGCGCGACCTCGTGGCGCAGCTCTTCGCGCGGCGGCTGGCCGGCGTCGGCAGCGAGGGCGGGGCGGGGCTGATCCTGCACTTCATCGACATGACCGAGCGCCGCAGCCTGGAGGCGCAGTTCTCCCAGTCGCAGAAGATGCAGGCGGTCGGCCAGCTGGCGGGCGGCGTGGCGCACGACTTCAACAACCTGCTGACCGCGATGATCGGCTTCTGCGACCTGCTGCTGCTGCGCCACAAGCCCGGCGACCAGTCGTTCAGCGACATCATGCAGATCAAGCAGAACGCCAACCGCGCCGCCAACCTCGTGCGCCAGCTCCTGGCCTTCTCGCGCCAGCAGACCTTGCAGCCGCGCGTGCTCGCCGTCACCGACGTGCTGGCCGAGCTGTCGAACCTGCTGCGCCGCCTGATCGGCGAGACGATCGAGCTGAAGATGCTGCACGGCCGCGACCTCGGCCTCATCAAGGTGGACCAGAACCAGCTCGAACAGGTGATCATCAACCTCGTGGTCAACGCGCGCGACGCCATGCCCGGCGGCGGCCGGCTGACCATCGTCACCTCCAACCACACGCTGAGCGCGCCCGAGCGCCGCGAGCACGAGGTGGTGCCGGCCGGCGAGTACGTGGCGGTGGAGGTGATCGACACCGGCATCGGCATCCCCAAGGAAAACCTGCAGCGCATCTTCGAGCCGTTCTTCTCGACCAAGGAGGTCGGTTCGGGCACCGGGCTCGGGCTGTCCACGGTGTACGGCATCGTGCGGCAGTTCGGCGGCTTCATCGTCGTCGACAGCGAGCCGGGGGAGGGGTCGAAGTTCACCATCCTGCTGCCGCGCCACCAGGGCGAGGCCCGCCCGGCCGAACAGGGCGAACCGCGCGAGCGCCGCGGCAGCGACCTGACCGGCACCGGCACCATCCTGCTGGTCGAGGACGAGGACGCCGTGCGCGTGTTCTCGGCGCGCGCGCTGCGCAACAAGGGCTATCAGGTGCTGGAGGCGAAGAACGGCGAGGCGGCGATGCAACAGCTCACCGCCGACGCGTCCGGCGTCGACCTGCTGATCACCGACGTGGTGATGCCGCAGATGGACGGACCGACGCTGGCCCGCAAGGTGCGCGAGCGGCGCCCGGACATGAAGGTGATCTTCATCTCCGGCTACGCCGAGGACCGCTTCAAGGACGAGCTGGACAGCCCCAACGGCTCGCACTTCCTGCCCAAGCCCTTCTCGCTCAAGCAGCTCGCCTCCAAGGTCAAGGAGGTCATGCGGGGGGGCTGACGGTTCCCGCCGGCTCGCGCGACGGCCCGCGCGAGAAGAAGCGCACGGTGTCGCGGCCGGCCTGCTTGGCGGCGTACATGGCGGCGTCGGCGTTCTTCAGCAGCCCTTCGGCGTCGCCCGCGTCGCGCGGGAAGACGCTGATGCCGATCGAGGCGCCGATGCCGACGTCGCCGCCGCCATCGTCGTTCACGTCGATGTCGAGCGGGAAGGGGCGTTGCAGCGAGTCGAGGATGCGGCGCGCCACCTGCTCCGCCTCGGCGTCGTCGCGCACGGGCATCAGCACGACGAACTCGTCGCCGCCCAGCCGGGCCACCGTGTCGCTGTCGCGCACGCAGCCGCGCAGCCGCCCGGCCACCTGCGCCAGCAGCGCGTCGCCGGCCTCGTGCCCGAAGGCGTCGTTGACCGGCTTGAAGCGGTCGAGGTCGACGTACAGCAGCGCCACCCGGCCCAGGCCGTGCCGCGCGCCGTCCAGGGCGCGCAGCAGGCGTTCGTGCAGCATGGTGCGGTTGGGCAGGCCGGTCAGCGGGTCGAAGTTCGCCTGTTCCCACATGCGCTCGGCCGCCTGCTTCTGCTCGGTGATGTCCTCCTTGACCGCGACGTAGCTGACGATGCGGCCATCGGCGGCCAGGATCGGCGCGATGGAGGCCTTTTCCCAGTACAGCTCGCCGGTCTTGCGGCGGTTGCGGAACTCGCCGTGCCAGACCCGCCCGGCGGTGATCGTCGTCCACAGCTCGCGGTGGACCGCCTCCGACGTGTCGCCGCGCAGGATGCGCGGGCTGCCGCCGACGACCTCGTCGGGCTGGTAGCCGGTGGTCGCCGTGAAGGCGGCGTTGACGTAGGTGATCAGCCCCTGCGCGTCGGTGATGAGGATCGGCGCCGGGCTGTACTCCAGCGCCTTGGTCAGCGCGGCCATGCGCGCCTCGGCGTGGCGGCTTTCGGTGACGTCGAGAACGACGCCGACAAGACCGCCGACGCCGCCGTCGGCCCGGACGAACGCCGCCTTGCTGGAGATCAGCGTGTGCACGGCGCCGTCCGGGAAGCGCAGGGTGTCCTCGATGGTCACCGGCGCGCCCTCTTCCAGCACGGCGCGGTCGGCCGCTTCGTGCGGGGCGGCCTCCTCGGCGCCGAAGCGCTCGGCCATGGTGTGGCCGATGATCTCCTCGCGGCGCACCCCGGCGAACGCCTCGTAGGCGGCGTTGCAGCCCAGGTAGCGGCCCTCGCGGTCCTTCCAGAACACCGGCAGCGGGACGGTGTCGAGCAGCGTGCGCTGGAAGGCGAGCTGGTCGTGCAGTTCCGCCTCGGCCGTCTCGCGCCGGCGCGACTGGCCGGTCAGCACGGTGAGCAGCACCGCCAGCATGATCAGGCACACGCCCAGCGTCAGCCCAAGCATGCGCACCTCGCCCCGCCATTGGGCCAGCGCCTGATCGCGCGGCAGCGCCGCGCCCAGGCGCAAGGGGAAGTCGGCGAGCTGGTGGGCGACGACGATCCAGTTGCCGTCCGCGGCGGCCACCGGGCGGGTGGGCTGGCGCAGCATCCCGGCGAAGGCGGCGGGCGCCGGTTCCCCGTTGTCGCCGGCCGCCTCGCCCAGGTTCCAGGCGGCCAGCACCGTTCCCGTGGCGTCGAACAGCACCTTGTGGCGGGCGGTGTGGGTGTCGTCGCCATAGTGGTAGCCGCCCGGCGACTCGACGTCGACCAGCGCCAGCAGCATGCCCAGGAACCGCCCCTGCCGCGACACCACGGCGCGGCTCAGCCCGACCAGCGGCCGGCCGGTGAGGCCCAGCCGCGCCGCCGTCTCGTACTGGAAGGGCAGCATTTCCTCGCGGTGGCGGCGGATGACGTCGTGCGTGGCGAGCGAGGCGAGCTGCGGCATCGGCCGCCCGACCGAGGCGGCCAGCCGGCCCTCGGCGTCGTACAGCCCGATGTAGGCGGTGCGCGACGACAGCAGGTGGCGGCGCAGCACCGGCGCGGCCGTCCGCCGCTCGATCCCCGCGGCGCCCGGATCATCGGAGTCGCGCTCGCCGCTCTCGCGGAAATGGTCGGCCATCTCGCGCAGGGTGAAGTCCACCAGCGACAGCGCGGCGTCGATCTGCTGGCCGTGCAGGCGGGCGTCGTGCAGCAGCGTGACCTCGGCCATGCGCAGCGTCGTCTGCCGCGATGTCCACAACGTGGAGGCGAGCAGCGCGATCAGCACCGCCAGCGTGGCGGCGACGATCTGCCCGGCAAGCGAGCCGGAGAGTGGGCTCTTCATACCGTGTGCCCTCCCGTCCTCAGTCGCCGAAGCTGGTCTGGAGCATGCGGATCAGGTACGGATCCATGCCCATTTCGTAGGCCCAGTCCTCCTGCGCCGCCACCAGCCGCGCGCGCCACGCGGCCAGCGCCGGCGCCGGCGGGGTGACGATGCGCACGCCGTTGGCCAGCAACTCGGCCCGCGCCTCCTCCTGCGCCGCGGCGGCCTCGCGCCGGGCGGCGTCCACCTGATCCTCCCAGGCCTGTTCCAGCAGCGCGCGCAGGTCGGCCGGCAGCCGCCGCCACAGGCCGGCGGCGACCAGCGGCACGTATTGCGGGAAGTACTGCCGGTCCTCGAAGGCGTGGCGCAGCCCGTGTTCCCACAGCCGGGCGCTGACCACGGTGGCGTGGGTGCTGAGCAGCCCGTCGATGCGCTGCGCGCGGAATGCCACCGGCAGGTCGGTCCACGCCACGGTCAGCGGCCGGGCGCCCAGCGCCGCGAGGCGGCGGTTGTTCACCTCGCCGCCGGGGGAGCGGATGCGCAGGCCCGCGATGTCCTCGTGCCGCCCGATCGGCCGGTCGATGGTGTAGAGGTGGGCGAAGCCCAGGTGGATCCAGCGGCCCAGCACGTGGACGTCCAGCGCCGCTTCCAGCCGCTCGTTCAGCATCCGCCCCAGCGGCCCGTCGAGCAGCCGGCCCATGGTTTCCGCGTCGCGACCATAGAAAGACGGCAGCAGCAAGGCGCCCACGTTGGGTTCGAACCGGTCGAGCTGCCAGCTTCCCGGCAGCGCCATTTCGACCTTGCCATGCTCCAGCGCGACGATCACGTCGACGTCGCGGTACAGCCGGCCGCTGTGCTGGTAATCGACGCTCAGCCGCCCGGCGGCGCGCTCGCGCACGGTGGCGACGAAGCGTTCCAGGATGCGGGTCTGGACGTGGCTGGGACCGTTCTCGCTGGAGATGCGGATCGACGGAACCCGGTCGGCCTTGGCCGGAAACGCCGCCAGCACCATGGTGCACAGGACGATGAGCAGCCCGGCCCCGATCATGCGAAGGGCAGGCATCGGAACTCTCACGAAAGACATAGGTCCGAGTCTGGTCCGCGAGGGTTACGAAACTGTCAACCACACGCCCGGAAACGCGTGAATGCTGGGGTATGCGACCCTCGGTCGCATACGGTGGCGTTCCCGTACGGTATTGAATGTGAACGGAAAAGCGAACGAAGCGGGGCCTTAAGGAGGCCGATTCAGGACCGACTCGGACGTATACGTTATGAGAACGTTTGCGGAATTTCCCTTGCGAACGAGAACGAAAAGAGTACATTGACCTCCACACCCAGACCGGCACCCAAACCGATACCGTGTCGATCATGTGGATCCGACCGTGTTGATCTGAGAGAGGGAAACGGGCAATGTCGTCGCCACAGCTCCGATTGGTGGAAAAGGACTCCATGGACAAGCAGAAGGCCCTGGACGCCGCGTTGAGCCAGATCGAGCGCGCCTTCGGCAAGGGCTCGATCATGAAGCTCGGCGCGCGCCCGAGCACGGACGAGACCGACGTCATCTCGACCGGCTCGCTCGGCCTCGACATCGCGCTGGGCATCGGCGGCCTGCCGCGCGGCCGCATCGTCGAGATCTACGGGCCGGAAAGCTCGGGCAAGACGACGCTGGCGCTGCACGCCATCGCGCAGGCGCAGAAGGTCGGCGGCACCTGCGCCTTCGTCGATGCCGAGCACGCGCTCGACCCGGCTTACGCGAAGAAGCTGGGCGTCAACATCGACGAGTTGCTGATCTCGCAGCCCGACGCGGGCGAGCAGGCGCTGGAGATCGCCGACACGCTGGTGCGCTCCGGCGCCATCGACGTGCTGGTGGTCGATTCGGTGGCCGCGCTGGTGCCGCGCGCCGAACTGGAAGGCGAGATGGGCGACAGCCACGTCGGCCTGCACGCCCGCCTGATGAGTCAGGCGCTGCGCAAGCTGACCGGCTCGATCTCCAAGTCGAACTGTCTGGTGATCTTCATCAACCAGATCCGCCTGAAGATCGGCGTGATGTTCGGCAACCCGGAGACGACGACGGGCGGCAACGCGCTGAAGTTCTATGCCTCGGTGCGCCTGGACATCCGCCGCATCGGCGCCATCAAGGACCGCGACGCGGTGGTGGGCAACCAGACCCGCGTGAAGGTGGTGAAGAACAAGATGGCCCCGCCGTTCCGCGTGGTCGAGTTCGACATCATGTACGGCGAAGGCGTGTCGAAGGTGGGCGAACTGCTCGACCTCGGCAACCAGGCCGGCGTGGTGGAGAAGTCGGGCGCGTGGTTCAGCTACGACGGCACCCGCATCGGCCAGGGCCGCGAGAACGCCAAGACGTTCCTGCGCAACAACCCCGACGTGGCGAAGTCGATCGAGGACAAGATCCGCTCCAACGCCGGCCTCGTCGCCGACGCCATGATGGGCACGCCTGAGTCCGACGCCGACGCCGCGACGCCGGAGTGATCCGTTCTCCCTCCCCCGGCCCCGCCGGGGGAGGGAAGCCCGCGTAAGCGGGCAGGAGCTTGCCGATCGCGCCCTCGCGTCGTTGAGCACGGTGCGGCGGATCGAGAATGGGAGCGCCGACACGCGGGTCAGTTCGCTGGAGAGCGTTCGCAAAGTGCTGGAGGCCGCCGGGGTGGAGTTCTCGCCGGACGGTACGGCGGTGCGCTTCATCGGCAAGGCGGACGGAAAGGGCTGAGGGCCTTTCACTGGGTGCGAAGTGCCCCTGCCGTTGGGCCGCGCTGGCGCTT
>DASWVP010000180.1:0-1561 GCA_036401175.1 Azospirillum sp. | reverse complement strand
GAGGCGCTGGCCTTCCTGGCCGACCGCTGGCACCGGGCGCGGCGCTGGGACGCCGTGGTGCCGGTGCTGCGGACCATGGCGGCGCTCGACCCCGACGCGCCGGACGTGCAGCTTCGCCTGGGCGTGGCGCTGAACGGCGGGCGGCGGACGGCCGAATTGGAAACGGCTCTGAGGCGCGCCGCGCGGCTGGACCCGACCGGCCCCGCCACCTACAACCTCGCCCGCCTTGACACCGACCGCAAGGAGCACGGGCGCGCGCTGGCCCGACTGCGAATCGCCATGGCGGCCGATCCCGGCCACGCGGACGCGGTGCACAACCTCGCCGCGTCGCTGCTGACGCTGGGGCTGGCGGGCGAGGCGTCCGCGTGGTTCGCCCGCGCCGCGGCGCTGGAGCCGGCGCGCGCGGACGCCGCCTGGAACCTCATCGTCGCCGGGCTCTACCGGCCGCAGCCGGACGCCGCCGCGCGCTTCGCCGCCTACCGCGCCTTCGAGGAGCGCTTCGCCCGGCCGCTCTACGCGGCGCCCCGGCCATATGCCAACACGCCCGACCCCGAGCGGCGGCTGCGCGTCGGCTATCTGTCCACGGACCTGCGGGCGTTCCAGCCGGTGACGCGCAACCTGCTGCCGGTGTTCGAGGCGCGCGACCGGGAACGGTTCGAGCTGGTCTGCTACGCCGACGTCGCCCGGCCGGACGCGACCACGGCGCGCTTCCGCGCGCTGTGCGACGGCTGGCGCGACATCGCCGGCCTGGACGACCGCACGGTGGCCGACATGGTGCGCGGCGACGGCGTCGACGTTCTGGTGGTGCTGGCCGGCCATTTCGACCGCAACCGCCCGATGGTGTGCGCCCACCGCCCCGCCCCGGTGCAGGTCAGCCATCACGACGTCGCCACCAGCGGCCTGTCGGTGATGGATTACCTGATCGCCGATCCAGTCCTGGCGCCGCGCGGCGGCCCCGGGCGCGGCACCGAGCGCTTCACCGAGCGTCCGGTCCGCCTGCCCTCCTACGTCATCATGGCGCCGCCGCCCGAATCGCCGGCGGTCGTGCCGCCGCCGATGCTGCGGCGCGGCTTCGCCGCCTTCGGCTGCTTCAACAACCCGGCCAAGGTGTCCGACGAGACGCTGATGCTGTGGGGGCGGGTGCTGGCGGCGGTGCCGGGCGCGCGGCTGCGGCTGAAGTACCAGAACCTCTACCGCTTCCCGGCCTGCCTGGACCGCGTCCTGGCTATCCTCGCGCGGGCCGGCGTCGATCCGGCGCGCGTCGAGGTGCCGGCGGACGGCGAACTGGGCCTGCGCGACCATCTGGCGCAGTACCGGGACATCGACGTGGCGCTCGACCCCTTCCCGTTCAGCGGATCGACCACGACGTTCGAGGCGCTGTGGATGGGCGTGCCCGTGGTCACCTGGCCGCAGGAGCGGATGGTGAGCCGCTGGAGCGCCTCCATGCTGGCCACCCTGGGGCTGTCCCGCTTCGTCGCCGCCACGCCGGAGGAGTATGTGGCGATCGCCGCGCGGGCGGCCGGCGACCCCGACGGGCTCGCCGCGTTGCGGGCCGGGCTGC
>DASWVP010000179.1:0-7176 GCA_036401175.1 Azospirillum sp. | reverse complement strand
AGCCGGCCGGCGACGTGGCCTGCCTCGTCCTGCGCCGGCTGGCGGTGGCGGCGGCGCCGGCCGCATGACCGTTCAGGCCCGGTTCAGGGAGGCGGGCGCACAGTGCGCGCCAACAAACGCCTCGTCCCCGGAGAGACAGTCATGAACATCACCAGCAAGGACCGCTACGATCTGCCGATGCAGATGCTGCACTGGGCGACGGCGCTGCTGATCATCGGCGCGTTCGTCCTCATCCAGATCGTCGAAGGCATGCCCAAGGGGCCGGAGCGCGCCTATGTGATGATGCTGCACAAGTCGGTGGGTGTCTCGGTCATGGCGCTGGTCGTCCTGCGCGCCGTCTGGCGCCGGATCAGCCCGCCGCCGGCCCTGCCGGCCGGCATGGCGCCGCCGCTGGTCGCCGCGTCCAAGGCCGGGCATGCCGCGCTCTACGTCCTGATGCTGCTGGTGCCGCTGTCGGGCGCGGTGATGTCGTGGGCCGGCGGCCGGCCCATCGTCGTCTTCGACCTGTTCACCCTGCCCAGCCTGATCGGCCCCAACCCCGGCCTGAAGGAGGGCGCGGAGGAGGTGCACGAGGTGATCGGCAACCTCATCCTCATCCTCGCCGGCCTGCACGCGGTGGCGGCCATCGTGCACCAGTACGTGCTGAAGGACGGCGTTCTGGCGCGCATGCTGCCGTGGGGCGAGACGCGGGCATAGGGCCGGCGTTCGCCGTCCCCCCGGCGCGCGCCCGGCTCTCGCGGTCCAGGCGGTGGTGGAGGAAGGCCAGCACGGCGGCCTCCTCCGCGTCCAGGCCGTGCAGCTCCTCGCGCAGGTCGCGCTCCACCTCCGCCTTCAGGGCGTCGAGAAGCTGGCCCTCCAGATAGGCGTCGAGGATCTCGGGGTGGACGTAGCTCCGGCGGCAGACGCCGGCGGTGTTGCCCAGGCGGGCCGCCACCTGTTCGATGGCGCGGGTGACGTTGCGCTTGGCCTTGGCCTTGCCGTCGACGCTTTCGAATTCCTTCAGCGCCATGGCGGCCAGCACGGTGCCGTTCCAGGTGCGGAAGTCCTTGGCGGTGAAATCCTCACCGGTGACGGCGCGCAGGTAGTCGTTGACGTCGCCCGAGGTGACGGCGTGCCGCTGGCCGTCCGCGTCCACGTATTGGAACAGTTCGTCGCCCGGCACGTCGCGGCAGGCGCGCACGACGCGGGCGAGGCGCCGGTCCTTCAGGCCGACGTTCCACACCTTGCCCGACTTGCCCTTGAACGCGAAGCGGATCTCGGCACCGTCGATGTCGGCGTGGCGGTCGCGCAGCGTGGTCAGGCCATAGCTGCGGTTTTCCCGCGCGTAGCTTTCGTTGCCGACGCGGATCAGCGTGGTTTCCAGCAGGCGCACCACGGTCGCCAGCACCTTCTCGCGCGGCAGGCCGCGCCGCGACAGATCCTCGTCCACGCGGGCGCGGATCTTCGGCAGCGCCCGGCAGAACTCCAGCATGCGGCCGTACTTCGTGCCCTCGCGCAGCTCGGTCCAGCGCGGGTGGTAGCGGTACTGCTTGCGGCCCCTGGCGTCGCGCCCGGTGGCCTGGAGGTGGCCGTCAGGGTCGGCGCAGATCCACACGTCCGTGTAGGCCGGCGGGATGGCCAGCTTGCGGATGCGGGCCAGCGTCTCCTCTTCCGTCACCGTGGCGCCGTCCGGCCACCGGTAGGCGAAGCCCTTGCCGGAGCGGCGGCGGCGGATGCCGGGCTCCTCGTCGCTGACGTAGGCCAGCCCGGCGCAGGCCGCCGCCTCGCGCGCCTCGTCGGTGCTGTCGGGGGCCGTGAGTTCGGTCGGGGTATGGGCGTCCATGCCGGAATAACCCCGCACACCCCCGCAGGGTTTCTTTTGCGGTGCGGAATCCGTATCGTGCGGGGATATCACCAGCCGGGAGCGACCACATGGACGAGACCAAGCTGACCGCCGCCCTGCCGAACCTCGACGTGCAGATCGTGCATCGCGAGTACCCTGAGGAGCGCGCCGAGGTGATCTCCATCACCTTCAGGGCCACGCCCGATTTCGAAAGCGTAGCGCGCGGCTTCGCGCCGATGCTGGGCGGCGCCTTCGCCAACCCGATGTTCACCAACCCGATGCTGGCGCTGTGGGTCGCCCCGGTGCAGGCCTGGACGACGATGGTGCGGCAGGCCTGGGCACCCTGGCTGTCCGCCATGGGCGCCACGCCGCGCATCGAGCGGAAATAGCCCGTGACCATTCCGCCCCCCTTCACCAATCGTTAGGAGTAGGGGCATGAGCCTGTCCGCGTGACCGGTTCGCGGAAGGCGTCATGTCCCCCACCTCCTGGCAGCCCACTTCCTGGTTGAAGGGCGCGGCCCTTTACCAGATCTACCCGCTGAGCTTTCTGGACTCCGACGGCGACGGCTGGGGCGACCTGGAGGGCGTGCTGCGCGGGCTCGACCACGTCGCGTCGCTGGGCGTGGACGGCGTATGGATCGGGCCGTTCTACCCGTCGCCGTGGAAGGATTTCGGCTACGACGTGGCCGACCATCGGGCGGTCGATCCACGGCTGGGCACGCTGTCCACCGTGGCGCGGCTGCTGGCGGCGGCGCACGCGCGCGGGCTGAAGGTGATCCTCGATCTGGTGTGCGGCCACACCTCCGACCGGCATCCGTGGTTCGAGGCGTCGCGCCGTGCGCGCACCGGGGCGTACGCCGACTGGTACGTGTGGGCCGATCCGCAGGCCGACGGCACGCCGCCCAACAACTGGCTGTCGGTTTTCGGCGGCGCCGCCTGGACGTGGGAGCCGCGGCGGCGCCAGTACTACCTGCACCATTTCCTGCCCGGCCAGCCGGCGCTGAACCTGCACGACCCGGCGTGCCGGCAGGCCATGCTGGACACCGCCGCCTTCTGGCTGGAGCTCGGGGCGGACGGCTTCCGCATCGACGCGGTGGACTTCCTCGCGCACGACCCCGCGCTGCGCTCCAACCCGCCGCAGCCGTGGGACGGGCCGGAGCCGCCGCTGAAGCCGTTCGCGCTGCAGCAGCATCGCCACGACATGATGCACCCGACGATCCGCCCCATCCTGGAGGAGTTGCGCGCCACGGTCGACCGCTTCCCCGGCCGCGTCCTGCTGGGCGAGCTGTCGAGCCAGCCGGGGGCGGGCGCGCGGATAGCCGCCTGTACCGCGCCGGGCGGGCTGGACGCCGCCTATTCGCTGAGCCTTGCCAAGCAGCCCTGCTCGGCCGCCGCCTTCGCGCGGGCGCTGGGCGCGGTGCCCGACCCCTCGGCCATCTGCTGGAGCTTCTCCAACCACGACGTCGAGCGCGCGGTCAGCCGCTGGCTGCCGCCCGGCGCCGACCCGCAGGCGTTCAGCGCGCTGCTCGCCGTGCTGTTCGCCGCGCTGCCCGGCACCGTCTGCCTGTACCAGGGGGAGGAACTGGCGCTGCCGCAGGCGGCGCTGACGCACGACCAGCTGCGCGACCCTTTCGGCATCACCTACTGGCCGGAGTTTCCCGGTCGCGACGGCAGCCGCACGCCGATGCCCTGGCGCGCGGCGGCACCGCACGCGGGCTTCAGCGAGGCCGAGGCGCCCTGGCTGCCGGTGCCCGCCGAACACCGGGCGCTGGCCGTGGACCGGCAGGACGGCCGGCCCGGCAGCCCGCTGGAGGTCTGGCGGGCCGCCCTGGCCCTGCGTCGCGCCCACCCGGCGCTGCGCCTGGGCACGGTGGAGGGGGTGGAGGACCGGGGCGCCGTGCTCACCTTCCGGAGATGCTGCCCGGAGGAGTGCGTGCTGGTCGCCGTCAACCTGTCCGACCGCCCGGCGGAGGTCGCGCTGAAGGACCGCGAGCGGCTGGTCCCGCTGCCCCTCCCGCGCCCGTCCGGCGCGCCCGTGCCCGAGGTCTCGGCGGACGGACGGACCCTGACGCTACCGCCGTTGGGAGCCTTCCTCGGCGCCAAGCGGATTAGAGGCTGAGTTAATCCGGGTAAGGCGATGCCCACGGTCATAGGCCCACCGTTTCGTCCTGGCGACGAGACGGGGGTGGGACCATGGCGGAGCGGTTGGAGGCCGATGCGGGCCCTTCGGGCATCTACTACATCGACGCGCTGCTGGCGGGCGAAGGGCGGCGGTGGAACGCGGGCGATCCGTACGGCACGCCGACCGAGGTGACCTTCGCTTTCATGACGGCGCCGCCGGCCGACGCGACGCCGGAAGAGTCCACCACCTTTCAGGCCTTCACCGAGGTGATGCGGGACGCCGCGCGCGGCGTGCTCCAGATCGCGGCCGAGGTCGCCAGCGTCCGCTTCGTCGAACGCCCGGACGGCGAGGACGTGGACATCCGCTTCGGCATGAACGCGCAGCAGGGATCGGCCGGCTATTGCTATCTGCCCGGCAGCAGCAAGGGCGGGGAGATCTTCCTCAACAAGAACTACCAGCCGAACCTCGACCCGGCGCCCGGCGGCTACGGCTACACCGTGCTGGTGCACGAGGTCGGCCACGCCCTGGGCCTCAAGCATCCCGGCGACTACAACGCGGGGTCCAGCGGCAATTCGGTGGGCGGGCCGTTCCTGCCGTCCGAGCAGGACAGCTTCGTCTACACCGCCATGTCCTACCACGGCAACGGCACGGGGCTTTACCCCTTCGGTTACCAGATCTTCGACGTGGCGGCGCTGCAATACCTGTACGGGGCCAACCACGCGACGCGCGCCGGCGACGACGTCTACGGTTTCGACATCCGCGGACAGGCGCGCACGATCTGGGACGGCGGCGGCCACGACACGCTGGACTTCGCCAACCAGTTCTTCGGCGTCACGGTCGACCTGGAGCCGGGCGCCTTCAGCGACGTGGGCGCTTGGGCCGGCGGACGTGCGGCGCCGGACGTGCTGGCCATCGCCTTCGGCACCACCATCGAGGACGCGGCCGGCAGCGGCCACGCCGACGCCATCTCGGGCAACGGGGCGGCGAACCGGCTGTCGGGCGGCGCCGGCGCCGACACGCTGTCGGGCGGCGACGGTCCGGACCGGCTGCTGGGCAATCTGGCCGACGACCAGCTCTACGGCAACGCCGACGCCGACGACCTGCACGGCGGCCAGGGCGGCGACGCGCTTTATGGCGGGCAGGGGGCGGACACGCTGCGCGGCGGCGTCGGCGACGACACGCTGGCCGGCGGGCAGGGGGCCGACGTCTTCCTGGTGGGTGGCGATGCGGGAACCACGCTGATCGCCGACTTCGACCCCGGCGAGGGCGACCGCCTCGCCCTGGTGGTGGCGGGCGCGCCGGAGGTGACGGCCGACGGCGCCGGCGACACGGTCCTGATCTTCGCCACCGGCGACCGGACCACGCTGCTGGGCATCGCCCCCGACCGCCTCGCCCCGGAGTGGTTTGTGAGCGTGTAGCTTGGCCCTGCGCAGGGAGGTGCTGATCGACAAACGCGCCCGCCTGCGTGCCGCCGGGGTGCGTGTTTCATTCGACGGCTACGGCTCCGGCACCAGTTCCCAGCTGGGGCTCGCGACATTGCCACTCGGTTGTTCGAGCGGCCCTTCGTTCTGCCGGCGGATCGCGCGCCGGGTCAGCAGGGCGACAGGATCGAGCAGTAGCGCTGGCTGTTGAGCCGCTTCCAACCCTCGGCGTTTTTCTGGAGACGTTCCACCTGTTCCTCGCGCAGGGCCTGGAGTTGCGCCGCCGTCATCGGGGATCCTTGCGCGATGGCGTGCCTGGCCTTGGCCCGATACACCTCTGATGCCTCTTCCTTGCGGGCCTCAACGATGGCTTTGTCCGCTGCGGACCCGTTCGAGCAATAGTATTGCCAGTGCTGTTCTTTGGTCGTTTCAGAGCCCATGATCGTGATCATTTCCGCCTTTCCAAACGCCGCGCACTCCACCTTCGCACGCTCGACTATTTTGGAAACGAACGCGCCATCGCGAGACCATATCGATACGAGCTTTCCATCCGGCGACTTTTCGACCCGGAATTGTTCGCCTTGCTTTGTGGTGGTGCATCCGGCGAGCGCGACGGCGGCGAGGACCAGGGCGAGGCGACTGAACGACACGGTGACTCTCCTTGAGGGAATATCCTCTTCATTTACTGCACAGGTTTTGCGTGGCGCAATATCTTTTGCAGTCTTAGGGCTGCCGCAGGCTCCAATACGGAGGGTGTTCGCGTTCGTTCCAATGATGTTCTCATCAGAGCATTCAGCGTCCGCATTGGGCGCTGGGCGTTTTTGCTCGCTGGATACTGACAACGCGCGGCGGCACCGTTGTCCATAATGGATTTATTTCACCACGCCCACCCCTCAACCCACGTCGTGCCGGGGCATCAGCTCGTACTGCGGCTTGCAGCCGGGCTGGGAGAGCATGCGGGCGTGCCACGCCTGCACGTTCGGGTATCGGCCGAGGTCGATTTCCGCCTCGCCGGCCAGATCGATCCAGGGGAAGGCGAAGATGTCGGCGATGGTCAGCCGCTCGCCGTCGACGAAGCTGTGGCCGGCGAGGTGCGCGTCGAACTGCGCCAGACCGGCGGCGGCGTTCTTGTCCAGCCAGGGCAGCGCCCCGGTGTCGCCGCCGAAACGCCGGATGGCGCGGGCGCGCTGCAACGGCAGCAGCACGTCGGCCAGCCACGACAGCCACTCCGACAGGCGCAGCGCCTCGGCCGCGTCGCGGGCGCCGAACGCGCCGGTCTGCTCGGCCAGATAGCTGAGGATGACGCCGGATTCCGCCAGGCTGCGGCCGCCGTGCACCAGCGCCGGCACCCGGCCGAAGCGGCTGATCGTCAGATACTCCGGCGTCTTCTGCTGGCCGTTGCGCAGGTCCACGTGGCGGTAGGCGAACGGCACGCCCGCCATCGACAGGAACAGCACGACGCGCGTCGCCGGCTGCGAGGCGTAGTGGCCGTAGACGGTGAAGGCAGCGTTCACGGTGGGTCTCCCTGCGGCATTGTCCGGAGTGGCCAGAATGGCACGCGGGGCGCCCATGCGCCATCCGATGGTGGTGGCATGGAACAGGAGCTTCGCCGCGCGGGTTCATCAACGGAGGTGTTCCGCATGAATCCCGAGCCCGGCCCGATGCCGCCGTCCGTTCTCACCGTTCCGTTCCGGTCCACCGCCTGGGCCTGCGTCGCGCTGCTGCGCCCGGCCCTGGTGGTCGCGGCGCTCGCCGCCGCGCTGGCCGGCCATGCCGCCAACCCCGGCCCGGTGGCGCCGGGGGCGCTGGCC
>DASWVP010000178.1:0-7880 GCA_036401175.1 Azospirillum sp. | reverse complement strand
CGCGCCCGGCGCAAAGGCGGGCACGCTTTCCGACCGTCCCGCAGGACCTTTGCTCCGTGGACGGGAATCGGCGGCCGGTGTCAGCTAGGGGCCGCGTGGTGACGACAAGGAGCGCACGGCATGGTCACGACGGTTTCGGATGCCGCCATTCTCGGCCGCGACTGCCTTGCTGAAGGGACCGTGCTGCACGACCCGTCCATCGGCAGCCTCGACCGGGAAGGCTTCTGCCGCCTTATCGACCACTTTCACCAGGAACTGTCGCGCCTGGGGCTGGAGAAGGGCGACACCATCGGCCTGCTGTGCAGCAACAGCATCGCGTCGCTGGCGCTGATCCTGGCGTGCGGCGAACGGGGCATCGTGTTCTCCCTGTCGGGCCAGCCCGACCAGATCATCCGCCGCGCCGTCGAGACGCGCGACGTCCGCGCCGTTTTCCACAACGCGGGCTACACGCTGCTGGAGGAGGAGCGCCGGCTGGCCGCCGAGGCGGGGTTGCCGCTGATCGGCATTCCGGAGGCCGGTTCCATCGACGTCTCCGCCGCGCCGCCGGTCCGCTCCTTCGCCGCCACGCCGGGCGACCTGTGCCTGTTCACCTACACCTCCGGCACGACGGGCAAGCCGAAGAAGGTCTGTCACACGCACGCCAGCCTCATGGCGCCGTCGCGCCATGTCGCCCGGCGCTTCTACGACAAGGCCTCGGCCACCCTGCTGTATTACAACTTCAATCATGTCGGTTTCCTGTCGCTGACCTACATTCCCGCCCTCCTGGCCGGCGGAAACCTGCATCTGATCAAGTACGACCACGAACTCATCGTCGACGCGCTGGAGACGAAGGGCATCACCCACGTCTGCCTGTTTCCCTGGAACTGGCACATCCTGAAAAGCCTGGCGCACGGACCGGGGCTGCTGAAGACGGTGCGGGTGGCGCTGACCGGCGGCAGCCTGATCGACCAGGACATGGTCGACGACCTGCTGGCGTCCGGCGCCGGGAAGGTGTGCGTGGTGTACGGCAGCACCGAGCTGCTGCCGCCGGTCGCCGTGCTCGAACAGGGCCAGGGCGACCCGGCGCCCCGGACCCACGACGGGGCGCATCCGATCGGGACGCTGGTCGACTTCGTCGAGGTGCGCAAGCGCCGCTTCCGTCCGGGGTTCCTGTTCCGCGGCCCCAACCTGTGCATGCCCACCGCCGACGTCGCGTCGGCGTTCCATCGCGGCTGGTATCTTGTGCCCGACAGCCTCCTGCTGGACGGGCGCGACCTCTATTGGAACGGGCGCGTCAGCGACATCGTCGACGAGGCGCGGGGGCTGCGGGTCTGCGACTTCAACGCGCTGTTCAAGCAGATCCACGCCGACCTGATCCACGAGAGCCACGCGCTGTCGATCGACGGCAAGATCGTCATCTTCTACACCTCCAAGGACCGGATGTTCGAGCCAACGATCGATCGGGGCGCCTTCCTCGACCGGGCGCAGGCGGTGTTCTCGATCCGGCCGGACGTCGCCGCCATCATCCGCGTCGACGCGTTCCGCCACCGCAACATCAAGCTCGACACGCAACACCTGCGGGACGCCTATTTCAGCCGCGTCGGCGAAGCCGCACGGTAGGGGACCGCCCGCGCAAGGAGCGCCGCCGCCCATGTCGTCATCGAAGACCGTCCTGGTCACCGGTGGTGCCGGCTACGTCGGCAGCCACTGCGTGGCGGAACTGCTGGGGCGCGGCCACCGCGTCGTCGTGATCGACAACCTCAGCCAGGGGCACCGGGCCGCCGTGCCGGCCGGGGCCGCGTTCGTCCACGCCGACCTCGCCGACGCCGGCGCGCTGGCGCGCGTCTTCTCCCATTGGCGCTTCGACGCGGTGCTGCACCTTGCGGCGCGGGCGCTGGTGGGCGAGTCCATGCGCGACCCGCACGCCTACCTGTACGGCAACGTCGTCACCTCGCTGAACCTGATCCGCGCGGCGGTGGCCGGCGGCGTGCGCAGGATGGCGTTCTCCTCGACCGCCAACCTGTTCGGCACGCCGGGGCGCATGCCCATCGACGAGGACACGGCGGTCGACCCCGGCAGCCCCTATGGCGAGTCCAAGTTCCTGGTCGAACGCTGCCTGCACTGGGCGGACCGCTGCCACGGCCTGCGCTCGGCCTGCCTGCGCTATTTCAACGCGGCCGGCGCCCACCCCGACGGCCGGCTGGGCGAGGACCACGCGCCGGAAACGCATCTGATCCCGCTGGTGCTGGACGTGGCCGCCGGCCGCCGTCCGCACGTCGAGATCTTCGGCGACGACTACCCCACCGGCGACGGCACCTGCGTGCGCGACTACGTGCACGTCTGCGACCTCGCCGACGCGCACCTGCGCGTGCTGGACGTGCTGGAGGAGCGCAGCGTCCGCTACAACCTGGGCAACGGCAAGGGCTACAGCGTGCGCGAGGTCGTCGCATCGGCCGAGCGTGTGACCGGCCGCCGCATCCCTGTGCGCATCGGCGGCCGCCGCCCCGGCGACCCGGCGGTGCTCGTCGCCTCGTCCGAGCGGATCCGCCGCGAACTGGGCTGGGAACCGCGCTATCCCGACCTGGACACCATCATCGCCACCGCCTGGGCGTGGCGCAGCCGCCACCCGGACGGCTATGGGACGGCCCCCTAGCGCACGCCTTGCGGCCAGAGCACCACGCGCACCGTCTGCAGCAGGATCGCCAGGTCGAACAGCGGCGAATAGTTCTTGATGTAGTACAGGTCGAACTTCTGCTTCTCGCGCGCGTCCTCGATGGAGGCGCCGTAGGTGTAGGAGACCTGGGCCCAGCCGGTGATCCCCGGCTTCACCAGATGCCGGATGTGGTAGGAGGGGATCTCCTTCTCCAATTGCTCGGCCAGCGCCGGCCGTTCGGGGCGCGGCCCGACGAAGCTCATCTCGCCGCGCAGCACGTTGATGACCTGGGGCAGCTCGTCGATGCGCGTCGTGCGGATGAAGCGGCCGACCCGCGTCACGCGCGAATCGCCCTGCGCCGCCCAGCGGGCCACGCCGTCCTTTTCCGCGTCCGCGCGCATGCTGCGGAATTTGAGCAGGCGGAACACGCGCCCGTGCTGGCCGACGCGCTCCTGCACGTAGAAGACCGGCCGGCCGTCCTCCAGCCAGATCGCCAGCGCCGTAAGCGCCATGACCGGCAGCGTCGCCACCAGCATGATCAGGCTGACGCCCACGTCGAACGCGCGCTTGGCCGCCATGGACAGCGGTTCCAGCGTGCTGCCGTTGGAATAGATGACCCATTCCGGGTAGGCGGCGTCGATCTCCACCTGCTTGAGTTCGCGCTCGATGAACACCGAGGCTTCGACGACGCGGATGCCGCGCAGGCGGAAATCCAGCAGCAGCGAGCGCGGCACCCGCGTCTGCCGGCGGTCGAAGGCGACGACCACCTCGCTCACCTCCTGCGACCGGCAGACGGCCAGCAGGTCGTCGCACCGCACGAGGCGGTGCGGCGGAAGCTGGACCGGGCCGTCCTCCAGCGGCACGAAGCCGGCGCAGCGGAAGCGGGGGGGGCGGAGGGTGTCCTCGGCGTGTTCGATGGCGTGCGCGCGCAGTCCGGTGCCCAGCACCAGGATGCGGTTGCGCGCCGGACGGTGCGAACCGCGGAACGACAGCGGGCTGCGCACCAGCGCGAGGCCGACGAAGGACACACCCACCGATGGCGCCAGCACGTCGTCGGCAATGCACGCCATGCCCAACAGCGCGCACGTCACCATCAAGGCGCCGGTGGCCAGGAGCAGGCTGACCACCAGCCGCCCGGTCACCTCGCGCATCTCGCGCAGGAACCGCTGCTGGTACAGGCCCATGGCGAAGAGGGCCGTCATGAAGAAAAGGATGTAGAGGGTGGTGGCGGCGAAGGGGTCCTTGCCGGGTGGCAGGATCGTGCAGTCGTCGCCGCAGGCCGTCGCGCCGACCAGCAGCGATGCCCCGAGGACAACGGCGTCGAGCGCCAGCAGCACGAACAGCGTGAGCGGCATGAAGATGTTGAACACACGCAGCATGGTCCACCTCCCGCGACGTGAGGGTCTGCCGAAGCCGATGGAGAGTCGGCGCTGTTCTCTTCAAAAGGAGAAGGCTGCTGGCTGCTTGGTGCGAAATGACTCCATGTTTCAGGACATAGTCACACATCATCCATTATTTTAGCCGACAATCGGCAGGATAAATTCGCTATCTCCATCAGAGGTTCGGAACGCCGCTCGTCTAGTCATGCCGGGACGGACGCATGTCTTCGTTCGGAACGCCGTTCGCCTGTTCTTATACCGGCGAACGGGGTGGACGCGGGACTTCCGGCGCGTTCGGGATAAGGCTTGCGCGGCGTTGAGCGTCCGGTGCCGCGCCGTCACCATTCCGCCGTGCGTCCCGTCCGGGCCGGACAGCGGGGGATGGCATGCCGAACGCTCTGGTGCATTTCGCCATACAGGGGGCCGTCACGCGGGCCGTGGCCCCGGCCGCCGACGTCAAATGGATCCTGCTGAGCGCGGTAATCCCGGACCTGCCGTGGATCGCCCAGCGCGCGGTGCGGGCGCTGGCGCCCGGCATCGACCCCTTCGACCTGCGCCTGTACGCGTCCGTGCAGTCGAGCCTGGCCTTCATCGTGCTGCTGAGCGGGGCGCTGGCGCTGGTGTCGCGGCGGCCGCGCATGGTGTTCGCCATCCTGGCGGGGAACGGGCTTTTCCATCTCCTGCTCGACGCGGTGGAGGCGAAGTGGGGGAACGGCTCGCTGCTTCTGGCGCCGTGGTCGTGGTCCGGCTTCAACGTCGGGATCGTCTGGCCGGAGGCGCCGGTGATCGTCGCCCTCACCACCGTGGGGGGCCTGCTGGCGGGATGGATGCTGGTGAAGCCCGGCGCCGCCATCGGCCTCGCCATGCCCGCCGGGCGGCGGGCCGCGGCGGCGGCGGCGCTGCTGGTGGCGTACCTGCTTGCACCGCTGCCGCTGCTGCCAGCCGCCGAGGCGGCGGACGCGCATTTCGTGCAGACGTTGCGCCACGCCGAATTGCGCTCCGGCCGCGCCGCCGCGTTCGACCGGGCGCAGTTGACCCCCGACCGGACCGGCTGCCGCCTGCGGGCCTACGCCGGTGAACCCGTGGCGGTCGACGGGGACTGCCCGGAGCAATCGGAAACCGTATCGGTGCGCGGCCGCTTCACCGGGCCGTCGCACTTCTCCATCGAAGCCCTGCACGTCCATGAACCCGCCCTGCGCGACATCCCCAGCTACCTCGGTCTCGGCCTGCTCGCCTTGGCCTGGATCGTGCCGTTGCTGCGTTCTGCACGATCGGGCTAACGCCCAATGGTGGACCGGAATTCACAGTATTCGATGATAGTTTACCATAGTCTGCCGCTATCCAAGAAAACACAGGGGGAGGCTGATGGGCGGGGGGGTCGATCTTTCGGTCGTCGTGCCGGTCCTCAATGAAGAGGGCAACGTCGAACCTCTTCATCGGGCCGTGATCGACGCGCTGGACGGCACGCCCTGGTCTTTCGAATTGCTGTTCGTCGACGACGGCAGCACCGACGCCACCATCGACCGGCTGCGCGCCATGGTCGTGCGCGATCCACGGGTGCGGGTCGTGCGGCTCAGCCGCAACTTCGGCCAGACGGCGGCGACGGCCGCCGGCTTCCACCACGCGCGCGGCGCCGTGCTGGTCACCATGGACGGCGACCTGCAGAACGACCCCGCCGACGTCCCCACGCTGATGCGCCTGATCGATGAGGGGTACGACGTCGTCACCGGCTGGCGGCGCAACCGGCAGGACCATCTGTGGTCGCGCAAGGTGCCGTCGCGCATCGCCAACCGTCTGCTCGCCTGGGTCACCGGCGTGCGGATCCGCGACACGGGGTGCGGTCTCAAGGCGTACCGCGCCGGGGTGATCCGCGGCCTGCCGCTCTATTCCGACATGCACCGCTTCCTGCCGGCGCTGGTCTCCGTCACCGGGGCGCGGATCGCGCAGGTGCCGACCACCCACCACGCGCGACGCTTCGGCCAGTCGAAGTACGGGCTGTCCCGCACCTTCAAGGTCGCCGCCGACATGCTGGCGCTCAAGGCGATCCTGCTGACCGGGCGCGGCTCGTCGGCGCTGTTCCACGCACCGGCGCTGGCGGCGGCGGTCCTGTCCGGGCTGCTGCTGGCCGCCGGGGTCTTCGACGGCGAGCCGGAGCCGGCGTTCATCCTGCTGGCGTCCGGACTGCTGGCCGCCGCCACGGCGGCGTTCCTGGCGACGCTGGGGGTGCTGGCGCAGCTCATCCGGGCGTCCGGCGACTTCCGCATCGGCGACTTCCTCTGCGAGACGGAAAGGACCGTTGACCATGAGCGACGAACCCTCTTCAGCCATCTGGCTGACGGCCTTGGTCCTCGTCACGGAGCGGGCGCAGGCGATTGAGGAGCTGATCCGGGAGTATCGGCGCGGTCTCGACGCCATCGGCCGCCGCTACGAGATCGTCTGCGTCCTCGACGGCGACTATCCCGAGGCCCTCGCGGCGCTGCGCCGCCTGGACCGCGAGGGCTGCGAGGTGACCGTGGTGTCGCTGGCCCGGCCCTTCGGCGAGGCCGCCTGCCTGGGCGTCGGCGCGGTGCACGCGCGGGGCGAGGTGATCCTGACGCTGCCCTCCTACCCGCAGATTCCCGGCGCCGAGCTGCCCCGCCTGACCGCCGCGCTGGACGACGCCGACATGGTCGTCGCCCGTCGGGCGCCGCGCGTCGACAGCCCTCTCCAGCGGGCCCAGACGGCCGTCTTCAACGGGCTGGTCGGCGTCACGCTGGGCCGGCGGTTCCACGACCTCGGCTGCGGCGTGCGGGCCATGCGCCGCGAGGTGGCGGGCGAGCTGGACCTTTACGGCGACCAGCACCGCTTCCTGCCGCTGATCGCGCACAGCCGGGGCTTCCGCGTGAAGGAGATCGCCCTTCCCCAGCACCCGGAGGACCGCAAGCGCCCGTCGCTGCCCCCCGGTGTCTGGACGCGCCGTCTGCTGGATATCGTCAGCATCGTGTTCCTGCTGAAGTTCACCATGAAGCCGCTGCGCTTCTTCGGCCTGCTCGGCACCGGCTCGGCGCTGGCGGGCGGGCTGCTGGGGCTGGTGCTGGTTGTGCAGCGGCTGCTGTTCGAGATGCCGCTGGCGGAACGGCCGGCGCTGCTGCTGGCGGTGCTGCTGATCGTGCTGGGCGTGCAGCTTGTGGCCATCGGCCTGATCGGCGAGGTGATCATCTTCACCCGTGGCCGCCGCACCTCGCCCTACCGCGTCACCGAAATCATCGGCCGGTGACCGGTATGTCGGCGACGGGCAAGACGCCGGCCGGGCCGCTGCTGGTGGACGGGCACGTCCATCTCTACGACGTCTTCGACGCCCCGGTGTTCCTGGACGCGGCGCTCGCCAACATCCGCACGGCGGCGGGCGCGCTCGGCTGCGGGGCGGGGGCCACCGGCTGCCTGATGCTGGCCGGCACCGCGCGCACCCTGCGTCCCGAGGCGTTCGCCCGCCGGCTCGCCGGTTCACCCTGGCGGATGGAGCCCACGGCGGAGGGGGGCTCGTGGCTGGCGCGGCGGGCCGGCGGGGGCCTGCTGGTGCTTGTCGGCGGCCGGCAGATCGCCACGGCGGAGCGGGTGGAGGTGCTGGCGCTCGGCGTGGACCGGCCGCACCCCGACGGCGAACCGCTGGCGACGACGGTGGCGCGCGTGCTCGACGACGGTGCCGTGGCGGTCCTGCCCTGGGCGTTCGGCAAATGGCGCGCCCTGCCGGTGCCGGCGATGCGGCGGCTGGCCGACGCGGCGGCGCCGCGCCGGATCTTCCTGGGCGACAATGGGGGGCGGCCCATCGGATTCCCGACACCGGCGCTGTTCCGCTGGGCGGCGCGGTGCGGCGTGCCGGTGCTGCCGGG
>DASWVP010000177.1:0-6126 GCA_036401175.1 Azospirillum sp. | reverse complement strand
CGGCCCGCGCGGCGCTGCCGGCGCTGTGGAAAGACGGTGACCTGAGCGCCGTGCCGGGCCTGTCTTTTCCCGGCCGACCGGAAGCGGTTGGGGGGGCGGCGCGCTTCACTCCTTCGGCTCCGCTGGCCGGCCCAGCTTTTCCGGTTGTTTAAGCCGAGGCCTGCATTATTTAATCTGGAGACGTGCCCGTGGGATTGGGGTGGGGCTCCGGACCAATGTACCGATCGGCGCAGGGTTCGCTAGAAAGGCGTGAAACGTGAACAACTTCGGCAAAAATCTCGCGCTCTGGATCATCATCGGCTTGCTGCTGGTGGCGCTGTTCAACCTGTTCCAGAGTTCCTCCACCCGCAGCCCGCAGACGACGGTGCCGTTCAGCGAGTTGATCGCCGAGGTCGATCGCGGCCAGGTCGCGGACGTGACCATCAAGGGCAACCAGGTCAGCGGCCACTTCACCGACGGCCGTTCCTTCAGCACCTACATCCCCGCTGAAGCCGACCTCGTGCAGCGCCTGACCGCCAAGAACGTGCGCATCAGCGCTGTCCCGGACGACAGCAACGTGCCGTCGCTGTTCTCGGTGCTGCTGTCGTGGTTCCCGATGCTGCTGCTGATCGGCGTGTGGATCTTCTTCATGCGCCAGATGCAGTCGGGCGGCGGCAAGGCCATGGGCTTCGGCAAGTCGCGGGCGCGCCTGCTGACCGAGAAGGTCGGCCGCGTCACCTTCGACGACGTCGCCGGCATCGACGAGGCCAAGCAGGAGCTGCAGGAGATCGTCGAGTTCCTGAAGGACCCGCAGAAGTTCCAGCGCCTGGGCGGCAAGATCCCCAAGGGCGTGCTGCTGGTGGGCCCGCCGGGCACGGGTAAGACGCTGACCGCGCGCGCCGTGGCGGGCGAGGCCAACGTGCCCTTCTTCACCATCTCCGGTTCGGACTTCGTCGAGATGTTCGTCGGCGTCGGCGCCAGCCGTGTCCGCGACATGTTCGAGCAGGGCAAGAAGAACGCGCCTTGCATCATCTTCATCGACGAGATCGACGCCGTCGGCCGCCATCGCGGCGCCGGCCTGGGCGGCGGCAACGACGAGCGCGAGCAGACCCTGAACCAGCTGCTGGTCGAGATGGACGGCTTCGAGGCGAACGAGGGCGTCATCCTCATCGCCGCGACCAACCGCCCGGACGTGCTCGACCCCGCGCTGCTGCGTCCCGGCCGCTTCGACCGTCAGGTCGTCGTGCCGAACCCGGACGTGCTGGGGCGGGAGAAGATCCTTAAGGTGCACATGCGCAAGGTGCCGCTGGCCCCGGACGTGGAGCCGCGCATCATCGCCCGCGGCACCCCCGGCTTCTCCGGCGCCGACCTCGCCAACCTCGTCAACGAGGCGGCCCTGCTCGCCGCCCGCGCCGGCAAGCGCGTCGTCGGCATGGCCGAGTTCGAGAACGCCAAGGACAAGGTCATGATGGGCGCCGAACGCCGCTCCATGGTCATGACCGAGGAGGAGAAGAAGCTCACCGCCTACCACGAATCCGGCCACGCCGTGGTGGCGCTGCACTGCCCGGACAGCGATCCCATCCACAAGGCCACCATCATTCCGCGCGGCCGCGCGCTGGGCATGGTGATGCGCCTGCCGGAAGGCGACCGCATCTCGCTCAGCCAGGCCAAGATCCTCGCCGACCTGCGCGTCGCCATGGGCGGCCGCATCGCCGAGGAGCTGGTGTTCGGCCGCGACCGGGTCACCACCGGCGCGTCCGGCGACATCAAGATGGCGACCGAGATGTCGCGCCGCATGGTCACCGAGTGGGGCATGAGCGACAAGCTGGGCCCGCTGCTGTACGGCGAGCCGACGCAGGAGGTTTTCCTCGGCCACTCCGTCACCCAGCACAAGAACATGTCCGACCACACCGCGCAGACGGTCGATGAGGAGATCCGCCGCATCGTCGAGGAAGCCTACGACGCCGCGCGCCACATCCTGACCGAGAACATCGACCAGCTGCACACCGTGGCGAAGGGCCTGCTGGAGTACGAGACGCTGAGCGGCGAGGACATCCAGACCCTGCTGCGCGGCGAGCCGATCATCCGCGAGGAGAACGGCAAGGAAGGCTTCTCCGTGCCGCCTAAGCAGCCCACCGGCGGCCGCCGCGCCTCCGTGCCCCCGAGCACCGGCGGCAAGGAAGCCGGCGGCATCGACCCGGAGCCGCAGGGCACCTGACGGTCATAGGCACGCGGAAACGGCGCCTAAGAAGCAATCCCTCCCCCGGCCCCGCCGGGGGAGGGAAGCTCGCGAAAGCTCTCGCCGGATCCTTGATCCGGCTGACGCGGCAGGCGGATGCCACAGGCATCCACTGAGAGCGGGCAGGGTGGGGGCAACGTCTCGCGGGCCGACGGCAAGCTCCACGCCTTCGCGGGGATGGCGGTACTGGGGAATGGCCGAGCCCGGCCGCACGCAACGCAACCTGACACCCGTCAAAAAATCGGCCTACCCCGGCGCGCCGAGCGGGAATCGGCGGACAAAAAAGTATCTGTTGCCGGCTGGTGTATCGGGAGGCCTCGAATACATTTCCTTCCGGCCATCCCGTCGCGCTCCGGGACGCGGACGGAAGACCTGCGAAAGCGCGAAGCGGTGACGTCAGGTCAGGCCACAGGGAGGAAGAGCCGTGATCAACCTGCACGACATCCGCTACGTCCACCTGGGCACGCCGGACCTGGACGCGGCGACCGCCTTCGCCACGACGATCGTCGGCCTGGAGCACGTCCGGCGCGAGGACGGCCGCGTCTATCTGCGCGGCGACAACCGCGACCACACGCTGTGCTATTTCGAGGGCGACCCGGCCGACCACACCGTCGGTTTCGAGGTGTGCTCCGCCGACATGCTGGACGCGGCCGGCGCGGAGCTGGAGAACAGCGGCTATCCCGTGGAATTCGGCCGTCCGGAGGAGTGCGAGAAGCGCCGCTGCGAGCGCTTCATCGCCTTCCGCGACCCCAGCGGCAACCGCATCGAACTGGTCTGGCGCCCGTTCGACAACGGCGGCCGGCGCTGTTTCCCCACCCGTGACGCCGGCATCACCGATTTCAGCCACGTCGGCCTGTGTTCGACCGATCCGGTGCGCGACGAAGCGTTCTGGACGCGCATCTGCAACGCGCGCGTCAGCGACTGGATCGGCAAGGCGCCGCTGCTGCGCATCGACGAGGTGCACCACAAGATCGCGCTGTTCCCGTCGCAGAAGCCGGGCGTCCAGCACATCAATCATCAGGTTGCGTCGATCGACGACATCATGCGCGCCTGGTACTTCCTGAAGGAACGCGGCGTGCGCATCGTCTTCGGCCCCGGCCGGCACCCGACGTCGGGCGCCATGTTCCTCTATTTCGAGGGGCCGAACGGCATGATCTACGAATACTCGACCGGCGTCAGCAAGATCACCGACGAGGCGCGGCACCGGCCGCGCCAGTTCCCGTTCACGCCGGAAGGCTTCTGCATGTGGGGGTCCAAGCCGGACATCCCGCAGTTCCGCGATTGACGCCGCCACTTCTTCCGCCCCAACGCCCGGGACATGGACGCGCTGGCGCGCCGGTGGACCGGGTGCGCGCATCCGCCGCGCGGCGCGGGCCGAAGCGCCGTGACATCCTGTCGGGAACCGGGCACGACGAAAAAAGAAAACGCAAAGAAGAAAGCGGAAAACAGAAGACAGGGAGGAAGCGGCCATGCGTTTCGTCTATTCCGACATCCAGCTCAACCACCGCCCGCCGAGCTTCCTGGTGCGCGGCCGGCCGCAGCCCTCGCCGGAAACGCCGGAGCGCGCCACGGCGCTGCTGGACGCGCTGAAGCGGCGCGGTTGCCGGGTGGAGGAGCCGCCGCCTTTCGGCGCCGGGCCGCGCGCGGCGGTGCACTCGGCCGACTATCTGCGCTTCCTGGAGACGGCGTACCAGCGCTGGTCGGCTCTGCCCGATGCGTCCGACGTGATCGTCCCCAACGTCCACCGCAACACCGACATGGCGGAATACCCCACCGGCATCGTCGGGCAGGCGGGCTGGCACATGGCCGACACCGCGTGCCCCATCGGCCTCGGCACGTGGGAGGCGGTGTGCGCGGCCGCCGATACGGCGACGCACGCCGCGCACCTCGTGGCCGGGGGGCAGGTGCGGGCGGCCTACGCGCTGTGCCGGCCGCCGGGGCACCATGCCGCGCGCGATATGGCCGGGGGGTTCTGCTACCTGAACAACGCCGCCATCGCGGCGCAGGCGATGCTGCCGGTGCTGGCGCAGAAGGGCCGGGCGCCGCGCGTCGCCATCCTGGACGTCGACGTGCACCACGGCAACGGCACGCAGGCGATCTTCTACGAACGCGACGACGTGCTGTTCGTCTCCGTCCACGGCGACCCGAACAATTTCTACCCCTGGTTCGCCGGCTACGCGCACGAGCGCGGGCGGGGGCGCGGGCTGGGCTGCAACCTCAACATCCCGCTGCCGGTGGGCGGCACGACGGAGGCGATGTTCCTCGACGCGGTGGGCGAGGCGATGGCCCATGTCCGCGCCTGGGGGCCGGAGGCGCTGGTGCTGTCTCTGGGCTTCGACAGCTATGCCGGCGACCCGCTGGCCGCCTTCCAGGTGACGACGCCGGGCTTCGCCACGCTGGGCGCCGCCATTGCCGGCGGCGGCTGGCCGACGCTGCTGGTGCAGGAGGGCGGCTATGCCGGCGACGCGCTGACCGCCAACCTGACCAGCTTCCTCAACGGGTTCACCGCCGCGTAGCGGCGGGGGGGTCACCGCAGGCCGGCGGCGTCCTCTTCGGCTTCGCGCTCCATGTCGCCCCTGGCGGCCATGGCGGCGCACAGCTTGGGGTAGAGGCGGGCCATCTCGCCGACCAGGAACTTGGCCGGCACGTCGTGGAAGGTGCCGTGGTCGTTCAGGTAGGCCATGAACTGCCGGCCCTCGGCGTCGAAGGGCTGGAGCAGCGCATCGGACGTGCCGTCGAAGGGCAGCGGCGCCACGCCCAGCTTGGCGCACAGCGTGTCGTTGAAGGTGGGCGTCACCTTGACCCAGCCGCCGTTGAGGTACACCTCGACATAGCCGTGCCAGGCGAAGACGTCGCTGCCCACCGTTTCCAGCAGGCGTTTGGTGGCGAGGTGGTTGCGCACGTCGGCGAAACCGATGCGCGCCGGCAGCCCGATGGCGCGCGCCAGCGCCGCGAACAGCGACGCCTTGCCCACGCAATAGCCGTGCCGCGTCGCCAGCACCGAGGAGGCGCGGTAGACGTCCAGCATCCGGTAGTCCAGGTAGGGATCATAGCGGATCTCGTCGCGCACGGCGAGGTACAGGCACTGCGCCTTGCCCTCGTCCGTCGCCGCGCAGGCGGTGACCCAGGCGGCGTGCTTGCGCAGGGCCGGGTGGTCGCTGTCGATGTATTCGCCGGGCGAGGTGTAGAGGCGATGTTCGATGTCGCTCAGCATGGGCGGGATCTCTTCGGGTCAGGGGCGCGACGGGGCGGAGGCATACCCCGTCCGACGCGTCGGGCGCAACAGCACGAGAACATGAGGCCGCTCAGGATCGCCGCGATGGTCGGTCAGGCGGACCGTCGGCTGCAAATGCCAAGGGCGCGGGGCTGCCGTGCGTGCGTGCGGCGCTTGGCGGGGCTGCCGGGCTCGGCCATACTCCGGCCCCAAGAAGAACACGCAAGGAAAGGGGTGGAGGCATGGTTTTCGGCGCGGACAATCTGGTGGCGACGCTCAGGGCCGGTGGCATCGAGGTCTGTTTCGCCAACCCCGGCACCTCGGAAATCCACGTGGTTTCCGCCTTCGACCGCCAGCCCGGCATCCGCTGCGCGCTGACCCTGTTCGAAGGGGTGGCGACCGGGGCGGCCGACGGCTATGCCCGCATGACCGGCCGGCCGGCGGCGACGCTGCTGCACCTGGGCCCCGGACTGGCGAACGGGCTGGCCAACCTGCACAACGCGCGCAAGGCGGATTCGCCGGTCGTCAACATCGTCGGCGACCACGCCACCTATCATTTGAAGCACGACGCGCCGCTGACGGCCGACGTGGAGGGCGTAGCGCGGCCGATGTCGCACTGGGTGCGCACGGCGCCGGATGCGGCGTCGCTGGCCGGTCTGGCGGCCGAGGCGATCGCCGCGGCGCGCACGCCGCC
>DASWVP010000176.1:0-31894 GCA_036401175.1 Azospirillum sp. | reverse complement strand
TTCCGACACGAACCCGGTGATCCGCCACCGCGCCTTCCGCCGCGGGCACGCCGGGCTGGTCGAGCTGTGGCCGCCGGTCAAGCCGCTGGAGGCCGCCGACCCGCCCGCCTGGGCGCCGCCGGTGGCGCGCGAGGCCACCGATTCGCCGCCGGCCCGGCTGGCCGCCGTCATCGCCGACACCATCCGCGACTGGCTGGCGCGCGGCGAGACGCTGCACGCGCGTGGCCGCGCCATCCAGCCGGGCGACGTCATGGTGCTGGTGCGCCGGCGCACCGGCTTCGTCACCGAACTGGTGCGGGCGCTGAAGGACCGGGCCGTGCCGGTGGCCGGCGTCGACCGCATGGTGCTGACCGAGCAGCTGGCCGTCATGGACCTGATGGCGCTGGCCGACTTCCTGCTGCTGCCCGAGGACGACCTGACGCTCGCCACGGTGCTGAAGGGGCCGCTGATCGGCCTGACCGAGGACGAGCTGTTCACCCTGGCGCACGGCCGGCGCGGCACGCTGTGGCGGGCGCTGGCGGCGCGGGCGGAGGAGGATGCGGCCTACCGCCCGGCGCGCGCGTACCTGGGATCGTTGCTGGCGCGCACCGACTTTACGGCGCCGTACGAGCTGTTCGCCGGGATTCTCAGCTCCCCCTGCCCGGCCGACGTGCGCAGCGGCCGGCGCGCCGTGCTGCGCCGCCTGGGGCCGGACGCGCAGGACCCGCTGGACGAGTTCCTGGCCGTTTGTCTCGCCTTCGAAAAGACCGAGGCGCCGTCGATGCAGCGCTTCCTCGCCTGGCTCGCCGCCAGCGAGGCGGAGATCAAGCGCGAGCTGGAACAGGGCGGCGGCTCGGTGCGCATCATGACGGTGCACGGCTCCAAGGGGTTGCAGGCGCCCATCGTCTTCCTGCCCGACACCATGGGCTCGCCGACGCAGAGCCCGCCCGTGCTGTGGCCGGACGGCGACGCCATGGTGCCCCTGTTCGCCGCCCGGCGCACGCAGGAGGACGCGCTGTGCGCCGCCGCCCGCGCCCGCGCCAACCGGCGGCGCGACCAGGAATACCGCCGGCTGCTGTACGTCGCCCTGACGCGCGCCGAGGACCGGCTGTACGTCTGCGGCTGGCAGGGCCGCAAGGAGCCGGGCGACGCCTGCTGGTACCGCCTCGTCGAGGCGGCGATGAAGGACATCGGCGCGCCGCAGGAGTTCGACTTCACCGCGCTGTGCCCGCAGGGGTGGAGCGGGCCGGGCTGGCGGCTGGCCGACGCGCAGACCGTGCTGGCGCGCGACGACGGCGCGGCGCTGGACCACGGCGGCGCCGTGCACGACCTGCCGCCGTGGGGCACCGCGCCGGCCCCGGTCGAGCCGGAACCCTCCCGCCCGCTCACCCCATCGAGGCCGGAAGGGGCGGAGCCGGCGGTGCGCTCCCCCCTGGGCGAGGACGACGGGGCGCGCTTCAAGCGCGGCATCCTCGTGCACCGGCTGCTGCAGACCCTGCCCGAACTGCGGCCCGAGGCGCGCGCGGCGGCCTGCAGCGCCTTCCTGGCCCGCCCGGCGCACGCCCTGACGCCAGCCCATCAGGATGAGATCGCTTGCGAAACGATGGCCGTGCTGCAAAGCCCGGAGTTCGCCCACCTGTTCGCGCCGGGCAGCCGGGCCGAGGTGCCGGTGGTGGGCGTGGTCGGCGGGCGGGCGCTGTCGGGGCAGATCGACCGGCTGATGGTCACCGACGCGGCGGTGTGGATCGTGGACTATAAGACCAACCGGCCGCCGCCGCGCGAACTGGACGCGGTGCCGCCCATCTACCTGCGGCAAATGGCGGCGTACCGGGCGGCCCTGCAGGCGGTCTACCCTGGACGGACGGTGCGATGTGTGCTGATCTGGACCGATGGCCCCTTCCTGATGGAACTGCCTGCGGAACTTCTGGAAGGCTCGCGGGTTTCCGTGCCGGATGAGAGGGCGTGACCGGCGGCTTGACCATCGCCACACGAACGCCATAAATTTTAGCGTTCCCCACGTCGGGGCGGTCGGTCCGGATGGTCCGACGCAGCGGCTTTGCCCCCGACCCACGCAAGAGGCACCATGAGCAGCACCATCAAGGTCACCGACGACAGCTTCGACGCGGACGTCCTCAAGGCGCCCGGACCCGTCCTGGTCGATTTCTGGGCGGAGTGGTGCGGCCCCTGCAAGATGATCGCCCCCGCACTCGACGAGATCGCCGGGGAGCTGGAGGGCAAGCTGACCATCGCCAAGCTGAACATCGACGAGAACCAGAACACCCCCACCAAGTACGGCGTGCGCGGCATCCCGACGCTGATGGTGTTCATGGACGGCAACGTCGCCGCCACGAAGATCGGCGCCATGCCGAAGAGCGCCCTCAAGCAGTGGATCGAGTCGGTCCTGTAAGGCCGGCAACCACCGCCGTTTTCCTGAAAACCCCGCCCGATGGGCGGGGTTTTCGTTTGTCTACACCCCGCGCGGAACGGTCAGCGTGACCGTGGTGCCGGCGTCGGGGGTGGTGTCGAACTGGACGCGGCCGGCCAGCGGGCCGGTCATCGTGTTGTAGACGACGGTCAGCCCCAGCCCCTTGTGCCCGCGCCCGCGCGCCGTGGTGTAGAAGGCGTCGAACAGCTTCGGCAACGCGTCCGCCGCGATGCCGGCGCCATCGTCGCGCACGGCGATGGTCCAGGCCGGACGGTGGTCGATCTCCCCCGCCTCCACCGTGACCGTCACCGCCCCGCCGTTGCCCGCCCCACTGTTGCCGGGCGGATAGGCGTGGGCGGCGGCGTTGGCGAACAGTTCGACCAGCACGCATTCCAGATGGCTGCGGTGGCCGCGCCAGGGCCGGGCGGCGCCGGTGCGCACGGTGACCGCGAGGCGGGCCGCCGGCCGCTCCATGGCGAACAGGGCGGCGGCGTGCTCGCACACCTCGGCGAGGTCGACGTCGTCCGGCGGGCCGGCGTGCTGGCTGGCGGCGATGGCGGTGAACGCCTCGACCAGCGTGACGGCGCGGGCGAGGTTGTCGCGCAGCAGCGCCGCCGGCTCGCCGAGCAGGCCGTCCCTTGGGTCCGCCATCGCCTCGATGTGGCTGGCGGCGGTGACGCAGACGCCCAGGGGCGTGTTCAGCTCGTGCGCCAGCCCGGTGACGGCCTGGACGATGGCCCGGTGGCGCGCCAGTTCCGCCTCGGCCGCGCGCATGCGGCCCTCCAGGTCCTCGCGCACCAGCCGTTCGGAGGAGTCGCGGATCTTGTGGCTGAGGTCGCGCAACAGCTTGCGCAGCAGGTGCGGGGCCGGCGCGACCACCTCCAGGAAGACGTCGCGCCGCAGGGCGAACAGGCGGCAGAACGTCGCCGTCTCGATGGTGGCGGAGCGCAGGCCGCCGTCGATCAGCGCCATCTCGCCGAAGCACTGTCCGGTCCGGCGCCGCGCCAGCTCGACCCTGTGGCCGGCCGGGTCGCGGCGCAGCACGCGCACCTCGCCCTCCAACAGGACGTAGAGCGCGTCGGCCTCGTCGCCCTCCCGCACCAGGACGATGCCGGGCTCGACCGTGACGATGTGGCCGCGCGAGGCCAGCACGGCGCGCTCGGCGGGCGTGAACTCGTCGAAAAGGGCGATGCCGTCGAGGACGCCGGGCGGGGTCTGCGCGCTCAAGCCAGGGCTCCAGGGATGATCACGGGACACCATAGCGCATCCGCGCGGCGTGTCACCCTGGGTTGTCGATGTCGGGCGGGTTTAGCCCACGAAACGCCGGACCGTGCGCGCCACCGCGCCGACGTAGGATCCGCCGAACAGGCGCACGTGCACCAGCAGGGGATAGAGGTTGTACAGCTCGCACCGCACCTCGAAGAAGCCGGGACGCAACGGGCGCAACGCGCCGTAGTGGCGGAAGAACGCCGCGCCGAAGGTGCCGAACAGCGTGGTGAAGGCCAGTTCCACCTCTGGATCGGCGTGGTACAGCGCCGGATCGATGAAGCCGGCGATGCGTCCGTCGGCGGCCAGCACGTTGCCGCCCCACAGGTCGCCGTGGATCAGCGACGGCGGCGCCGGCTCGCCGATCAGCTCCGGCAGGCGTTCCGCCAGCCGGTCGAAGCCCGCCATCAGGGCGGCGTCGATCCGCCCTTCGTCCAGCGCCGCGCGCGCCATGTACAGCAGGCGCCGGTCGCGGAAGAAGGCGACCCAGTCGTCGCTTTCCACGTTGGGTTGCAGCAGCGGGCCGATCGGCGTGCCGCGCGCAAAGCCGTAGCGGGGCGCGGTGATGCCGTGCAGGCCGGCCACCAGCTCCGCCGCGTGCTCCTCCGCCGCGGCCGTGAGCGGGCCGCCGCCTTCGATGAAATCCATCAGCAGCAGCGTGTCGTCGCTGTGGTGTACGGCCGGCACCGGCAGGCGGGCGTGTTCGGCCAGATGGCGCAGCATGAAGCCCTCCGCCTCCAGCCCGCGCCCGACCTTGGCGACCAGCCGACATCCGTCGGCCAGCGTCACCGTGACCAGCGCCGCGTTGTGCCCGGAGGACAGCGGCCGGACGGCGACGACCGGCTGGCCGGTGGTGGTTTCGATGAGGGAGCGGACGGCGGCCGGGATCACAGCCGTTCCCGCCGGATGTGCTCCAGCAGGCCGCGCGAGGCGGCTTCCACAAGGTCGAGCACCTCGTCGAAGTGGCTGCCTTCGCCGTAGTAGGGGTCGGGCACGTCGCGGCGCGGGGCGGCGGGGGCGTAGTCCATGAACAGGCGCACCTCGGCGGCCGAATCCGGCGGCGCCAAGCGCTGGAGCTGCGCCAGATGGCCCTGGTCCATGGCCAGCACGTAGTCGAAGCGGGTGAAGTCGTCCGCCGCCACGCGGCGCGCCCGCAGGTCGGACAGGTCGACGCCGCGGCGTTTCGCCGCCGCCTGGCTGCGGCGGTCGGGCGCCTCGCCCACGTGATAGTCGTGCGTGCCGGCGGAATCAGTGGCGATGCGGCCGTCCAGCCCGGCCTCGCGGACCAGGGCGCGGAACACGCCCTCCGCGGTCGGCGACCGGCAGATGTTGCCCGTGCAGACGAACAGGACCTTGACCATCCCGCCTCCTTGGATTTCGTTTCCCCCGCACCGATGTAACAGGCTTTCCCGCCCGACCGCCAGCCGCCAACCCGCAGGAACCCCTATGCGCCTGCTGTCCAACGCCTCCATCGTCGTGCTCACCGGGGCCGGGATCTCCCGCGAATCCGGGCTGCACACCTTCCGCGACGCCGACGGCATCTGGGCCACGGTGCGCATCGAGGATGTCGCCACGCCCGAGGCCTTCGCCCGCGACCCGAAGCGCGTGCACGCGTTCTACAACGCCCGCCGGCGCGGGCTGCTCGACGCGGCGGTGCAGCCGAACCCAGCCCACGCCGCCCTGGCCGAACTGGAACGGCGCTGGCGCGGCGACGTGCTGGTGGTGACGCAGAACATCGACGACCTGCACGAACGCGCCGGCAGCCGCAACCTCGTCCACATGCACGGCGAGTTGCTGAAGGCGGTCTGCGCCCATTGCCGCACGGTGCGGGAGTGCCGGCACGACCTGTCGGTCGACGACGTCTGCCCGCATTGCACGCGCAAGGGCGGCCTGCGCCCAGACGTCGTGTGGTTCGGCGAGATGCCCTACCACATGGAGCGGATCATGGCGGCGCTGGCCGACTGCGACCTGTTCGTGTCGATCGGCACGTCCGGCAACGTCTACCCGGCGGCCGGCTTCGTGGCCGAGGCGCGGGCCGGCGGCGCCCACACGGTGGAGCTGAACCTGGAGCCCTCGGCCGGAGCCACCCAGTTCGCCGAGGCCATCCATGGCCCGGCCGGCACGGCGGTGCCCGCCTTCGTGCGCCGCTTGCTGGCCGAGGCATAAAATCGTTTCGATGACGGAATTGCACAGGCTGATGGAAGAGGCGCGCGCCTGCCGGCTGTGCGCGGCGCACCTGCCGCACGGCTGCCGGCCGGTGCTGCGCGGCAGCCCGACGGCGCGGCTGCTGATCGTCGGACAGGCGCCGGGCGCCCGCGTGCACGCCACCGGCATTCCGTGGAACGACCCGTCCGGCGACCGGCTGCGGCAATGGCTGGCGATGGACCGCGAGCGCTTCTACGACGAATCCCGCATCGCCGTTCTGCCCATGGGGCTGTGCTTTCCGGGCACCAACCCGAAGGGCGGCGACCATCCGCCGCGCCCGGAATGCGGGCCGCTGTGGCACCCGAAGCTGCGCCCGGCCTTCGAGGCGGTGCGGCTGACGCTGCTGATCGGCGCCTACGCGCAGGCGCACTACCTGGGCGAGCGCCGCGAACGGACGATGACCGACACCGTGGCGGCGTGGCGGGAGTATGGGCCGGAGTTCATTCCGCTTCCGCACCCAAGCTGGCGCAACACGGCGTGGCTGAAGAAGAACCCATGGTTCGAGGCCGAGCTGGTGCCCGAGTTGCAGCGGCGGGTGGCGGCGCTGATGTGACTCCGCATCCGGAAACCCCCAACCCGCGCGCGTTTCGCCTCAGCCACCAGCCTTGAGGGCGTCCAGGCGCTGGCGGACGAAGGCGTGGTCGGGGTCCTTGGGGTCGAGCTGCGGCAGCAGGCGGCCCCACAACTCGGCCGCCTCGTCCTTGCGGCCGGTGTTGGCGGCGTTCATGCCCAGCAGCCACAGCGCCTCGCGGTTCGCCGGCTCGGCGGCCAGCACCTCGCGCAGCGCGTTCACCGCCTCCGCCGGCATGTCCGTGCCGCCGGCCTGCGGCCCACGGGCCAGCAGCGTGTCGGCGTAGGCCAGCAGGATGTCGGGGCGCTTGGGCGCCTGATCCACCGCGCGCTTGGCCGCCTGCACCGCCTTGTCGTGCTCCCCCAGCACCGTGTAGGAGCGGGCGAGGCGCTTCCAGCCGTCCACGTCGGCGGGGTTGTCGGCCAGCTTGGCGGCCAGCGTGTCGACCATGCCGCGCACCATGGCCTTCTGCTCGGCGTCCATGCCCTCGGACTGGTCCTGCGCCGTTTCCGGCGGCAGCGGCGTCGGCATGATCTTGGCGGGGTCGAGGTTCAGGCGCTGCGCCGCCTCGGTGATGCGCGCCTGCACGGCGGGCAGCCAGGGGGCGTCGGCCGGCGTCTCGGCCATCAGCGCGCGCCAGCGGTCCAGCGCCCCCTGCACGTCGCCGGCCTGTTGGCGGGCGAGCGCCAGATAGAAGCGCGCGCGCGGGTCCTTCGGTTCCTTGGTCAGCACCATCTCGAGGGCGGTGCGGGCAGCCTCCGGCACGATGCCGTCGTTGGCGTTGATCGCCATCTCCGCCCAGGCGGCGGACAGCTCGACGTCGCCGGGCGCGGCGTCCAGGCCGCGGCGGAACGCCTCGGCCGCCTGTTCGTACTTGCCGGCACGGGCGTAGGTGCGGCCCAGCAGGTCCCACCCGCGCACGTCCGTGGGATTGTCCGCCAGATGCTGGATCAGCTTTTCCAGGGCGGCGGCGACCTGCGGCGGCGGCCCGCCGTGCGCCTGCTCGGTCTCCTGCTTGCGCGAGGCGAGCGGCATCGCCGGCATATCCGGATGGCCGAGCGGCAGGTAGACGGCCAGCGCGCCAATCGGGATGGCGATGGCGATGGCGGCGGCGATGATGCGGGTGCCGCGCGGCGCGGTGGCGGCCTGCGGCGTCTCCCCGGCGACCAGCAGCATGCGCCGGCCGATCTCGGCGCGGGCGGCGGCGGCCTGCGCCCCGGTGATCAGGCCGCGGGCCTCGTCCCGCTCCAGCTCGGAGAGCTGGTCGCGGTAGACCTCCAGGTCATAGGCGGCGCGGTCGGCGGCGGCGGCGCGCGGCCTCAGCAGCGGCGGCACGATCAGCAGCACCACGGCGGCGGTCAGCGCCGCCGCGACGATCCAGAACAGCATCAGGCTCCGTCCTTGCCCAACAGGGCATCGAGGCGCCGGCGCTCGTCCTCGGTCAGCGGCGCGGTGTCGGCGCCGCCCGGTCCCTGGCGGCGGCGCAGATACATGGCGACGGCCACGGCGCCGCCGGCGAACATCACGAACGGCCCCACCCACAGCAGCAGCGTCGTCGCCTTGAACGGCGGTTTCAGTAGCACATAGTCGCCGTAGCGGTCGGTAACGTAGCCCATCACCTGATCGTTCGAATCGCCGGCCTTGAGGCGCTCGCGCACGATGACGCGCAGGTCGCGCGCCAGCGGCGCGTTGGAATCGTCGATCGACTGGTTCTGGCAGACGAGGCAGCGCAGCTCCTTGGAGATCTCTCGCGCGCGGTCTTCCATCTTCGGATCGGGCAGCACCTCTTCGGGCTGCACGGCGTGGGCCGGCCCAGCCGCGATCAGCGCGGCCGTGGCCAGGGCGAGGATAAGCGCCTTCATCCCTTGCGAAGCTCCTTGACCATCGGGAGGATCCGTTCCTCCACCACGGCCGGGGTCAGCGGGCCGACGTGCTTGTAACGGATGCGGCCCTGGCGGTCGATCAGGAAGGTCTCCGGCACGCCGTAGACGCCCCAGTCGATCGACACGCGGCCGTCGGCGTCGGCGCCGATGCTGGTGTACGGGTCGCCGTTGGTCTTCAGCCAGGCCAGCGCGTCGGCCGGCTTGTCCTTGTGGTTGATGGCGCGCACCGGCACGCCGGCCTCGCGCGCCAGACGGGCGATGATCGGGTGCTCCGCCTTGCAGGGGATGCACCACGACGCGAAGACGTTGACCAGCTGCACGTCGCCCTTCAGGTCGGCGCTGGCCAGCCCCTGGGCGCGGCCGGGCAGCGGCGGCAGCGCGAACTCCGGCACCGGTTTGTCGATCAGCACCGACGGGATGTCGCGCGGGTCGCGCTCGAAGCCGTAGAAGAACGCCGCTCCGACGACGAAGAAAAGGAGGAGCGGCAGGAGGTAGGACAGGCGGCGCATGATGAACTCGTCACTCCGCGGGCTGGACGGTGGCGCCGCCGGCGGCGGCCTTGCCGGCGCGGCGTTCCGGCGCGCCGATCCGGAAGCGCCGGTCGCTCAAGGACACCAGACCGCCCAGCATCATGCCGACGCCGCCGATCCAGATCCACGGCACCAGCGGGTGGTGGTAGAGGCGTACGGTCCACGCCCCCGCCTCGTTCGGGTCGCCCAGCGCGACGTAGACGTCGGCCAGCCACGTGGTGTGGATGGCGGCCTCCGTCGTGGTCATGCGCGAGACGGGGTAGAAGCGCCGCTCCGGCGACAGCGTGGCGATCACCGCGCCGTCGCGGCGGGCGGTGAAGGCGCCCATGTCGCTGCGGAAGTTGTCGATCTCCGACTGCCGCACGCCGTCGAAGGTGACGGTGTAGCCGGCGATGTCGGCGCTGTCGCCCGGCCGCATGGCCTTGATGACCTCCGACTGCCACGCCGAGGTGCCGGTCATGCCCAGGATGGCGAGGCCGACGGAGGCGTGCGCGATGGTCATGCCCCAGGCGCTGCGCGGCAGGTTGGCCGTGCGGGTCCAGGAGTCGCCCAGCGGGATGCGGAACAGGCGCACCCGCTCGGCCAGCTCGACCACCGAGCCGACGATCGCCCAGGCGCCCACCCCGATGCCGACCAGCGCCAGCCACGGCCCGCCGGTCATCCACGCCGCGACGGCGGCGCACGCGGCGGCGGCCAGCGCGGCGAACCACAGGCGGCTCAGCGCGCCCGGCAGGTCGGCGCGCTTCCACGACATCATCGGGCCGACCACCATCGCCACGACCATCGGGATGGCCAGCGGGATGAAGGTGGCGTTGAAGAACGGCGCGCCCACCGACACCTTGCCCAGTTCCAGCACGTCGAGGAACAGCGGGTACAGCGTGCCGATGAACACCGTCGCCGTGGCCGTGGACAGCAGCAGGTTGTTCAGCACCAGCGTCCCTTCCCGGCTGACCGGGGCGAACAGACCGCCGGCCTTCAGCGTCGGCGCGCGCACGCTGTACAGCAGCAGCGAGCCGCCGGTGGCGATCAGCAGCAGCACCAGGATGAAGATGCCGCGCGCCGGGTCCACCGCGAAGGCGTGCACCGAGGTGAGGATGCCCGAGCGCACCAGGAAGGTGCCCATCAGCGACAGCGAGAAGGTGATGATCGCCAGCAGGATGGTCCAGGTCTTCAGCGCGTCGCGCTTCTCGACCACCACGGCCGAGTGCAGCAGCGCGGTGCCGGCCAGCCACGGCATCAGCGAGGCGTTCTCGACCGGGTCCCAGTACCACCAGCCGCCCCAGCCCAGTTCGTAGTACGCCCACCACGAGCCCATGGCGATGCCCATGGTCAGCGCCGACCACGCGGCCAGCGTCCACGGCCGCACCCAGCGCGCCCAGGCCGGATCGACGCGCCCCTCGATCAACGCCGCCACCGCGAAGGAGAAGGCCATCGAGAAGCCGACGTAGCCGGCGTAGAGGAACGGCGGGTGGAAGGCGAGGCCGGGATCCTGGAGCAGCGGGTTGAGGTCGCGCCCGTCCAGCGGCGGCGGGATGACGCGGATGAACGGGTTGGAGGTGACCAGCACGAACAGCAGAAAGCCGACGCCGATCAGCCCCTGCACCGACAACACGCGGGCCTTCAGCGTGGGCGGCAGGTTGCGGCCGAACAGGGCCACCGCCGCGCCGAAGGCGGCCAGCATGACCACCCACAGGATCATCGACCCCTCGTGGTTGCCCCACACGCCGGAGATCTTGTAGAGCATCGGCTTCAGCGAGTGGCTGTTGCTGACCACGTTCTGCACGCTGAAATCCGACACCACGAAGGCCCAGGTCAGCGCGGCGTAGGCCAGCAGGACGAGCCCGGCCTGCGCGAAGGCGCACGGGCGCGCCACGGCCATCCAGGCCGCGTTGCCGGTGGCCGCCCCCACCATGGGCAGGGTGGCCTGGACGATCGCCACGAAAAGGGCGAGCACCAGCGCGTAATGGCCGAGTTCGGGGATCACGGCGCCCTCACTGTTTGACGGTCTTGGCGGTTTCCTTGAAGTGGTCGGCGCGCTTCAGCGCGTCGGTCACTTCGGGCGGCATGTAGTTCTCGTCGTGCTTGGCCAGCACCTCGCGGGCCACGAACACGCCGTCGGGGCGCAGCTTGCCCTCGGTCACCACGCCCTGCCCTTCGCGGAACAGGTCGGGCAACTGGCCGCGGTAGGCGACCTGCACGGTGTTGACCGTGTCGGTCACGCGGAATTCATAGCTGATGCCGTCGGGCAGGCGCTTGAAGCTGCCGTCCTCGACCAGCCCGCCCAGGCGGAAGCTGCGGTCGCCCACCGCCTTGCCCTGCGCCTGCTGCGCCTGCAGGTCGGTCGGGCTGAAGAAGAAGACGATGTTGTCCTGGAACGCGGTCAGCGTCAGCGCGGTCGCCGTGCCTAGCCCCAGCAGGGCCAGGAACAGCATGTAAAGGCGGCGTTTCTTGCGTGTCATCCTTCACTCACTCCCGCGGCGGCCTCGTGCCCCGCGGCTTCCCGCCGCGCGCCGTCCTTCCGGTTGCGGCGCCGCGGTCCGCGGCTGCCCTCCAGCGCCTTCAGCGTCGCTTCGCTGGCGCGCAGCGTCTTCAGCGTGGCGACCAGAAGGCCGGCCAGCACCACCGCCGCCACCGCGTAGGCGGGCCAGATGTAGGCGGCGTAACCGCCCATTGTGAAAAACTCAGCCATGGCGCTCAGTCGTCCGTACAGGAAACTGTTCCAAATGAAGTCGATCCATGCGGCGCTTTCAAGGCTTTCCTTATGTTGCGGCGCAACATTGTCTCACCCGTCAGCCCTGCGCCTCGCTCAGGCGCAGCGTCTGGATCTTGCGCTGGACGATCTCGGCGCGCATGCGCAGCAGCACGACCGTGATGAAGTAGGCGGTGAAGGCCACCGCCATGACCAGCAGCGGAATCAGCATGGACGAGGCGATGCTGGGCCCGCCCATCTTCATGACGCTGGAGGGCTGGTGCAGCGTGTTCCACCAGTCGACCGAGAACTTGATGATCGGCACGTTGACGATGCCCACCAGCAGCAGCACGTTGCCCGCCTTCATGCCGCGCTGCGGATCGTCGAAGGCGTTCACCAGCGCCATGTAGCCCAGGTACAGGAAGAACAGGATCAGCATGCTGGTCAGCCGCGCGTCCCACACCCACCAGGTGCCCCACATCGGCGCCCCCCACAGCGAGCCGGTGATCAGGCAGACAAAGGCGAAGCCGGCGCCCACCGGTGCCGCGGCCTTGGAGAACAGGTCGGCCAGCGGGTGCTTCCACACCAGCCCCACGGCGGCGGACAGCGCCATGTTGGAATAGACGAACATGCTCATCCAGGCGGCCGGCACATGGACGTACATGATGCGCACGGTGTCGCCCTGCTGGTAGTCGGGCGGGCTGTCGAACAGGCTGAGGTACAGCCCGACGATCAGCAGGATGACAGTGGCCCCCGCACTCCACGGCAGCACGAGCGCCGACAGGCGCTGGAAGCGGGCGGGATTGGCGAAATAGTCCAGGCGCATGGATCGGCGTACTCCGGCAGGCTCCGGTTCTGTCCGGTCGATATAGGCGCACATCTGCCCGAGAGCGAGGGGTTTCGCCTTGATCTTTGTCAGGAGGACTCGCGAATCGAAGGGTGGAGGGTGACGGCTGGCAGGGGCGGGACGGGTCTGGTAGAATCAGGGCTGCGCAGACCGGGAGGGTTCCATGGGCATGATCACCGTCCGAAACGTCGATGATTCGCTGCTGCAGGCGCTGGAGCAGCGCGCGACGGCAGCCGGCCGGTCGCTGGAGGACGAAGTCCGTAACATTCTGGCGCGAACCGTACAGCCGGCATCGCCCCTCACCCCGGAGGAATTCTGGGAGCGTGCGGATCGTCTGCGGGCGAGTTTCGGCAACCGCGTCGTCTCCGACAGCGGTGAAATCGTCAGCCAGATGCGGCAGGAACGTTCGGATCAGGTCGGTGAACCGTGACGGCGGTAAAGCCGGCGATCGTCGTGGATTCCAGTATCGCCGTGAAATGGGTGATCAGCGAAGCCGACAGCGCGCACGCACGGATGATGGCAGGACAATGGGCGTTTCTCGCGCCCGAATTCCTCCAGGTCGAGGTGGCGAACATCTTATGGAAGCACGTCCGTCGAACCGAGCTGACGCCAGCCACCGCCTCGCAAGCCATGGTCACCCTGAGGCGTGCGCCGGTGACCTGGACTTGCGATGCCGACCTCGTTGACGATGCCTATCGTCTCTCCGGAATCCTCGATCATCCGGTCTACGACTGTCTGTATCTCGCACTGGGCCAACGCCACCGCGTTCCTGTCGTCACAGCCGACCGGCGTCTGGTTGCGGCGTCCCAACGAGAGACGGCGTTCCAAGGAACGGTCCTGACGCTCGCCGACATCGCCTGACCTACTCCATCGCCTGCCGCAGCGCCGCCGCGCCGGCCCAGGGGGCCAGCGGCAGGGCGGCGGCCAGCAGACCGGACAGGATCAGCAGGTGCGGGCGCGGCGTCAGGCCGGTGATGGCGGCGTCTATGGCGCCGGCGCCGAAGATCAGCACGGGGATGTACAGCGGCAGGATCAGCAGCGACAGCAGCACCCCGCCGCGCCGCGCGCCCAGCGTCAGCGCCGCGCCGATGGCGCCGATCAGGCTGAGCAGCGGCGTGCCCACCGCCAGCGTCAGCACCAGCACGCCGAAGCCGGCGGGCTCCATGTTCAGCAGCACGGCCAGGATCGGCGCGGCGACGATCAGCGGCACGCCGGTGACCAGCCAGTGCGCCAGCGTCTTGGCCAGCACCACCGCCTCCATCGGCAGGGCCGACAGCGCCAGCAGCTCCAGCGAGCCATCCTCGTAGTCGGTCTGGAACAGCCGCTCCAGCGACAACAGCGACGCCAGCAGCGCCGCCACCCAGATCACCCCGGCGGCGATGCGCGCGAGGATGTTCGGTTCCGGCCCGACGCCGAAGGGGAACAGCACCACGCACAGCACGAAGAACATCACCGCGATGGTGGCGTCCGAGCCCTGTCGCAGCGCCAGCCGCAGGTCGCGCCCGACCAGCGTCAGGAAGCGGTTCATGCGGCGTCCTCCTCGGAAAGCTCGTCCTCGTCCTCGTCTTCGGCGGACAGCGGCGTGAAGTCATCGAGGTGCAGGGTGGCGGCGCCGGGCAGGACGACATCGGCGTGCGTGGACAGCACGACCATGCCGCCGCCCGCGCGGTGTTCGGCGATGACGCCTTCCAGCAGCGCCACGGCGGCGCGGTCGAGCGCCACGGTCGGCTCGTCCAGCAGCCACAGCGGCGCCGGCGCGGCGAGGATGCGCGCGAGGTTCAGCCGGCGCTTCTGCCCGGCCGACAGGTAACGGCCCGGCACCCCGGCGATGTGCGGCACGCCCAGCCGTTCCAGGGCCGACAGCGCGTGCGCCGCCGGATCGGCGGCCCCGCCCAGCGCCGCCCAGAAGGCCAGGTTCTCGGCGGCGGTCAGCACCGGCTTCACGGCGTCGAGGTGGCCGACGTAGTGCACGCGCCGGCGGTGCCCGTCCGGCTCGTCGGCGACCGACAGGTCGTCCCAGGCCAGCGCGCCGCGCCACGGGCGCAGGAAGCCGGCCATCATGCGCAGCAGGCTCGACTTGCCCGATCCGTTGGGGCCGAGCAGCAGCAGCGCCTCCCCCGGCGCGATGCGGAAGTCCAGGCCGGTGAACACCAGCCGGTCGCCACGCAGACAGGTCAGGTCGGTTCCGGCGAAATCGGGCATGGGCGGGGTGCGGCGGGGCTGCATGGCGGGGCGGGCGGAATCAGGTGCGGAGCTATAGCACAGGCCGCCGCCATGCCAAAAAGAAAGGCCGCCGAAAAGAAACGGCCACCGCCGGGGGCTCTGGCGGTGGCCGCGTTCTCCAGCCGGGGCCTGGCTGGGGACACCGGGGGTACGGTGTCCGAGGTCGTGGGGGCTAATGGACGCTTGCGCGTCCTGTCTGTGGGCACGATGCCCGGCCCCTGTGACTGGGATAGGGCGAGAAAGTGGCGAAATTTTGATTTATGCGCCGAAGGGGGCGGCCTCCCCCTCTTGCGCGCGGGGCCCAAACCGGCTACCGGCGCATTGATATGCGGGACAACCCGCCCAGCCAGGACGCCACCGCCATGCATCTTCTGCTTGAAATGTTCAACGGCCTGTCGGACGTCGCCCGCGTCGTGCTGGCGCTCAGCATCGTCGCCGTCGCCGGACTGGCGCTGGGCCACGTCAAGGTGAAGGGGGTGGGGCTGGGCATCGGCGGCGTGCTGTTCGCCGGCATCGCCGCCGGCCATCTGGCGCGCGAGGCCGGCGTGGCGTTCGACGCGCACGTCCTGCATTTCGTGCGCGAGTTCGGCTTGATCCTCTTCGTCTACACCATCGGCATCCAGGTCGGCCCCGGCTTCTTCGCGGCGCTCAAGCGCGCCGGGCTGGGGCTGAACCTGATGGCGGCGTCCATCGTCATCCTGGGCGGGGCGACGGCGGCGGCGATCCATCTGGTCACCGGGGCGCCGTTGCCGGCGGTGCTGGGCGTCTTTTCGGGGGCGGTGACCAACACGCCCTCGCTGGGCGCCGCGCAGGAGATCCTGTCGGCCGTCGGCGCCCCGGCCGACCAGCGCGCCCTGCCCAGCCTGGGCTATGCCGTCACCTACCCGTTCGGCATCGCCGGCATCCTGCTGACCATGGCGGTGCTGCGCGCGGTGTTCCGCATCGACACCGCGCGGGAGGCCGCCGCCTTCGAAAGGCAGCGCCGGGCCGAGGTGGCGAACCTGGAGACGCTGGACGTCGCCGTGCGCACCCCCGGCGTCGCCGGCACGTTCCTGAAGGACATCCTGGGCAACGACGGCGTGATCGCGTCGCGCCTGCTGCGCGACGGCGCGCTGCAAGTGCCGCAACCCGGCACGGTCGTCCAGGCGGGCGATGTCCTCCACCTCGTCGGGCCACGTCCGAAGCTGGAAAAGCTCAAGGTCTATCTGGGGCAGGAGTACGAACGCCCGCTCACCACCAAGGGCACCGACATCCGCTGGGACCGGCTGGTGGTGACGAACGCGCACGTTCTGGGCAAGTCCATCGCCCAGCTCGACGTCGCCGACGCCTACGGCGTGGTGATCAGCCGGGTCAACCGCGCCGGCATCGAACTGGTGCCCTCGGCGGCGCTGAAGCTGCAGTTCGGCGACATCCTGACGGCCATCGGCAACCCGGCCGACCTCGGCCGCGTCGCCACGCTGATGGGCAACTCGCAGCGCCGGCTCCAGCAGGTCGAGTTCATTCCGGTGTTCATCGGCATCGCGCTGGGCATCCTGCTGGGCTCCATCCCGCTGTACGTGCCGGGCATGCCGGCGCCGATGAAGCTGGGGCTGGCGGGCGGCCCGCTGGTGGCGGCGATCCTGCTGTCGCGGCTGGGCAAGCTGGGGCCACTGGTGTGGTTCATGCCGCCGGCCGCGAACACGGCGCTGCGCGAGATCGGCATCGTGCTGTTCCTGGCGGTGGTCGGGCTGATGTCGGGCGGCCGGTTCGTCGAGACGCTGATCGAGGGCCAGGGGCTGAGCTGGATGCTGTACGGCGTCCTCATCACGCTGGTGCCGCTGCTGATCGTCGGGTTCTACGCGCTGGCGGTGGGCAAGCTGAACTACCTGACGGCGTGCGGCCTGCTGTCCGGCAGCATGACCGACCCGCCGGCACTGGCCTTCGCCAACGCGCTGTCGACGTCGGAAGCGCCGGCTCTGGCCTACGCCACCGTGTACCCGCTGGTGATGTGCCTGCGCATCCTGGCGCCGCAGGTGCTCGTGCTCTTGCTTTGGTAAGGCGCGCGTCGGACGAATATCCGCTTTGCGCCGGGGATTCGCCGGTCTAGCTTGTGTGTGACGCCCGGACTCCACCACGGCCCGCCCGCATGCACCGACCGATCGACCCCAACGCGCCCGAGGCTGTCCTCATCGATGGCCTGCACAAGCGTTTCGGCGCGCTGGAGGTGTTGAAGGGCGTGTCGCTGACGGCGCGGGAAGGCGACGTCGTCACGCTGATCGGCTCGTCCGGGTCGGGCAAGAGCACGCTCCTGCGCTGCATCAACATGCTGGAGGTGCCGGACGAGGGCCGCGTCGTCATCGGCGGCGAGGAGATCCGGCTGAAACAGGGCCGCGGCGGCCGCACCGTGCCGGCCGACCCGCGTCAGGTGGAGCGCATCCGCACGCGCCTGGGCATGGTGTTCCAGAGCTTCAACCTGTGGACCCACATGACGGTCCTGCAGAACATCGTCGAGGCGCCCGTACACGTCCTGGGCGTGCGGCGGGCCGAGGCGGTGGAGCGCGCGCGGATGCTGCTGGACAAGGTCGGCATCCTCGACAAGGCCGAGTCGTACCCGGTGCAGCTCTCCGGCGGGCAGCAGCAGCGCGCGGCCATCGCCCGCGCGCTGGCCATGCAGCCCCGCGTGATGCTGTTCGACGAGCCGACCTCCGCCCTCGATCCCGAATTGGTGGGGGAGGTGCTGCTGGTCATCCGCCAGTTGGCGGAGGAGGGCAACACCATGATCCTGGTGACGCACGAGATGGCCTTCGCCCGCGAGGTGTCGTCGGAGGTGGTGTTCCTGCACCAGGGACGAATCGAAGAACAGGGGCCGCCCGACCGGGTGCTGCTGAACCCCGAATCCGACCGGGTCCGGCAGTTCCTGGCGCGCCACCTGCCGAATCCCGGCTGATGATGTTGAACAGGGACAACAAGAAATGGAGAAACAGGTGAGACAGACGATCGTTGCGCTGGCGCTGGGCGCCGTCGCCCTGGCCTTCACGGGCGGTGCCGCCGACGCCAAGGAATGGAAGAAGATCCGCATCGCCACGGAGGGCGCCTACGCGCCGTGGAATGCCACCGACGCCTCGGGCAAGCTCGTCGGCTTCGAGCCCGATCTGGCCAAGGAACTGTGCAAGCGCATGAACGCCGAGTGCGAGGTCGTGGCGCAGGATTGGGACGGCATCATCCCCGCGCTTCAGCAAGGCAAGTTCGACGCCATCATGGCCGGCATGTCGATCACCGACGAGCGCAAGCAGGTCATCGACTTTTCCCGCCCCTACGGCAGCGACCCGGTGATCTTCGCCACGCTGAAGAACGGCCCGCTGGCCGCCGTCAAGACCGGGGTCGAGCACCTCGATCTGGCGACCGTCGACCCGGCCGAGCAGAAGGCGATCGACGCGCTGGCGGCGGCGCTGAAGGGCAAGACGGTGGGCGTTCAGGTCTCCACCATCCACGCGGAGTTCATGCAGAAGCACCTGCCGAAGGTGGAGATCCGCACCTACGACAAGCTGGACAACGCCGGCATCGACCTCGCCTCCGGCCGGGTGGACGCGATGATCGGCGACCGCTCGGCGGTCGAGGCCATCGCCAAGGAGGCCAAGACCATGGCGCTGTTCGGCCCGAACCTCACCGGCGGCGTGCTGGGCGTGGGCGTCGGCGTCGGCCTGCGCAAGGCGGACGCGGATCTGAAGGCGCAGTTCGACAAGGCCATCGCCGACGCCACCAAGGACGGCACGGTGGGCAAGCTGTCCACCCAGTGGTTCGGCTTCGACATTTCGGTGAAGTAAGAAAGGCCCTCCCCCGGCCCCGCCGGGGGAGGGAGGGGCCCCAAGCCTTGCTTGGGGAGGGTGGGGGCAACGGCTTCTCGGGGAGGCCGTTGCCCCCACCCTCCCGCCTTCGGCGGGTCCCTCCCTCCCCCACCGGAGGCGGGCGAGGGTGACTGTGAATGCTTGACCTCCTGGCCTTCGGCAGCAGCGGGTGGGGCGACGAGCTGCTGAGCGGCGCGGCGATGACGCTCGCCGTGGCGGTGTCGGCGTTCCTGCTCGGGCTGGTGTTCGGCGCGGCCGGCGCGGCGGCGAAGCTCAGCTACAGCCTGACCCTGCGGGCGCTGGCCGAGGTCTACACCACCGCGGTGCGCGGCGTGCCGGAGCTGCTGGTCATCTACCTGCTGTTCTTCGGCGGCGGCACCATGGTCCAGGCGGTGGCCGGCCTGTTCGGTCACGAGGGCTTCATCCAGCTCAACGCCTTCACCATCGGCGTGGTCGCCGTGGGCCTGATCTCCGGCGCCTATTCGACGGAGGTTATCCGCGGCGCCGTGCAGTCCGTCCCCCACGGCCAGATCGAGGCGGCGCGGGCCTGCGGCATGGGACGCTGGCTGATCCTGGTCCGCATCCTGGCGCCGCAGACGCTGCGATTCGCCCTGCCGGGGCTGGGCAACGTCTGGCAATTGACGCTGAAGGACACCTCGCTCATTTCCGTGACGGCGCTGGCCGAGATCATGCGCGTGGCGCACGTCGCCTCCGGCTCGACCCGGCAGCCCTTCCTGTTCTACGCGACGGCGGCGGTGCTGTACCTGCTGCTCACCACGCTCTCCACGCTGGTTTTCGAGCGGGCCGAGCAACGCGCCATGCGCGGCGTGCGGAGGGCCTGAGCCGATGAACTGGCAACTGATGTGGGACACCCTGCCCCGCCTGCTCGCCGGGGTGCCGCTGACGCTGCAACTGGTGGCGCTGGCGGAGATCCTGGGGCTGGCGCTGGCCACGGGCACGGCGCTGGCGCGGCTGTCCGGCAACCGGGCGCTGGAGGGGGCGGCGGCGGCCTACGTCTTCGTCTTCCGCGGCACGCCGCTGCTGGTGCAGATCTTCCTCATCTACTACGGTCTGGGCCAGTTCCCGGCGATTCGCGAGAGCATCCTGTGGCCGGTCCTGCGCGAGCCGTACTGGTGCGCGGTGCTGGCGCTGATGCTGAACACCGGCGCCTACACCAGCGAGATCATCCGCGGCGGCATCCAGTCGGTGCCGCACGGGCAGGTCGAGGCGGCGCGCGCCTGCGGCATGGGCCGCTGGCTGACCTTCCGCCGAGTCGTGGCCCCCGTCGCGATCCGGCAGGCACTGCCCGCCTATGGCAACGAGGTGATCCTGATGGTCAAGGCCAGTTCGCTGGCCAGCACCATCACGCTGCTGGAGGTCACCGGCATCGCCCGCCGGATCATCGCCCAGAGCTACGCCGTGTTCGAGGTGTTCATCGTGGCCGGCGCCATCTATCTGGCGATCAACTTCACGCTCGCCGCGCTGGTGCGGCTGGCCGAACGGCGGCTGACGCCGTGGGTGAGGGTGTAGGGCGTAACCTCTGCCGTCCCCTCTGTTGCCGTCATCCCCGCGCAGGCGGGGATCCATGCTTTCCGACGATGCGCTTGAATCGGGTGGATCCCCGCCTGCGCGGGGATGACGGCCATTAAAACCGCCGACAAAACCGCCAAAACGAAAAAAGCGCCCAAAGGGCGCTTCTTCGTGATCCGGAGGAATTGGTGGAGCCGAGGAGGATCGAACTCCCGACCTACGCATTGCGAACGCGTCGCTCTCCCAGCTGAGCTACGGCCCCACCGCACCGTGTTCCGGCGTGGGCGGGATAATGGTCATCCGGCATGGCCGTGTCAAGCGCCGAAAAACGCATTTGCGAAGAAGCCGGAACCACCGCGGGCGTGGCCGTGCGGCGCGGCCCTTGCCAGCGTCCGGGCGGGCGGTTAGGGTGCGGCGCGTACCGCACAGGTGGAGGCCGGGTCGACCATGCAGCCGCTCATCGTCACGCTTTTCGAGCTCCTCTACATTATCCTCGACCTGTTCAAATGGGTGCTGCTGATCGGCATCGTCATCAGCTGGCTGATCGCGTTCAACGTGATCAACACCCGCAACCGCTTCGTCTACATGGTGATGGACTTCTTCGAGCGGGTGACCGAGCCGGTGCTGCGGCCGATCCGCAACGTCATGCCGAACCTGGGCGGCATCGACATCTCGCCGATCATCGCGCTGCTGGGCGTGTGGTTCCTGCAAAGCCTGATCGTGCGCTATGGGATGATGATGTGAGCGCTTCGCCGTTCGCGGCGGTGGCGGACGGTGTCCGGGTGGCGGTGCGGGTGACGCCGAAGGCGTCGCGCAACGCCGTTTCCGGGCTGGCCGACACGGCATCGGGGGGCAAGGCGCTGAAGGTGTCGGTCACCACCGTGCCGGAAGACGGCAAGGCCAACGAGGCTGTCATAAAACTGTTGGCGAAGCTGTGGCATGTACCGAAGACCGGCATCACCGTCGTGGCCGGGGCGACCGACCGCAACAAGATCCTGCACGTGGCCGGCGACCCGGCCGATCTCCTGCGCCGCATGGGCGCGCAGTTGGCTCCGTGATCTGAACGAATGAGGGCTCCGATGACCGAGGCGAAGATCATCGACGGCAAGGCCTTCGCGGCGGGCCTGCGCGCCCGCGTCGCGCAGGGTGTGGCCGACCTGAAGGCGAGCCATGGCGTGACCCCCGGCTTGGCCGTGGTGCTGGTGGGCGAGGACCCGGCCAGCCAGGTCTACGTCCGCTCCAAGGAAAAGGCGCTGGTCGAGTTGGGGATGAACTCCTTCGACCACCACAAGCCGGCGGACCTGAGCGAGGCCGAGCTGCTGGCCCTCATCGACCGGCTGAACGCCGACCCGGCCGTGCACGGCATCCTCGTGCAGCTGCCGCTGCCCCGGCACATCGACACGGCGCGGGTGCTGGGCCGCATCGCGCCGGAAAAGGACGCCGACGGCTTCCACGTGGTCAACGCCGGCCTGCTGGCGACCGGCCAGCCCGGCGCCACCATACCCTGCACGCCGCTGGGCTGCCTGCTGCTGATCCGCGACGTGCTGGGCCGCGACCTGTCGGGCAAACGCGCCCTGGTCATCGGCCGTTCCAACATCGTCGGCAAGCCGATGGCGCAACTGCTGCTCCAGGCCGACTGCACGGTGACCATGGCGCATTCCCGCACGAAGGATCTGGCCGAGGAGTGCCGGCGCGCCGACATCCTGGTCGCCGCCGTGGGCCGGGCGGAGATGGTGCGCGGCGACTGGGTGAAGCCCGGCGCGGTGGTCATCGACGTCGGCATGAACCGCATCCCGGCGGGCGAGGGCAAGACGCGGCTGGCCGGCGACGTGGCCTATGACGAGGCGAAGCGGGTGGCCGGGGCGATCACGCCGGTGCCCGGCGGCGTCGGGCCGATGACGATCGCCTGCCTGATGCTGAACACGCTGACCGCCGCCTGCCGCGCCGCCGGAGCGCCGATTCCGGCCGAGGCGGCGCTTTGATAACGACCTACGCCCGTTCCGGCGGGCGCGTCGTCGAACAGCCTTTCGTGCGCGGCGACCCGCTGCCCGACGGCACGGTGTGGATCGACCTGCTGCGCCCGACCGAGGCGGAGCGCGCCGCCGTCGGCGCGCTGACCGGCTGCGACCTGCCGACCCGCGAGGAAATGAAGGAGATCGAGGCGTCCAGCCAGCTCTACCTGGAGGGCGAGGCGGTCTACCTGACCACGACGGTCATCGCGCGGGCCGACACGCCGCACCCGGAACAGGGCGAGCTGACGTTCGTGCTGACGCCCCGGCACATGATCACGCTGCGCTACACCGAGCCGCGCTCGGTCGCCACCTTCGCCGCCCGCACCGGCCGCCAGCCGGAACTGCTGGCCAGCGCGGAGGACGCGCTGCTGGGCATCCTCGACGCCGTCATCGACCGCGTCGCCGACGTGCTGGAGCTGATCGGCGGGCGCATCGACACGCTGTCCACCCGCATCTTCGACGAATCGCTGGATGCCCGCCCCGCCGCCGGCCGCGCCAAGAAGCCGGCCGAGCTACAGGACGTGCTGCGCGGCATCGGCCGCGCCGGTGACCTGACGCACAAGGTGCGCGACAGCCTGGCCGGCCTCGACCGCCTCGTTGCCTTCCTCACCTCGGTGGCCGCCGGGCGGCTGAGCAAGGAACAGAAGGTGGCGCTGAAGACGCTGACCCGCGACCTGCGCTCGCTGAACGAACACGCCGGGTTCCTGGCGCACGAGGCGAACTTCCTGCTCGATGCCACGCTGGGCCTCATCAACATCGAGCAGAACAACATCATCAAGATCTTCTCGGTGGTCGCCGTCGCCTTCCTGCCGCCGACGCTGATCGCGTCCGCCTACGGCATGAACTTCGAATTCATGCCCGAACTGCAATGGCAGTACGGCTACCCCATGGCGATCGGGCTGATGATCCTGTCGGGCATCCTGCCGCTCTGGTACTTCAAGCGGCGGGGCTGGCTGTAGGGGCGGACGTTCGGCGTTGGGTTTTCACTGCGTTCAACCTAACCTACGGCCGCATGCACCCCTCACGTAGGTTGGGTTGAGGCGCCAGCCGAAAACCCAACGACAAGCGCCCCGCACCGCCTTGATCCCCCTCCCCCCTTCGGGTTACACCTAAGATCACTCTGCTGATCTTGTGTTGGGCAGCATGCGAACCCTTGATGAGGCCGACGTTCTGGCGCGGCTGGCGCTGGACAATCCGTGGTGGCGGACCGGTGCGGTGGAGGCCGATGTCGCGGCGCTGCCGCGCCGTGCCCTGTTCGAGGCGTTCTTCGCTCGCGTGAACCGCCCGGCCGACGCGCCGCCGCTGCTGCTGGCCGGGCCGCGGCGGGTCGGCAAGAGCGTGCTTATCCGCCAGACCGTCGCCCGGCTGATCGACGCCGGGGTGGACCCGCGCGCCATCCTGTACGTGCCGCTCGACGCGCCGGCGCTGCACGGCGTACCCCTCGACCGGCTGGTGGGCGCCGCGCGCACGCCGGACCGGCCGGGCTTCCTGTTCCTCGACGGCGTGCACCACCTGCGCGACTGGGAGGCGGCGGTGGCGGCGCTTGCCGCCGCGCAACCGGGGTTGCGCATCGTCGCCAGTCTGGCCGGCGGCGGTGCGCCGCGTCCGCGCGACGGGGTCCTGTTCGTCCTGCCGCCGCTGACCTTCTGCGAATACCTGCGCGTCACCGGGGCCGAGCGCGACCTGATCGAGCCGATGTTCTTCGGCAAGGGTCCGCCCATGTACGTGGTGCGCGACGTAACCGCGCTGAACGAGCGCTTCGTCCACTACATCAACGGCGGCGGCTTTCCCGAGGCGGTGCTGCTGCGCCCGGCCCCCGGCGACGCCGCCCGCCACCTGCGCGACGGCGTGCTGCCGGCGTTGCTGCACAACGACCAGCCGGGCCTCACCGGCATCGCCAGCACGCCGGAGCTGAACGCGCTGTTCGCGCTGCTTGCCCGCAACACCGGGCGCGAGGTGTCGATCGAGGCGATCGCCGAGCGCGCGGGCATCGCCAAGAACACCATCCGCCGTTACCTGGATTACCTGGAGGCGGCCTTCCTGATCATCCGCATGGGGCGCGTCCATCCCGAGGGCGGGCGGTTCCAGCGCATGCGCACCTTCAAGGTGCACCTGTCCTCCCCCTGCCTCTACGCCGCGCTGTTCGGGCCGGTGGCCGCCGACGACCCGCTGTTCCCGGCGCTGGCCGAGAGCGCCATCATCGGCCAATGGCTGGCCTCGGCCGATCTGCCCAACCTCGTCTACGCCCGCTTGGCCGAGGGCGCCGTCGATCTGGTGGCGCTGTCGCCCGACACCGGCCGCCCGGCCTGGGCCTGCGCCCTGCCCGGAACGGACGGGTCGGTGGATGGGGATTCTACGATCAACGGGTTGATCCAATTCTCCAGACGCAACGCACCGCTGCGCTGGATCGGCGCCACCACCCGCACGCAGGCGGCCCTGCGTCCGCACGACGGTGTCGAGATCTGGCACCGCCCGGCCAGCCAGTACTGCTATGAAGCGGGCCGCCGCGTCGCCGACGAAGCGGGGTCGTGACGCCCCGTTCCGCTTGCGCAGTGTTGATGCAAGCGGTTGATCTTACCGATCGTGCTGCGGGGCGATCTGGTCCAGGCGGTGGGCGAAGTCCACGTCCCGTTGCGTCACGCCGTCGAAGGCGCGGGTGTAGAGGATCACCTCGACGCGGCCTTCGTCGTTGAACCATTCCGGGCAGTGGTCGCGCTTGACCGCCAGCAGCGCCACCTGGCTCATGAAGCCCCAGGCGGTGGGGAAATCCGCGAAGTGGTAGGTCTTGCGGATGGCGTCGCGCTCCAGGACCTCCGACCAACCGTGCAGTTCCTTCAGCACCGCTTGTCTCCTGGCGCCGACCAGCTTTTCGGCCATCGGGGGTCTCCTTCGTGACGTTTCCAAGGCGCTCGACTTACCCGCGCTTGGCCCGGGGGTCAAGCTCCGCTAGGCTGCGCCTCATGACCCCACCCCGTGCACGCCCCTTCACCGCCCCGCCGACGCTGGTCGATTTCGAGGCCATGGCCGCCGAGGCGTTCGACACCATCCCGGCGGAGCTGCGCGCCCCCGTCGGCGACGTGCTGATCCACGTCGAGGACTTCCCCGACGAGGAGACCGAGGCGGAGATGGAGCTGGAAAGCCCGTTCGACCTGTTGGGCCTGTACCGCGGCGTCGACCTGCTGCGCCGCAGCCTGTCGGACGTGCGCACCAGCCCCGACGCCATCTTCCTCTACCGCCGGCCGATCCTGGATTACTGGTGCGAGACCGGCGAAGACCTCTTCCACATCATCCGCCACGTGCTCATCCACGAGATCGGCCACCACTTCGGCTTCTCCGACGACGACATGGACCGGATCGAACAGAGCATGCCCGAGTAGACCCATGGACATGGACCGCTTCTTCGCCCTGCACGCGGGCCTGCCGCGTCAGGCGCCCGGCTCCGACGCCGTCACGCAGGAGGCGTTGCGCCGCCTGCGCCCACACGGCCTGCCGGACGACCCCGTCGCGCTGGACATCGGCTGCGGCCCCGGCCGGTCGCTGATGATGCTGGCGCGCGTCACCGGCGGGCGCGTCACCGGCATCGACGTGCACCCGCCTTTCCTGGCCGAGGCGCAACGCCGCATCAACGAGGCGGGCCTGGGCCGCCGCGCCTGGGCCGAGCGCTGCTCGATGACCGACCTGGGCGGCTACCCGCCGGGGATGTTCGACCTGCTGTGGGGCGAAGGCTCCATCTACATCGTCGGCTTCGGCGAGGGGCTGGAGCGCTGGCGTCATCTGCTCAAGCCCGGCGGGCTGGCCGCCTTCAGCGAGCTGACGTGGCTGACCGAAAACCCGCCGGCCGACGCGCGGGCGTTCTGGGCCGACGCCTACCCCCGCATGGCGACCGAGGCCGCCAACCGCGAGGCCGCCGCGCGCGCCGGCTACCGCGTGCTGGACACGTTCACGCTGCCGCCGTCGGCGTGGTGGGACGAGTATTATGGCCCGCTGGAGGCCCGCATCGCCGAGATCCGCGAACGCGACCCGCGCGACGAGGACTGGGCGGCGGTGCTCGACGCCGAACAGGCCGAGATCGACCTCTACCGCCGCTTCGGCGCCAGCTACGGCTACGTCTTCTACCTGCTGCGACGGGCGGACTGAACACACGCCCGGCACCATCGGCGCTCCCGGCCGTTTCCTTCCTATCGAAGGCAACGAGGATGGACCGATGACCCGACCGCACCGATTGGCCGCCGTGGCGGCGTTGGCGCTGCTGCCCGCGCTGGCGGCGTGCGATGATCAGCAGACCGCCGAGAAGACCGGGGAGGAGATCGGCCGCACCGTCGACCGGGCCGCCGATCGCGCCAGCGACGCGGCGGGCGACGTGGCCCGCGGCGCCGGCCGCTGGCTGCAGGACGCCGGCCGCACCCTGGAAGGCGAGGCCCGCGACGCCAGGGACGCCGGCCGCGAACCGAAAGAATAGGGTGCGGCGGTGTGCGTGTACCCGCGGCCGTCCGAATGTGGGATAATGGCCGTCCGGTCGCCGAGGCCCGGTCGCCGAGGGACGACCGACGGAGGTTCCCGTGCCCGCACTTCCCGCCGCGCCCCAAATCGCACCCCCCGTCGCCCCAAAAGCCGTCGCCCCGGAAGCCGAGCTTCTGCACCGGCTGTTCGACAGCCTGCCGGTGCTCGTCGCCTACATGGACGCCGACTTCACCTTCCTGAAGGTCAACCGCCTGTACGCCGAGGCGGACGGGCGCGACGAGGGCTTCTTCCCCGGCCGCAACCACTTCGACCTCTACCCGAACGCGGAGAACGAGCGGATCTTCCGCCGCGTGGTCGAAACCGGCGAGCCCTACCGCGCCTACGCCCGCCCCTTCGAGTACGCCGACCACCCCGAGCGCGGCGTCAGCTATTGGGACTGGATCGTCCAGCCGGTGCGGGAGCCGGACGGGGGCCGCGTCGGCGGTGTCGTCTTCAGCCTGATCGACGTCACCGCGCGCGTGCGCGCCGAACGGGCCACCGCCGAGGCCGCCGCGCTCTACGAGGCCGAACGCCGGGCGGCGGACGGACGGCTGCGCCGTCTGCTGCGGGCGCACCGGGCGCTCAGCGGCTGCAACCAGACGATCATCCACGCCGTCGAGGAGGGCGCCCTGCTGCGCGACATGTGCCGCGTGCTGGTCGAGGCCGGCGGCTATCCGCAGGTCTGCGTGGCGACCGACGGCGAGGCCCTGCCGATTGAGCGCGACGCCCTGGTCTGCTGGGGCGAGCGCCCGGCCGAAGCCGCCGACGCCGTGGTGGCGTGGGAACAGCGCGAGGGCCTGCCGCTGCTCAAGGGCCGTCCGTTGCGCCTCGCCCACCTCACCGGTGCGGACGGCGCGCCGGCCGGCGCGGCCGCGGCCCTGCCGCTGGCCGGCGAGCGGGGCGAACTGTTCGGCCACCTGTTCATCTGGGGCCTGGCCGACGACGGCTTCACGCCGGAGGAACTGGACCTGCTGAGCGAGCTTGCCGCCGACCTCGCCTTCGGGCTGTCGGTGCTGCGCCTGCGCGCCGACCAGCAGCGCTCGGCCGAGCGGCAGGAACTGGCGCTGGAACAGACGATCCAGGCGATCGCCGCGACGGTGGAGATGCGCGACCCCTACACCGCCGGCCATCAGCGCCGCGTCGCCGAACTGGCGGGCGCCATCGCCGAGGCGCTGGGCCTGCCGGACGAGGAGGTGAAGGGCATCGTCATGGCCGGCGCCGTGCACGACATCGGCAAGGTCTGCGTCCCGGCGGAGATCCTGACGCGCTCCGGCCGGCTGACCACGGCGGAATACCGCCTGATCCAGTCGCATTCCGAAGCCGGCTGGGAGATCCTGAAGCCGGTGGACGCGCCCTGGCCGCTCGCCGACCTCGTGCGCCAGCACCACGAGCGCTGGAACGGCACCGGCTACCCGCAGGGCCTGTCGGGGGAGGAGATCCTGCTGGGCGCCCGCATCATCGCCGTCGCCGACGTGGTCGAGGCGATGGCCTGCCACCGCCCCTACCGCGCGGCGCTGGGCATCGACGCCGCCTTGCGGGAGATCGCCGGAAATCGCGGCACCCTCTACGACGCCCGCGTCGTCGACGCCTGCCTGACCGTGTTCCGAGAAGGACGGGTGACGCTGTAGGTTTCGCCGAGGCTCGAAAAACAGGACCGCGGCCTACGGCGCCGCGCGCAGGGGGATGTCGGCGCGCTCCACCGTGCAGGACTTCGAGCCGGCGGTGCAGGCGCGGTACTCGACGCGCAAGGCCCCGTCGTTGCTGTCAACATCGCCCAGGCGCACCGCGCCCGGCGCGTCGAGCGGCAGGACGGCGCGGATGGCGGCGCCGGGTTTGCCGTCGGCCCGCACCGTGGTCGGGAAGCGCCCCTTCAGGTGCCGGCGCACCAGCGTCGGCGCGTCGATGCGCACGGCCTGCGGCTCGATGCGGGCGCCGGTCAGCGGCGTCACGGTGAGGACCAGCGCCTCCCCCTTGCCCCGCCGTTCCACCGCCAGGGCCACGCGCGCCGCCTTGAGGTCCGCCGACCAGCGGCGCGGGGTTTCCGGGGCAGCGGACGCCGGACCGGCGGCCAGGATGCCGAGGCCCAGCGCCGCCAAGGCTACCAGAGGGGCCGCCAGGGGGGCCGCCGCTCTCGCACCGATCCGCCGTCCGTGCGCCGTCATGGCGCCCCTCCCCCGCTGTTCCATGCGCCGAAGATGGTGCAGGGCTGCGCGCCCGGCAAGCGGGCGAACGGCCGGACTTCTGGCCGCTGACGGCTGGTATGGTCTACACTGACGCCCCGCCCGAAGCGCCCCGCCCCGCCCGTGCTCCTGCCTTCCTCCCGATCTCCCCTGTCGGCTCCGGTCGAGGCCGCGGTGTGGATGCTGCTGGCCGCCGTGGCCTTCGCGGCCGGCAACACGCTGATCCGCCATACGGCGATGGCGCTGCACCCGTTCCAGGTGGCGTTCTTCCGCAACCTGTTCAGCCTGCTGTTCATGCTGGCGTGGATCTCCGCCGGCACCGGCTTTGGCGCGTTGCGCACCGGGCGGCTGCGCCTGTACGTCACGCGGGCGGTGACGGGGCTCGCGGCCATGCTGACGTGGTTCTGGGGGCTGTCGGTCATGCCGCTGGCCGACGCCACGGCGCTCAGCTTCACCACGCCGCTGTTCGCCACCATGGGGGCCGCGCTGTTCCTGGGCGAGGCGGTGCGGCTGCGCCGCTGGATGGCGGTGGCGGTCGGCTTCGCCGGGGTGCTGATCATCCTGCGGCCGGGCGCCGAGACGCTGTCCGCCGCGGCGCTGGCGGTGCTGGCCAGCTGCGTGTTCGCGGCGCTGAGCGCGCTGCAGGTGCGCACCCTGGCGCGCTCGGAGTCCTCGACCGCCATGGTCACCTACATGGTGCTGCTGCTGACGCCGATGTCGCTGGTGCCGGCGCTGTTCGTGTGGCGCTGGCCGGACCCGGCGACGCTAGGCTGGCTGGTGGTGCTGGGCGGCGTGCTGACCGGCGCCCACGTCGCCATGACGCGCTCCTTCCAGCTGGCCGAGGCGTCGGCGGTGATGCCGTACGACTACGTCAAGCTGCCGTTCACCGCCCTGCTCGCCTACCTGCTGTACGGCGAGGTGATGGACGTCTGGGGCTGGGTCGGGGCCGGCATCATCGCCGCCTCGACGCTCTACATCGCGCAGCGCGAGGCCGCGGCGGCGCGCGGCTGAGGTCAGGCGGCGTCCCGCTGCTCCACATCCAGCGCGGCGCGCGCCTTGTCGTAATGCTCGGGCCGCAGGTTCGCGCGCACGGCCTGGATCGCCGCCATCAGCACCGCCGCGTCGTCGGTGAAGCCGGCGATCAGCAGCCAGTCCGGCACGGCGTCGAAGGGCAGGACGAAGTAGGCCAGCGCCCCCAGCAGGATCGCCTTGGCACCGGTCGGCGTCGTCGGATCGGTGGCGCAGAAGAAGGCGGCCAGAAGATCCTCGATGAAGGGCAGGCGGCGCAGGTTGGCGCGCACCTTCTCCCAGAAGCGCCGGCGGACGAGGCGCTCCTCCTCCTCCAGACGCTCGGGGCTGACGACGATCAGTTCCGTGCCCGTGCTTGCGCTTCCGCCCATGACTCCGCCCATGACTCCTCCTCGAGGCATAGCCCTGCTAAACATGACGGCGGGCGGCGCCCGACGCAACGCCCGGAAGGACAACAGCCGAGCGGCGCCGAATGCGCCGGGGAGGATCACATGCCGATGAAGATGGGATACAAGGACCTGCTGGCCGAAGCCAACGCGCGCATCCAGGTCATCGCCCCGCAGGACGCGCTGGCGCTGCACGGCTCCCCGGATGTGGTGTTCGTCGACATCCGCGACGTGCGCGAGCTGCAGCGCGAGGGCATGATCCCCGGCGCCTTCCACGCGCCGCGCGGCATGCTGGAGTTCTGGGTCGATCCGGACAGCCCCTATCACAAGCCGGTCTTCGCGTCGGGCAAGCGCTTCATCTTCTACTGCGCCAGCGCGTGGCGCTCGGCGCTCGCCACCGACGTGGTCCAGCGCATGGGGCTGGAACCGGTCTGCCACCTGCAAGGCGGCTTCAAGGCGTGGAAAGAGGCCGGTTTGCCGGTGGCGCCGATGCCGGAGAAGGACGCGCACTAAGATCAGATCATTGATCTTATCTTAGTTTTGCGGGCGTGACGGCCGGTTCCGCCGCCACGCCGAAGGGCGACAGGCCCAACCAACCGCCTAAGCCATCCGCATGGATAGGCCGGGTCCCGGACGCCGTTTGCGCTGCACAAACCGATCGCCGGTGGTATTGGCCGCCGGCGCGCGCGAGCAAATATGAGTCCTGTTCGGGAGAAACGACGGACCGAGCCCAACCGCCGCGACTGCCCTTGCCCTTCATTCACAGCAAGGTGTTGTCATGAACACTGCCAATTCGCAGCCCCCCGCCCCATCGCGGACGCTTCGCCTGCTGTCCACCGCAGCGCCCGTGCTCAACCCCGCCATGACCTGCGCGGCCTACGTCGTCGGCGGGGCCGGGTTCGCCGTCGCCCTGCTGGAGGAGAACGGCGTCGGCCTGCTCCTCTCCATGGCGCTGCTCGCCGCCGCCGCCGCGCTGTACCTCCTGACGCGGCCGGGCGAGGAATCGTAGGTTGGTGCCAAACGCCAGCGCGGCTCAACACCCTTCGCCAAGGAAAAGGGCGTTGGGCCGCGCTTCGCTTGGCACCAACCTACGCGCAACTTACTTCACGTTCGCCTTCGCCATGGCGCCCAGGCGCAGGCGGAGCGCGTTCAGCTTGATGAAGCCTTCCGCGTCCTTCTGATTGTAGACGCTGTCCTCCTCGAAGGTGACGTAGTCGAGGCGGTAGAGGCTGTTCGGCGACTTGCGGCCGACCACCGTGACGTTGCCCTTGTACAGCTTCAGGCGCACCACGCCGTTCACCACGTCCTGCGTCTGGTCGATGAGGCTTTGCAGCGCCAGACGCTCCGGGCTCCACCAGTAGCCGCAGTAGATCAGCTCGGCGTAGCGCGGCATCAGCTCGTCCTTCAGGTGCGCGGCGCCGCGGTCGAGCGTGATGCTCTCCATGGCGCGGTGCGCGGCCAGCAGGATGGTGCCGCCCGGCGTCTCGTACACGCCGCGCGACTTCATGCCGACGTAGCGGTTCTCCACCAGATCCAGGCGGCCGATGCCGTTCTCGCCGCCCAGGCGGTTCAGCTCGGTCAGGATCTGCATCGGCGACATCGCCTTGCCGTCGATCGCCACCGCGTCGCCGCGCTTGAACTCGACCTCGACGTAGGTCGGGGTGTCCGGCGCCTTCTCCGGGGCGACGGAGCGGGTGTACATGTCCTCGTCCGCCTCCTGCCACGGATTCTCCAGGGCCTTGCCCTCGTAGGAGATGTGCAGGAGGTTGGCGTCGGTGGAGTACGGCGCTTCGCCGCGCTTGTCCTTGGCGATCG
>DASWVP010000175.1:0-18408 GCA_036401175.1 Azospirillum sp. | reverse complement strand
TGGTCGCCGTGGCCGTCGCCTCGCTGGCCGTCGCCGCCGTCGAGCAGCCGATGCGCGCCCGCCTGGACGACGACCGCGACCCGGCCGCCCCGCTGCTGCGCCTGCCGGTCGAGGATCTGAAGGCGCTCGGCCGCTCGGCGCCGCTGCGCCGGCTGTCGCTGGCGGCCTTCTGCTTTTCGGGCGTGCAGCTCTGCCTGATGGGTTTCCTGGTGGTGCTGCTGGTGGCGGAACTGGGCGTCGACCTGATCACCGCCGGCATGGTGCTGGCCGCCGTGCAGGCGGCGGGTGTCGGCGGGCGCGTGCTGTGGGGCGTCGTCGCCGACCGGCTGGCGGACGGGCTGGCGGTGCTGATCGGGCTGGGCGCGCTGATGATGGCCGGATCGGCCGCGATGATGGCGCTGTCGGCGGGGGCGCCGCTGGCGGCGGTGATCGCGGTCAGCCTCGTCCTCGGCCTGTCGGCGATCGGCTGGAACGGCGTCTTCCTGGCGGAAATCGCGCGGCTCAGCCCGCCCGGCCGCATCGGCGCCGTCACCGGCGGCGCCATGTTCGTGACCTTCATGGGCGTGATGGTGGCGCCAACGCTGTTCGCGCTGCTGCACGACTGGCTCGGCAGCTACACGCGGTCCTACGGGCTGCTGCTGGCGCTGGGCCTGGGCGGGGCGCTGCTGGTGGCCGGGGCGCGGCGAGCGGCAAAGCCCTGACGTTGGGTTTTCACCTGCGGTTCAACCCAACCTACGTGGAGCGTCCCCGTAGGTTGGGTTGAGCGCAGCGAAAACCCGACGTCCGAACTCACCGCCCGGTGAACGTCGGCGGGCGGCGCTCCAGGAAGGCGCGGCGGCCCTCCGCCAGATCGTCGCTGGCGATGGCGCGGTCGCGCATGCGCAGGTGCTCCGCGAAATCCTCCTCGGCCACGGTGCCGCGCGCCAGCGCCGCGATGGCCTGCTTCAGGCCGTGCAGCGCGATCGGCGCCGCCCCCGCCATGCGCCGCGCCAGCGCGTCGACGCGCGCCTCCCAGGCGTCGGCCGGCACCGTCTCATGGATCAGGCCCCAGGTGGCGGCGGTGGCGGCGTCCAGCGTCTCGCCGCTCAGGAACAGCATGCGCGTGCGCGCCGCCCCCACGGCGCCGGTGAAACGGCGCAGCCCGTTCAGCGCGTAGACCCAGCCCAGCATGGCCGGCGGCATGCGGAAGCGCGACTCGTCGCTGGCGATGCGCAGGTCGCACGCCATCGCCAACTCCAGCCCGCCGCCGATGCAGTGGCCGCGGATGGCGGCGACCACCGGAAAGGGGGCGCGCTCGATGGCCTGGAACGCGGCGTCGAGCCGGCGGTCGTTGTCGTAGAAGCCGTCCGGTCCGGTCCGGCCCGACTTGTCCAGCGCGCCGATGTCGAAGCCGGAGGAGAACGCCGCCTCCCCCGCGCCGCGCAGCACGGCGACGCGCACGCCGCCTTCGGCCTCCAGCGCGGCCATGGTGGCACCCAGCGCGTCGACCAGTTCGACCGTCAGGTTGTTGTGCGTCTGCGGCCGGTCGATGGTCAATCGGGCTACCGCGCCGACGCGTTCGACGATCAGTCCGGCGGGGTGACGTTCGATGCTTGGCGCGGCCATGGACGATCTCCACTTTCCATTCAGGAAGCCCGTGTAGGGAGCCTTGTCCCGTCAACACGGCGCGCGGTCAAGCGGTCCCGCCCGCCGCCCCGGACGGGGCTGACCTGTTGCGGGCGCCGGGCCAAACGGGCTAGTAGCGTCACCGGTGGGCGCGCATGGCGCCGGGAGAGAGGTTGCTTGGAAAACGACATCAGCTTCGCGGAAATCCTGCTGCGCAGGGGAACCGACCTTTTGCAGAGCGACGCCGACGATGACGACTCTGAGACGGTCGTGGACTTCCTGGCGCGCCTGCTGGCCACCGTCGCGCTGACCGACGGCCCGCTGGTGGTGCAGACCGAAGCCGGCGGCGATCCCACCATCTTCGAGGAGGCGGCCCGCGTCGCCACCGGCTCACTGGCCGACAAGGCAACCGTGCTGGCCGCCGCCAAACAGGTGGAGCGCGCGGTGGTGTTCGAGTTCGACGGCGTCGGCCGCCTGTCGGGCAGCCGCGTCATCACCGCCGTGCTGCGGCCGGAGGACCGCAACGACCTGCTGGAGGCGTACGTCGCCGTCGGCCGGCTGCGCAACGCCACGCTGGAGATGACGGTCGCCCCGGCCACGGTGCGCCTCGACGCCGGCGCGCTCGGCCAGACGCTGGACCTGCTGGGCTCCGCCACGTCGTTGAGCGCCAACGCCATCGGCGCCGCCATGGCGCACGCGTCGGGCACGCACGCGCTGGAGGGCCACGACGTGAGCGAGGTCCCGGCGGCCATGGTGGACCTGTGCTGGCACGGCTTCTGCCTCGCCTCCGTGCGCGGCCGCAACACCGCCTTCTGCGGGGTCAAGGGGCGGGTGACTCTGCATTGACCTCGGGCACTGACCGCCGGCACCGATAGCCGACTCAGGGCGGGCCGGCGTCGTCCGGCGCGGTCAGCTCGGCCACCGCCTCGACCCGCGCCGCGACGCGCTCGGCCAGGGTGCGGCGGGTCATCGGCGACACGCCGATGCCGGCGGCGGCCACCACGCGCAGGTCGTCGTAGGCGGCGGCCAGCGCCAGCACGGCGTCGCGCAGCGCGCCCGGCTCCGCCGCCTTCGCGATGCGGGCAAGTTCGCCCACCCCATCTCCCAACACGGCGAAGCCGGTCCGCGGCATGCCGTGGCTGCGGGCGTCCTCCACCGCCTCCACCGCCTCCAGCCATGCGGCGACCGCCGTGCGCAATTCCGTGTCCGCCATCGGCGCCTCCACGCAATCTTCACCGGCATCCATTCAACCACGGGACGGAGCACGGCGTAACACGCATGGCAGGGGTGTGCCGCCCCGCTTTGTGACAGGGGTGCGCCACCCCATCCGGTTAACGATTCCGCAACCGCGAAGGCGCACTGTCCGCACTGCCCAGACGGGTAGCTTTGGAAGGTGTTGCATGCTTACGAAAGTGCTGTTGTCGGACCACGGTGCGCGCCGCGAGGTCGAAGTCGACAACCTGCCGCTGAACGTCCGTGCCGCGGTGGCCGACGTGCGGGCGAAGAGCCCGGAATCGGTGATCGAGATCCAGAAGTCCGGCGCGCTCTACCGCATCCGCATGCCCGCCCCGGCCAACAGCTGGCTCGACGTCCTGTCGGTGGCTTGATTTTTCGCGGCCTGAGTTTCTGCGGAAAAGTGTGAAGGGGATCACGGATCGGCGGGCGCCGTTGTGCGTCAATGCGGTCTGGAGGTTCCCATGCGCATCATCGTCTTCCTTCTTCTGGCCGGCGGCTTCGTCGCCGGCGCGGCGCAAGCCGGCGAGATCGTCATCAACGATCACCGCGCCGGCCGTTCCGTCATCGTCGTCGAGCCGCACCTGCGCCCCGGCGAGATGGTGACGATCCGCGATCCGGAAACCGGACGCACGCTCGGCATTCTCGAAAAGCCCCTGCGGACCGGCGAAAGCCTCATCCTGCGCGACTTCGACACCGGCATCCCCATCGGCATGGCCGATGTGCGCCGCGACGTCGGGCGCGAGGCCGCCCGCGCCGCCCGCGAGGCGCACCGCCAGCGCACCAGCCGCGACTGACGCGGGCCGTCAGGACGGTCAGGCCATCAGATCGTGGTAATCGCGGTGGCGGCGCAGCCACAGCGAGGCGTAGCCGCAGATCGGCACGACGCGCAGCCCTTCGGCGCGCGCCCGCTCCATGATGCCCTGCATGAGCCGGCCGGCCGCACCCGTGCCGCGCAGGGACGGCGGCGCCTCGACGTAGGGGATGTAGAGCGTGGAACCGTCGCGGCGGTAGGTCGCGAAGACGGTCCGGCCGTCCACGTCCAGCTCGTAACGGCCCTTCGCGGGGTTGTCCCGCACGGGGATGGTCATCGTCGGCACCCTTGATGCTGTCTGTCCGTCAGGTCGGGTGCGCGCCCCGTCCTGTCAACATGACGGGGGCCGATCGGCACAAGATTTGCGTAAGAGTCTGGGCTATGATCCCGCAATCGACACAGGGAAGCCCACCCATGCCGCACGACCAAACGACCGCCCCCGCCGAACCGGTGACCGAAGCGATGGTCACCGAACTGGTGCACCGCTTCTACGACCGCGCGCGCCGCGATCCCCTGCTGGGCCCGGTGTTCGAGACGGCGGTCCGCAACTGGGACGGCCATCTGGCCGAGATTGAGACGTTCTGGTCGTCGCACCTGCGCGGCACCGGCGGCTACAAGGGCAGCCCCTTCATGGCGCATGTCGGCCTGAAGCTGGAGCCGGAGTCGTTCGACCGCTGGCTGGCCCTGTTCGGCGAGACAGCGCGCGAGGTGCTGCCCGCGCCGGCGGCGGAGCGGGCGCTCGCCAAGGCGAACCACATGGCCGGCAGCCTGAAGGCCGGCCTGTTCACCATCCCCGGCCGCCCCTACCAGACGCCGCGCTGAGCGCACCCATACCGCCCCCGCGCGCGTTGTATCCGGCAACCGGACCGGACGCGGGGAGTTGCCACATGTTCGCGCTGCACATGCTCGACCGCATCCGGCGGATGCGGGGCCGGATGCTGGACGCCGCCGGCTTCGGGCCGGACGAATCGCCGTTCCAGGCGATCGCGGAACAGCCGGGCTTCCGGCTGCGGTCCTACGGCGGGCCGGCGGACGGGCCGGTGCTGCTGATCGTGCCGGCGCCGATCAAGCGCCCGTACATCTGGGACCTCGCCCCGGACGCCAGCGCCGTGCGGCGCTGCCTGGGCGCCGGGCTGCGCGTCTATCTGATGGAGTGGACGGAGGCCGAAGATGGCGCGCCGGGCGGCGGCCTCACCGACTACGCCGGCAACCATCTCGCCGCCGCGCTCGACGCCGTGGCGGCGGACAGCGGCGCCGGCCGGGTGCTGCTGGCCGGCCATTCGCTGGGCGGAACGCTGGCCGCCGTCTTCGCCGCCGCCCATCCGGACCGGGTGGCCGCGCTGCTGCTGCTGGAGGCGCCGCTGGCCTTCGGCGCGCACGCCGGCGACCTCGCCGCGCTGGTCGCCGGATCGCCGCCGGCCGCCGCGCTGATCGACGGCTCTACCAGCGTGCCCGGTTCCCTGCTGACCAACGCCAGCGTCCGCGCCGCGCCCGACGAATTCGCCCGCGCGGTGTGGCGCGACCGGCTGGCGAGCCTCGCCGACCCGCGCGACGCGCGGCTGCACGCGCGCGTCATGCGCTGGGCGCTCGACGAGTTCGCCATGCCCGCACGCCTGTTCGAGGATGTGGTGGAGCGGCTCTACCGCGAGGATCGCTTCGCCCGCGGCACGCTGCGCCTGGGGTCGCGAACGGTGGGTGCCGCCGCCATCGCCTGCCCGGTGCTGGCGGTCGTCGATCCGCGCAGCACGGTGATCCCGGCCGCGTCGACCCTGTCGGCGCTGGGCGGCGTGCCCGACCTGTGGGTGCTGCATTACGAGGGGGACCGCGGCGTGGCGCTCCAGCACGTCGGCGTCCTGGTCGGGCGGTCCGCCCACGCCGCCCTGTGGCCGAACATGCTGGCGTGGCTGTCCGCGCAATGGCGCGCGCCGGAAAAGCGGGGCCAAGACGAAATGAAGGGCTGACCGCTTGCGCGGCCAGCCCAGGTGGGTACAACGGTTGTCCATCGGAGAGTCGGCTCGGGGAACGCGGGGGAGACGCCCTCAAGCCATCCATTCCAACACCACACGCGGCGCTTTGCTGCCCGAAGCAACGGCGATATGCCTTCCGTTAAGCCCGGTTGCGCTGCCGCTCCTCGCCCGGCGACTGTCCCTGCGTCAGCGGCGCCGGCGCCGGGATGTCGCCGGTGATCAGCCGCGCGCCGCGCTGATAGGTCATGTAGCGCCACAGCCATTGCAGGCTGACCAGCAGGCGCTTCTCGAAGCCGACCAGCAGGTAGACGTGGACGATCGCCCACAGCACCCAGGCGAACCAGCCCTTCAGCTGGTGCCGGCCGAAGTCGAAGACGGCGGCGCTGCGCCCGACGATGGCGGTGTTGCCGCGCATGCGGAAGCGGAAGGCCGGCATCGCCTCCCCGCGCTCCAGGTTCGCCGCCAGCGCCCGGCCGAGGTGGATGCCCTGCTGCTTGGCCACCTGCGCCAGCCCCGGCAGCGGCTTGCCGTCGTCGCCCGCCGCGGCGACGGTGTCGCCCAGGGCATAGACGCCGTCGAAGCCGGGCACCGACAGGTCCGGCGCGACCGGGATGCGGCCGGCGCGGTCGGTCTTCACGCCCAGCCATTGCCCAGCGGGCGACGCCTTCACCCCCGCCCCCCACACCATGGTGCCGGCCGGCACGAAGTGGCCGTTGATCACCGCCCCGCCCGCCTCGATCCGCTCCACCGCCTGCCCCGTCAAAACAGTGACGCCCAGCCGGTCGAGCGCCCGGCGCGCGTAGTTCGACAATGCCTCCGGGAAGGTGGCGAGGATGCGCGGCCCCGCCTCGACCAGCACTATCCGCGCCGAGCGCGTGTCGATGCGGCGGAAGTCGCGGGCCAGCGTGTAGCGGGCCAGCTCGGCGACGGCGCCGGCCATCTCCACCCCCGTCGGCCCGCCGCCGACGATGATCGTGGTCATCAGGGCCTTCTGCTGCTCCGGATCGTCGGACACCTCGGCCTGCTCGAAACAACCCAGAAGACGGGCGCGGATTCGCTGCGCGTTCTCGATGGTCTTCAGCCCCGGCGCCACCGCCGCCCACTCGTCGTGGCCGAAGTAGCTGTAGGAGGAGCCGGTGGCGAGCACCAGCCGGTCGTAGGGGACGAAGCTGCCGTCCACCAGCACCACCCGTCGGCCGGCGTGATCGACGCCCGACACCTCACCCAGGACGACGTCGACGTTGGCGTGGCGGCTGAGCACCTTGCGGATGGGCTGCGCGATGTCGGCGGGCGACAGGGCGGCGGTCGCCACCTGATACAGCAGAGGCACGAACAGGTGATAGTTCCGCCGGTCGATCACCGTCACCCGCACGTTCGTCCCGCCGAGTTCCCCGGCGCAGGCCAGCCCGCCGAAGCCGGCGCCGACGACGACGACGTGCGGGTGGTCGCCGATGGGGGCGGGTGTCCGGTTCAACTGCGGCACGACCGGTTCCTTCCTGTGATGACAGCCTGAAAACCGGCGGCACCGCAAAGCATTCCGCGCCGCCGCCGGAGCGCCGGCGGCACCATCCCTATGTCGGATGAGGTACAGGCTCCCACGGCGGAACGTCCACGCGTGAGCATGCCCGCCGGCCCTTGTTGAGCCCTCGCCGAACGGCTCGAAGGAGGGGGACATGGACGCCCGATTGGACGCCCGATCGCGGCCCGATACCGCGGCGCTGATCGCCGAACTGATCGACCTGCTGCAACTGGAATACGACGCCCTGCCGGTCTACACGCTGGCCATCAGCGCGGTGGGGCGGAGCGAGGTGCGCGACGCGCTGGCGTCCTTCCGCGACGACCACCAGCGCCACATCCGCGACCTGTCCGCCCTGCTGCGCGACCTGGGCGGCATGCGCGTGCCGCTGCCGCACCTGCCGACGGGGCTGCTCAAGCTGGGCGTGCAGGCGGCGGCGCTGCCGGGCGGCGACCGCGCCATCCTGCTCGCCTTCAAATCCAACGAGTGGCAGTCGAAGGCGAAGTACGCCCGCCACGCCGCCCGCCCCCACCCGCCGGAGGTGGCCGACGTGCTGCGCCGCAACGCCGGGGACGAAGCGCGTCACTACGCCTGGGCCTGCCACACGCTGGACGCGTTGGGCTGCGGGTCCGGCTCGCTGGTCGGGGCGGCGACCGACGTCTTCGCCCGCGTGCACGGCACCAACGCCGACGTCATCGAGGCGGCCGGCCGAGGCGTGCTGGAGGCCACCACCCGCCTTGTCCGCACCGCTGCATAAGACGTGGCCGCGTGAGAAGTGGCCGCATGAGACGTTCGCCCAATACGTGTTGATCCATCGTCGAGCCCGCCATCAGGAGAGGCCACGTGCGCACCGCCGCCCAACGAATCCAAGCCCCGCTCGACCGTGACGCCCTGTCGTACCTTGAAGAGCACGTCCTGCCCGCCTTCATCGCCGCGCGGCGCTGGTACGCCGCCAAGGACGCCGGCATCCCCCGCGTGCGCATCGCCGACGCGCTGACGTTGCCGGTGGAAGGCGGCGCGGTGCTGGTCTGCCTGCTGCGGGTGGAGCCACCCGGCGGCGCGCCGCAGACCTACCTGCTGCCGCTGACGCTCGACCGTGGCGGCGCGGCGGAGCCCGACGATCCCTACACCATCGCCGGGCCGGACGGCGGCCACTGGACCGGCACGCTGCGCGACGCCTGCGGCGATGAGGGCTTCATCCGCGCCGTGCTCGCCGGCATCCGGGCGGGTGGCCGCATCGACGGCCTGTCCTTCCACCGCACCGCCGCGTTCGCCACCCTTGAGGGTGCGCTGACCGGCGACGTGCCGCTGCGCTGGCCGGGGGCCGAGCAGTCCAACACCTCCGTCCGCGTCGGCGACGCGGCGATCCTCAAGAGCTTCCGCAAGCTGGAAGCCGGCACCCACCCGGAGGTGGAGATGACGCGCTTCCTGACGGAGGTCGCCGGCTTCGCCGGCACGCCGCCGCTGCTGGGCTGGGTGGAGCGCCGGGGCGACGGGGCGGCAACCACGCTGGGCGCGCTGCAAGCCCTGGTGCCGGACGCCGTGGACGGCTGGGCGCACGTCACCGGCCGGCTGGCCGAGCGGCTGCGCCGCTTCGACGACGCCGCGGCCGACGACCAGTCCCTGCTGGCGCTCCCGCGCACGCTGGGCCGGCGCACGGCGGAGTTGCACCGCGCCCTCGCCACCCCCACGGACGACGACGCCTTCCGGCCGGAGCCGGTGGACGCCGCCGTGCTGCACGCGTGGGCGGACGGCGTGCGCCGCATGGCGCGCGGCACGCTGGAGAAGCTGCGCGGCGCGCTCGACCGGCTCGACGGCGCGACCGCCGTCCAGGCCGCATCCCTGGCCGCCGCCGAGGAGGCCGTATTGGCGCAGATCACCGCCCTTACCCCCGCCGCCACCACGCCGAACGCCGCCACGCTGGCCCGCACGCGGCTGCACGGCGACTTCCACCTGGGCCAGATCCTCGTGGCCGGCGACGACGTGTTCATCATCGACTTCGAGGGGGAGCCGATGCGCCCGCTGGACGAGCGGCGCGCCAAGCATGCGCCGCTGCGCGACGTGGCGGGCATGCTGCGCTCCTTCGCCTACGCGGCGGCGACGGCGCGACGCGGCTTGTCTGAAGATCTGGCCAACGAGATGGACGAACCGTCGCGCGCGGTGCGCGCGTCCTGGATCGGCTGGTGGGAGGGGGCGGCCGGCGCCGCCTTCCTCGACGGCTACCGCGCGGTTATCGGCGACTGCCCGTCCTTCCCGGCCGACGGCGGCACGGCGGCGGCGCTGCTCAAGCTGTTTCTGCTGGAAAAGGCGCTGTACGAAATCGGCTACGAGCTGGCGAACCGGCCGGACTGGCTGGCCATCCCGCTGTCCGGCGTGACCGCCATCCTGCAGGCCGACGCCGGCCCCGACGTCGCCGACGCGGCGTCCGGCGCCATCGGTCAGGCGGCCCCCGGTTCGGTCGCGCTGGGCGAGGCGCGGGCGCACGCCATGCCCTTCGGCGCCCAGGTGCTGCCGGACGGCACCGTGCGCTTCCGCCTGTGGGCGCCCACCGGCGGGCACGTCTCCCTGCTGATCGACGACATCGGCGGGCCGCTGCCGATGCTGTCAAGGCCGGACGGCTGGTTCGAGTGGTCGACCGCGCAGGCGCACGCCGGCACGCGCTACCGCTTCGTCCTGCCGGGCGGGCGGGAGGTGCCCGACCCGGCCTCGCGCTTCCAGCCGGACGACGTGCACGGCTTCAGCGAGGTCATCGACCCGACCGTCTACCCCTGGTCCGACGCGGCGTGGCGGGGCCGGCCCTGGCACGAAACCATCCTTTATGAACTGCACGTCGGGACCTTCACGCCCGAGGGCACCTTCCGCGCCGCCATCGGCCGATTGGACGATCTGGTCGAACTCGGCGTGACGGCGATCGAGCTGATGCCGGTCGGCGACTTCCCCGGCGCCCGCAACTGGGGCTATGACGGCGCCCTTCCCTTCGCCCCCGACAGCGCCTATGGCCGGCCGGAGGACATGAAGGCGCTGGTCGACGCCGCCCACGCGCGCGGGCTGATGGTCTTCCTGGATGTCGTCTACAACCACTTCGGGCCGGAAGGGAACCACCTCGGCGCCTACGCCGCCCCGTTCTTCACCGACCGCCACAAGACGCCGTGGGGCGACGCCATCAACGTGGACGGTCCGGGCAGCGACACCGTGCGGAACTTCTTCATCCACAACGCGCTGTACTGGATCGAGGAGTTCCACCTCGACGGGCTGCGCTTCGACGCCGTGCACGCCATCATCGACGACAGCGACCGCCCCTTCCTGGAAGAACTTGCGGAGCGCGTGCGGGCGCTGACCGGCGGACGGCGCCCCGTACATCTGGTGCTGGAGAACGACGCCAACCAGGCCCGCTTCCTGGCCCGCGACCCGGACGGCACGCCGCGCTGGCACACCGCGCAGTGGGCCGACGACCTGCACCACGGGCTGCACACGGCGGCGACCGACGAGGCCGGCGGCTATTACATCGACTACGCCGGGGCAACCGACAGGCTGGGCCGCGCGCTGGCCGAGGGCTTCGCCTTCCAGGGCGAGCCCACCGCGTCCCGCGGCGAGCCGCGCGGCGAACCCTCGGCGCACCTGCCGCCCACGGCGTTCGTCGGCTTCTTGCAGAACCACGACCAGATCGGCAACCGCGCCTTCGGCGAACGCATCACGCGGATCGCCCAGCCGGAGGCAGTGCGCGCGGCGGCCGCCGTGTACCTGCTGGCCCCGCAGGTGCCCATGCTGTTCATGGGGGAGGAATGGGCGTCCTTGCGCCCCTTCCCCTTCTTCTGCGACTTCGGGCCGGAGCTGGCGCAGGCCGTGCGCACGGGACGGCGGGCGGAGTTCGCCGCCTTCCCCGAATTCCAGGATCCGCAGATCCGCGCCCGCATCCCCGACGCTACGGCGCCGGACACCTTCGAGGGCGCCAAGCTGGACTGGGACAACCGCGCCAAGCCGCCGCACGCCGAATGGCTGGACTGGTACCGCCGGGCCATCGAGACGCGCCGGCGCGAGATCGTGCCGCGCCTGGAGGGCACGCCCGGCGGCGCCGGACGCTACGAGGTGGTTGGCCGCGCCGGCCTGACCGTGCGCTGGACGCTGGGCGACGGCAGCCGCCTGCACCTGCGCGCCAACCTGTCGGACACGCCCGCGCCCGGCCTGACCGACGCGCCCGGCCGCGCGCTGTGGACCGAGGGCGAGGGCGTGCGCGACGGCGCGCTCGGCCCCTGGTCGGTGGTCTGGTCGATCGAGGAGGCGAGCGCGCTCGACCGCCTCGCCGGGCGGATGGGCATCGAGGCCGAATATGCGGACGCCGCCGGCAAGACGGTGCGAACGCCGCCGGGCACCGCGCGCGCCCTGCTCGCCGCCATGGGCGTCGACGCGCCCGACGAGGACGCCGCCCAGGCCCGGCTGGCCGAACTGGACCGGGCCGAACTGGCCCGCCCGCTGCCGCCGGTGGCCGTCTGGCGCGTCGACCGGCCGCCCTTCGCGCTGTCCGTCACCCTGCCGGCCGGCAGCGGCGAGCTGCGCTGGACATTGGCGGAGGAATCCGGCGAGGCGCGCGGCGGCGTGGCCCTGTTCGACGACCTGCCCTTGCTGCGCCGGGCGGACCTGGACGGCCGGGCGATGGAGGTCCGCCGGCTCGACCTCGGCGCCGCGCCGCCGCTCGGCTACCACCGGCTGCGCATGGAGGCGAATGGCGTCGGGGCCGAGACCACGGTCATCGCCGTGCCCGACCGCTGCCACTTGCCAGCGCCGCTGGAGATGGGGGAGCGGGTGTGGGGCCTGTCGGCGCAGCTCTATGCGCTGCGCTCCGCCGCCGACTGGGGGATGGGCGACTTTGGCGACCTCGTCCGCCTTGCCGGGATCGCCGCCGGCCAGGGCGCCTCGGTCATCGGGCTGAACCCGCTGCACGCGCTGTTCCTCGACGCCCCCGCCCAGGCCAGCCCCTACTCCCCGGCCAGCCGGCTGTTCCTCAACCCGCTGTACATCGACGTGGACGCCGTGCCGGAACTGGCGGCGTGCGGGGAGGCCCGCGCGCGCATCGCCGACGCCGCGTTCCGCGAAGCCCTGGAGGCGGCGCGGGCGGCCGATCTGGTGGATTACCCGGCGGTGGCGCGCCTCAAGCTGCCGGTCCTGGAGATGCTGTTCCGCACCTTCCAGTCCGAAGCATCCCCGGAGCGCCGCGCGGCGTTCGCCGCCTTCCGCCGCGAGCAGGGCGAGGCGCTGGAGGGCTTCTGCATCTTCCAGGCGTTGCGCGAGCGCTTCGCCGCCGACGATCCCGCGCGGGCCGACTGGCGCCGCTGGCCCGAGCCGTTCCGCGCCCCGGAGTCGGCGGAGGTCGCGCGCTTCGCCGGGGAGAACCGCGCGCGCGTCGATTTCCTGGCGTGGCTGCAATGGGTGGCCGACGGGCAGCTCGCCGCCGCCGCCGACGCGGCGCGCGGTCGCGGCATGGCGATCGGTCTCTATCGCGACTTGGCGGTCGGCGCCGACAGCGCCGGGGTGGAGACGTGGGCGGCGCCGCACGTGGTGGTGTCGGCCGCGCACGTCGGCGCGCCGCCAGACCTGTTCAACCCCGCCGGCCAGGACTGGGGCCTGCCGCCCTTCCACCCGCACGCCTTGCGGGAGGAGGCGTACGCCGGCTTCATCCGCCTCCTGCGCGCCAACATGCGCCACGCCGGGGGGCTGCGCATCGACCACGCCATGGCGCTCCAGCACGTTTACTGGATCCCGGAAGGCCGCCCGCCCGGCGAGGGCGCCTACGTCGCCTATCCCATGGAGGACATGCTGGGCATCCTGGCGCTGGAGAGCCGGCGCCACGGCTGCCTCGTGGTGGGCGAAGACCTGGGCACCGTGCCGGCGGGCTTCCGCGAACGCATGGCGGCGGCCGGCGTGCTCAGCTACCGCGTGGTGTTCTTCGAATGGACGGAGGACGGCCGCTTCGTCGGCCCGGACGACTACCCCTACCTGGCGCTCGCCACCGTCGGCAGCCACGACCTCGCCACGCTGCGCGGCTGGTGGGAGGGGCACGACATCGCTCTGAAGGAGGAGAAGGGGCTCTACCCCGCCGCCGACGAAGCGGAAAAGCAGCGCCGGCGGCGCGCCGACGAACGCGCCCACCTGATCGCGGCGGTGCGCGCCGCCGGCTTGCCGCTTCCCGCCGCCTTCGGCCCGGACACCCCCTTCGACGACGGGCTGGGGCACGCGGCGCATGCTTTCCTGGCCCGCACCAACGCGGCCGTCGCCATGGTCCAGCTCGACGAGCTGACGGACGAGGGAACCCAGGTCAACCTGCCGGGCACCGTGGACGAATACCCGAACTGGCGGCGCAAGCTGGGCCTGAGCCTGGAGGAGCTGGCCGACGACCGGCGCGCCAACGCCATCGCCGACATCCTGGCCGCCGCCCGCCCGGCCTCGGTGGCGGACCCGCCATAAGGTTCCGCGACGACGGGCGCGCGGCGCTGTTCTCGTCTCCAATGACCGCAACGGCGGGGGCGAGACGGTGCAGCCGGGCGCAGACTTTCACAAACGCACATACCTGAAGCCGGACGGGCGCCGGCTCCACCTCTTCGGCCGACAGCCGCACACGCTGCCGGTGACCGAGGAGCTGGAGCCGGGGCCGGTGTCCACCCCGCACCTGCGCTGGCACCCGCTGCGCGGCGAATGGGTCGCCTACGCCAGCCACCGGCAGGAACGCACCTTCAAGCCGCCGGCCGAGTTCTGTCCGCTGTGCCCGGTGCAGTCGGGGGGCTTCCCCGGCGAGATCCCCTTCGCCGATTTCGAGATCGCGGTATTCGAGAACCGCTTCCCGGCCTTCCACCCCGGCGCGCCGGAACCGCCCGAGCTGCCCATCCCGACGCGCCCCGCCAAGGGCCAGTGCGAGGTGGTGGTCTACAGCGCCGCGCACCGTGGCTCGGTCGCCGAACTGCCGCGCGAGCGGCGCGAACTGCTGGTGCGGGTGTGGGCCGACCGCTACCGCGACCTGCTGGCGCACGACGACGTCGCCTTCGTCATGCCCTTCGAGAACCGGGGGGAGGAGATCGGCGTCACCCTGCACCACCCGCACGGGCAGATCTACGCCTTCCCCTTCGTGCCGCCGGCGGTGTCGCCGATGGTCGCGGCGTTCCGCGAGGGGCCGGTGCTGGCCAGCCTGCGCGAGCGGATCGGCGACGCCTACGACGTGGCCGGGAACGCGCACGCGGTGGCCTTCGTGCCGCCCTGCGCCCGCTTCCCAAGCGAGGTGTGGCTGATGCCCCGATCCTCCCACCCCGGCCCCTGGACCTTCTCCGACGCCGAAACATCGGGCTTCGCCGACGTTCTGGGCGAGGTGGTGGCGCGCTACGACGCGCTGTACGGCCGGCCGATGCCTTACCTGTGCATCCTCTACGCCGCGCCCAAGGGCGAGGAGGACCGCTTCCACTTCCACATCCAGTTCTTCCCCTTCCTGCGCACGGCCGACCGCCTGAAGTATCTGGCCGGCTGCGAGCAGGGGGCCGGCACCTTCCTGGTCGACGGGTTGCCGGAACAGATGGCCGCCCGTCTGCGCGAGGTCACATCATGAGCGACCTGTTCACCACGACCTTCGGAACCGCCCCCGCCGCCACCGACAAGGCGCCGGCCCGCGCCAACCTGCTGGGCGAGCACACCGACTACAACAACGGCTTCGTGCTGCCGACGCCGCTGCCGTACTTCACCACGGTCGCGGTCGGGCCCGGCGCCCCCGGCGAGGTCGAGGCGCACGCCGCCCAGTTCAACGAGACGCTGACCCGCCGCCTGGACGCGGAGCCGAACGGCGACTGGCTGGACTACGTGCTGGGCTGCGTGCGGGCGATCAAGCCGCAGGGGGTCCCGGTCGAAGGGCTGCGCGTCACCATCGAGAGCGACATCCCCATGGGCGCCGGCATTTCCAGTTCGGCGGCGCTGGAGGTGGCGACTCTGCGCGCGCTGCGCCGCTGGCTGGAGCTGTCAATCGACGACGAAATGCTGGCACGGCTGGGCCAGCGCGCCGAGTCCGGCTATGTCGGCATGCCCTGCGGGATCATGGACCAGATGGTCAGCTCGGTCGGGCGCACCGGCGCGGCGCTGTTCCTCGACACGCTGTCCCTCGACTACCGGCACATCCCGCTGCCGCAAAGCCACCAGTTGGCCGTGGTGCATTCCGGCGTCGCGCACCGGCTGACCGACGGCGGCTACCGGCAGCGCCGGTCGGAGTGCGAGGCCGCCGCCGCCGCGCTGAACGTCGGCAGCCTGCGCGCCCTGGACGTGGACGACCTGCCCGCGATCGAGGCGCTGCCCGAACCGCTGAACCTCCGCGCCCGCCATGTGGTCACGGAGAACCGCCGCGTGCTCGACGGCGTGGCGGCGCTGGAACGCGGCGACGTGGCGGCGTTCGGCCGGCTGATGGTGGAAAGCCACCGCTCGCAGCGGGACGACTACGCCGTGTCGCTGCCGGAGATCGACGCGCTGGTGAAGACCGCCATGACGCGCGGCGCCGTCGGCGCGCGCCTGACCGGCGGCGGGTTCGGCGGCTGCATCATCGCGCTGGTGCCCGATGTCGCCGCGTGGTGGCCCGCCGTGGCGGCGGACCACCCGGACGCGTGGCTGGTGTTCCCGCGCCAGGGTGCTTGACGTGAAAAGTATGGACTTGACCTGACAGTCCGTCCTGCCGCGGCGGGTGTCCGACAGGTTGAACGTGTCCGATGTCACGCGGCCCGTATGATCTTCTCCCTGGCCATGGGGGCGGTGTCAAGGAAGGTCTGCATCGGCGTGCGGCCGAAGCACCATCGCCCTTGGTGGGTTCTGACTTAGTTGTACTCCCGCATCCAGGCATCCAGATCGGCCTGCAACTGGTCGATCGTGGTGTAGATGCGCTTGCGGAAGGCAATGCGGTAGAACTCGTCCAGGACGGTCTTATGGAAGCGCTCGCAAATCCCGTTGGTCTGCGGGCTCTTCACCTTGGTCCTGGTATGGTCGATGTTCTCCACCGCGAGGTACAGCTCGTATTCGTGGCGCTCGAGCGCCCCGCAATACTCGGTGCCGCGGTCGGTCAGCACGCGGCTGATCGTCACGTCCTGCTCGTCGAAGAACGGGATGACCCGGTCGTTCAGCGTGTCGGCGGCGGTGATCGGGGTCTTGCGGTCGTACAGCTTGGCAAACGCGACCTTGGAATAGGTGTCGATCACCGTCTGCTGGTAGATGCGGCCCACGCCCTTGAGCGTGCCGACATAGAAGGTGTCCTGGGCGAGGCAGTAGCCGGGGCATTCGCTGTCGAGTTCGCCATGCGCTTCCTTGTCGGCCTTGGCCTTTTCCAGGGCCACGACCTGAGCCTCGGTGAGCACGGCGCCGGTTTCGGCGACCATCGTCTCCAGCGCCTTCAGGCGTTTCTTCATGTTCTCCAGGTTGTGGCGCTGCCACACGCAGCGCACGCCGAAGGGCGAAATCGTCAGGCCGCGCTTCTTCAGTTCGTTGGCGACGCGGACCTGGCCCCAAGCGGGCTGTTCGGTGGCCATCTCCACGACGGCGGCCTCGACGGCGGCCAATTGCTCCTGCGTGACGTAGCCGAAGTCCAGCTCGGCGATGGTGCCGGTGCCGCCGTCGGCGTAGCTGAAGGGGCCCCGGCCCAGCACCGTGTTCGCCCCCTCCTCGCGGCCGTCCGCCTGCCAGCCGGTCAGGCCGATGGCGGTGATGTTGTAGGCCGACAGGGCGGCAAGTTCGCCGCCGCCGCTTTCGCCGCTGGCGGTGTCGCCGCGCCACACCACGACCGAGGCGAAGGCCTCTTCGGCGGCGTCGAACACGCCGTCGCCGTTGGCGTCCAGCGCCAGGAAACCGTCGTCGCCTGCCTGGGCCGGGACGGCCGGTCAGAAGAACTCGACGGCGCCGGAGAGGTTCAGGTCGCTGAACCTGATCTCGAAGAGGATGCCGTTGCCGTCGCCCAGGTCGATGTAGGTGGCGGGAAACTCCACCACGCCGAAGGGCGCGTTGATCTTGAAAGTGGATGCGCTGGCGTGCGCCAGCAGTTCCTCCAGGGTGTCGATGTCGGTGCCGTTGATGTTGCGCTCGATGCGCAGAACGTCGCCGCCGCGCTCCGCGTCGCGCGAGCCCGGCGAGAACTCCAGGTAGTCCACCCCGCTGCCCGAGCGGAAGATGAAGACATCGGCCTCTTGGTAGCCATACATGGTGTCGTTGCCGGCACCGCCTTCCAGGGTATCGGCCCCAGCTTCGTCATTGAGAAGGTCGTTCCCGTCACCGCCAATCAGATAGTCCGCCCCCCCCCCCCTCCGAGAGTGTCATCGCCAAGATTCCCGAACAGCAGATCATCGCCACGACTACCAATGAGATGGTCGTCGCCCTGTCCACCGTACAGAGTGCTGGCGTCATTGCCGCCCATGCTCAGCGTATCGTTGCCCATGTTGCCGTACAGAACGTTGTGGCCGTAGCTGTCGTCCAGAAAGTCGTTGCCCTGGCCGCCGAACATCGTGTCGTCGCCCTGCCGGCCGTTGAGGTAGTCCGCTTCCTGGTTGCCATAGAGGACGTCCCGGCCCTCGCCGCCGACGATGTTGTCGTTGCCGGCGCCGCCCAGTAGCAGGTCGTCGTCGTTGCCGCCCTCGATGGTGTCGGCACCGCCGCCGCCCTCGATGGTGTCGTTGGCGTCCGCCCCCACCAGGTACTCACGCTCGTCGGAGCCGATGAAGCGGTTGACGCCGTTTGCCCCCCACACCACGCCAACGCCGTCGTCCCGGTAGAAGTTGGCCGGCTGGCCGCCGCTGAGGGTCAGGTCGCCGCTGACCTGCACCTTGGTCAGGGTCGAGGCAGCGGCGGCATTGGCGGTGGCTGCGTGCAGGTGGTCGAGGCTCATGGTGATGTTCCCCTTCGTGCGAGCCGGGACGCGTGCCGGCACGTCCCGGTTGTGGATAGACCGTAACACCAGCGCGCAGGGCACGGCGAGAGAAAAAGCGCAATCGGCGCAAGCAAAAGCTCGTCGATTATTCGCGGCGGCCCCGGATATTCATGCGATTTTCTAAAATGCTTCCCGTATTTTTCAGAGGCGCCTGGGAACGCCCCGCCCCGCCGCCCCCACCGGAGGCGGGGCGGCGGGGCGGGGGATGCGCTCAGCCCGTCTTCACCTCGTCGTGCGGGGCGGGCTCGGGCGCCGGTTCGGCGGCCGGGGCGGGTTCGGGCTCCTCGGCCGCCGCGCTGCTCTCGGCGGCGTCGAAGCTGCCCATCGCCGACACCAGACTGTCCAGCGCCGC
>DASWVP010000174.1:0-15648 GCA_036401175.1 Azospirillum sp. | reverse complement strand
GGGGCGGGGGCGGTGGGCGCTGACGGGATGACCGAAGCTCGTAGGTTGGGTTGAGCCCTTGCGAAAACCCAACATCCCCAGCAGCGCCAGCACGTTGGGTTTTCGCTGGCGCTCAACCCAACCTACGCGTCCGCGCGTCCGCCAGCCGGAAACGCGAAAGGCCGGCGCAAGGCCGGCCTTCTGTGTCGCGTCGATGCCTCCCCGAAGGGAGACTGGAGCGGGCGAAGGGATTCGAACCCTCGACCCCAACCTTGGCAAGGTTGTGCTCTACCCCTGAGCTACGCCCGCGCTCCGTGCGCGCCGGTCCATGCCGGCGGCGTGCGGCGGAATATACAGAGGAGGCGACGCAATGCAAGCCCGATGTTGCGTTTTTTCGCACCCCCTGGACGCACCCCCCGGGGCCACGGTAAAAGCCCTGCATGGCCCATTCCACACACCCCCGACCCGAGCCCCTGCCGACCTCGCCGGAGCAGCTTCTGGCGCGGCTGGACGAGCTGGGCATCCGCACCGTCACTTACGCCCACCCGCCGCTGTTCACCGTAGAGGAGAGCAAGGCGCTGCGCGGCGAGCTGCCGGGCGGGCACTGCAAGAACCTGGTCCTCAAGGACAAGAAGGACCAGCACTGGCTGGTCGTGGCGCTGGAGGACGCGCCGGTGGCGCTGAACAGCTTCGACAAAGTCATCGGCTCGGCCCGGCTGTCCTTCGCTTCGGCCGAGCGGCTGTGGGCGCGGCTGGGCGTACGGCCGGGGTCGGTCACGCCGTTCGCCCTGGTCAACGACCGCGAGCGCGCGGTCAACGTGGTGCTGCAACAGGCGATGCTGGAGCACGACCCGCTGAACTACCACCCGCTGCTGAACGACCGCACCACGGCGATCCGGCCGGACGACCTGCTGCGCTTCATCCGCGCCTGCGGGCACGAGCCGCGAATCGTCGATTTCGGCCGGGAACCGTAACGCCGGCAATCTTGTTTCGCGCGCGCACCGCGCTCATGTAATCGGACAGTCTGGAAAAGGGATACTGCACGCCATGTTCTCGCCCCCGCCCGCCAACAACGGCAACGCTCCGATGTCCGCCGCCGCCGGCGCCGACCTGATCAAGGAAGGCTCCGACCGCTCCTTCATGGCCGACGTGATCGAGGCGTCGCGGACGGTGCCGGTCATTGTCGATTTCTGGGCGCCGTGGTGCGGCCCCTGCAAGCAGCTCGGGCCCGCGCTGGAAAAGGCCGTGCGCGCCGCCAAGGGCGCAGTGAAGATGGTCAAGATCGACACCGACCAGCACCCGATGATCGCCCAGCAGCTGCGCGTGCAGTCGATCCCGGCCGTCTACGCCTTCTTCCAGGGCCGCCCGGTGGACGGTTTCGTCGGCGCGCTGCCCGATTCGCAGCTCAAGACCTTCGTCGACCGCCTGATCAAGCTGGCCGGGGCCGGCGGCGGCGCAGGCGGCGCGGAAGAGATGCTGGAGGAGCTGCTGGCGCACGCCAAGCAGGCGCTGGACGCCGGCGACGCCCACGCCGCCGCCCAGGTCTACAACGAGATCCTGCAGGCCGACCCGGAGAACGCCGCCGCCTACGCCGGCATGGTGCGCTGCCTGATCGCCACCAAGGACCTGGACGGCGCCAAGGAGATGATCGCCGCCGCGCCGGAATCGATGGCCAAGGACAAGGACCTGATGGCCGCGAAAAGCGCCATCGAGGTGGCCGAGCAGACGCAGAACGTGGGCCCCATCGCCGAGCTGATGGAGAAAGTGGCGCACGACAAGAACGACCACCAGTCGCGCTTCGACCTCGCCATGGCGCTGTACGCCGCCGGCAAGCGCGAGTCGGCGGTGGACGAACTGCTGGAGCTGGTGCGCCGCGACCGCACCTGGAACGAAGACGCCGGGCGCAAGCAGCTGGTGAAGCTGTTCGAGGCCTTCGGCCCGACCGACCCGCTGACCATCTCCGCCCGCCGCCGCCTGTCGACGGTGCTGTTCAGCTAGACGACGCTTCTTTCGCACGTTGCCAACACCCGCGGACGCCGGTCCGCGGGTGTTTTTTTTGTGTCTGCGTCCCGGTGACGCAACCCTTTGCTGTGGGGTGCGACATGGGCGCGCGTTTTACACGATCCGCCTTTCCAAGGCGTCCACTCCATAGTACCGATTAAAGAGTCCAGCATGGCAGAGCACTACACATGCAAGAATATGACTGACCGCACAGGCGGAGAAGGATTCCAATACCGCTTTCATCCGGCAACATCGGGATGCGGTACGCCCTAGATTCGAGCAATCTCTGCCATCGCAACAGGGAAAAGCACGCTGGAAATAGCGGCATTGGAGAAAAGATATGGCGACGGTTACCGGCTCAAGCGGCAATGATACTCTGAGTGGCGGAACGGAAAGAGATTCAGTTTACGGATACTCCGGAAACGATAGCCTCCATGGTGGCCGCGGAAGCGACACCATACGCGGCGGTGACGGCAACGATGTGCTGACAGGGGATTCCGGAAGCGGCGCGGAAACTCTGCTGCTGGGCTCCTCCATCACTGCCGATGCCGGCTCCTATAAGCACAGCAGCGGCTGGACCAGCCAGAATCAGTACCCGCGCCAGCTTGGCGACGTGAACGGCGACGGACGGGCCGACATCATCGCCATCAGCAGCAACAATGTTCATGTCGGTCTCGGACAGGCGGACGGCACCTTCGCTTTCCCGATCCTCGGTCAGACGGGGTTTGCCTACAATGACGGCTGGACCAGCCAGGAGCAATACCCGCGCCTGATTGGTGACGTGAACGGCGATGGGCGGGCCGATCTGGTTGGGATGAGCGGAACCGCGGCCTACGTCGCCCTCGGCCAGACGAACGGCACCTTTGGAAGCGCCTTTGTCGCGGATGCCGGCAACTACAGCCACAGCCTGGGCTGGACCAGCCAGAACCGGTACCCGCGCCAGCTCGGCGATGTGAACGGCGACGGCCGGGCCGACCTCATCGCCATCAGCAGCAACGATGTCTGCGTCGGCCTCGGGCAGGCCGACGGCACCTTCGCTTACCCGATCATTGCTCACACATGGTTCGCGTCCAATGACGGCTGGAGCAGCTTCGGTCTTTTTCCGCGTCTGATCGGGGACGTGAATGGTGATGGGCTGGCCGATCTGGTGGCCATGGGCACTCCGAACGTCTATGTCGCGCTCGGTCAAGCCAACGGCACCTTCGGAACGGCCTTTGTTGGCGATCCCGGCAGCTACAGCCACAGCCTGGGCTGGACCAGCCAGAACCTCTATCCGCGCCAGCTCGGCGACGTGAACGGCGACGGCCGGGCCGACCTCATCGCCATCAGCGGCGACAATGTATATGCGGGCCTTGGTCAGGCCGACGGCACCTTCGCCGCGCCAGTGCTGGCGGATACGGGATATGCCTACAACGACGGCTGGACCAGCCAGGACCTGTACCCGCGTCTGGTTGGGGACGTGAATGGCGATGGGTGGGATGAACTGGTCGTCATGGGCAGCACCTCGGTATACAGCGCTTCCTTCGTCATGAATGGAGACGAGCTGTCAGGGGAGCAGGGCGACGACACGCTGGACGGCGGCGCCGGGGCCGACACGCTGGCGGGCGGCGGCGGCAACGACGTGTACCTCGTCGGCGACGCCGCCGACGTGGTCGTCGAGGCCGCCTCCGAAGGCACGGACGAGGTGCGCACGGCGCTGTCGGCCTACACGCTGGCCACCAACGTGGAAAACCTGACCTACACCGGCGCGGGCGACGCGGCGCTCACCGGCAACGGGGCCAACAACCTCCTCTCCGGCGGGGCCGGGGCGGACACGCTGAGCGGCGATTCCGGCAACGACACGCTGAGCGGCGGGGCCGGGGCCGACGTCATGGCCGGCGGCATCGGCAACGACACCTACCAGGTGGACGACGCGGGCGACGTGGTCACCGAGAACGCGGGGGAAGGCACGGACACCGTGCGCAGTTCGCTCACCCACACGCTGGGCGCGACGCTGGAGAATCTGGCGCTGACCGGCTCGGCCGCCATCGACGGCTTCGGCAACGGGGCGAACAACGCCATGACCGGCAACGGCGCGGCCAACCGGCTGGAGGGCTACGCCGGCAACGACACGCTGAACGGCGGCGGCGGGGCGGACACGCTGGTCGGCGGCACCGGCAACGACACCTACAGCGTGGACAACGCGGGCGACGTGCTGGTCGAACTGGCCGGCGAAGGCACCGACACCGTGCGCAGCACCGTCACCTGGACGCTGGCGGCGGAGTTCGAGCACCTGACGCTGACCGGCGGCGGCGCGGTGAACGGCACCGGCAACGCCGAAGCCAACATCCTGATCGGCAACGGCGCGGCCAACCGGCTGCAAGGGCTGGACGGCAACGACACGCTGAGCGGCGGCGCGGGCGACGACACGCTGGAGGGCGGCGCGGGCGACGACGTCCACATCGTGGACAGCGGCGCCGACGTGGTGGTCGAACTGGCCGGCGGGGGGCTGGATTCGGTGCGGAGTTCCGCCACCTTCGCCCTGTCGGCGGAGGTGGAGACCCTGACGCTGACCGGCTCGGCCGCCATCGACGGCACCGGCAACGATCTCGCCAACACGATCACCGGCAACGCCGGGGCGAACGTGCTGGACGGCGGGCTGGGCGCCGACACGATGACCGGCGGGGCCGGCGACGACACCTATGTCGTGGACGATGCCGGCGACGTGGTGAGCGAGGCGGCGGGCGGCGGCGCCGACACGGTGCGCAGCACCCTCAGCCATGCCCTGGCGGCGGAGGTCGAGTCGCTGGTGCTGGAGGGCGGCGCGGCCATCGACGGCACCGGCAACGCGCTGGACAACACCCTGACCGGCAACGGAGCGGAGAACGTCCTGAACGGCGGGGCGGGAAGCGACACCCTGACGGGCGGGGCCGGCAACGACCTGTTCACGATCGCGTCCCCGGCGGAGGGTGGCGACGTGGTCACCGACTTCACGGCCGGCGAGGACCGGATCGCCGTGCTCAGCCCGAACTTCGGAAACGTCCCGGCGGGGGCGCTGTCCGCGTCCAACTTCGCGCTGGACGCCGCGGCGGACGGCGACGACTGGTTCGTCTTCAACACCGCCAGCGGCGTGCTGTCGTTCGATGCCGACGGTTCGGGCGCCGGGGCGGCGGTGACGCTCGCCACGCTGAACGTCACCACGCTGTCGGCATCGGACATCACCGTGCTGGCGGCGCCCTAATGCGGCGGGGAGGGGAGCCGGAGCGCGACATTGCGCGCGCGTCCTGTTCCCTTCCCTTCCCGGCCCTATATTCGTCGCCATGAGCCGAACGCCCTTCCAACCCGACGTCGAACGCCTGCCGCGCGAGATCCCCGTGTTCCCGCTGTCGGGCGTGCTGCTGCTGCCGCACGGCCGGCTGCCGCTGAACATCTTCGAACCGCGCTACCTCGCCATGGTCGCGGACGCGCTGGCCGGGGACCGCGTCATCGGCATGATCCAGCCGACCGACCCGGCCTCGCGCGCCAAGGCGCCGGCGCTGTACGAGACGGGCTGCGCCGGGCGCATCACCGCCTTTTCCGAAACCGACGACGGCCGGATGCTGATCACGCTGACCGGCCTGTGCCGCTTTTCCGTGCTGCGCGAACTGCCGGCGGCGGCGGGCGGCTACCGCCGCGTGGTGCCGGCGTGGGAACGCTTCGCCGGGGACCTGGAAGCGGAAACCGCCGATGTGGCCGGCGCGCTGGACCGCGCGCGGCTGACCGCCGGGCTGAAGTGCTATTTCCGGGCGCAGGGCATTTCGGCCAACTGGGACCACATCCAATGCACGCCGGACGAACGGCTGGTCACCTCGCTGGCCATGGTCTGCCCGTTCGAGGCGTGCGAGAAACAGGCGCTGCTGGAGGCGCCGGACCTCGCCGAACGCGCGAAGCTCTTGATCGCGCTCATCGAGATGGCCATTCTCGACGGCCGGGAAGGCGACCGCACACAGCAGCGCCACTGATCACCACGAGGCAGGCCAGGAACATGAGCGCACAGGGCCCCGAAGAGACGACGACCGAGGGCAAGAACCAGGCGCGGGTCGATCCCAAGCTTCTGGAAATCCTCGTCTGCCCGCTGACCAAGGGGCCGCTGCGCTATGACGCGCAGGCGAACGAGCTGATCAGCGACCGGGCCGGGCTGGCCTATCCGATCCGCGACGGCATCCCGATCATGCTGATCGACGAGGCCCGCCGGCTGGACGACCATACCGGCGGAAAGGCAATCTGATGACGGTCGAGGCCAGGATGGATCAGGACGAGCAGGGCACGAAGCATTGGCCGACCGAGGTGCGCCTCAAGTCGGAAGAAAAGCGCCTGGAGATCGATTTCGACGACGGCAAGACCTTCTCCTACCCGGCCGAGTACCTGCGGGTGCTCAGCCCCTCGGCCGAGGTGCAGGGGCACGGGCCGGGGCAGAAGATCACCCAGTGGGGCAAGATGCACGTCGGCATCATGCGGCTGGAGACGGTGGGACGCTATGCGCTGAAGATCGTCTTCGACGATCTGCACGACAGCGGCATCTACACCTGGAACTACCTGTACGAGATGGGCGTGGACCGGGAGCGGCTGTGGGCCGACTACCTCGCGGAGATCGAAGCCAAGGGCTTCAGCCGCGAGCCGAGGGTGCGGTGGTCGTCGAGCGAGGGCTGATCGGGTCGATCAGCGACCTCGACACCATCGTCGTCTACGATTTGGAGTACACCGCCTGGGAGGGCTCGCACGCGCGCCGCTGGAGCGGGCCGGGCGAGCACCGGGAGCTGGTGCAGATCGGCGCCGTGCGCGTGCACCCGCGCGCCGGCTTCGCCGAGTCGGCGGCGCTGTCGCTGCTGGTGAAGCCGCGGATCAACCCGCGGCTCAGCGATTACTTCACCACGCTGACCGGCATCACCCAGGCCGCCGTGGACGGGGACGGCGTCGATTTCGCCACGGCGGTGGAGCGGTTCGCCGGATTCCTGGACGGGGCGGCGCTGGCGCTCGCCAACGGCATCGACCACGACGTGCTGGTCGAAAACGGCCGCCTGCACGGCGTGCCCCTGCCCTTCCCCGCCCAGCGCTTCGTCAACGTAGCGGCCCTGCTGCGCGCGGCGGCGGGCGGGGCGGCGCTGACCAGCGGCACGCTGCACCGGCACTTCCCCGAGGTGCCCGCCCTGCCCGCCCACGACGCGCTGTCGGACGCCCGCATGGTGGCGATGGCGGTGAAGCATGTGACCGGAGCTGCGGCGGCCTGACGCACCCGCCGCGCGAAATGGCTCTTGCGCATTCGCATAAAATTTTATACAAAAGAGATGCGAATGCGATTTACCGTCGAGACCGACCGGCAAGGGACGGAGGCACCGATGTCAACGACGGACTGGCCGGCGACGGGTTGGATCGATGATCGCCTCGCCCAGCGGCAATGGGCGGCCCGGCAGCGGCTGGCATCCCGCGGTCTGGCGCAGACCCGCAAGCGTCGGCGCTGGATCCGCGACATGGCGCGGGCCGGACTGGCGGTGTCGCTGATCCTGCTGGCGGTCCTGGTGGTCGAGATCGGCCGCAAGGCGGTCACGGTCGCCGCCACGTCACACGCCGCCGCGTCGGTGGCCGAGTTTTCGCGAACGACCTGAGTTTCGGGCCACCCCCAGCCCAGCCCCTCTTCCGTCCGGATCGGACGGCTCCCTCCTTTGGCCAGGCTCCGGACCCCGATGGTCCCGCCGGAGGAGGGGTTGGGCTGGGGGTGGCCTTTGTTTTTCCTTTCAGGACATCCCCGCCAGCACGCCTTCCAACTCCCGCACGTCGTCGATCCGGCGGTAGCCGTCTCCGGGCGGCTCGGCGTGTTCGTGGGCCCAGGTCAGGTGGTAGGGGACGTGCACCGCGTGGCCGCCGATCGCCAACACTGGCAGCACGTCGGAACGCACCGAGTTCCCCACCATCACGAAGCGTGACGGCGCCACCCCGTGCCGCTCCAGGATGCGGCGGTAGGTGTCCGGGTCCTTCTCGCTGACGATCTCCACGGCGTGGAAACGCTCGGCAAGGCCGGAGCGGGCCACCTTGCTTTCCTGGTCGAACAGGTCGCCCTTGGTGATCAGCAGCAGGCGGTAGCGCGCGGACAGTGCCTCCACCACCTCGGCCACGCCGTCCAGCAGTTCCACCGGGTGCTCCAGCATCGCCTTGCCGAAGTCCACGAGGCTGCGCAGCGCGCGCGGGTCGACCTTGGCGTCGGTGATGTCGATCGCCGTCTCGATCATCGACAGCACGAAGCCCTTGATGCCGTAGCCGTAGAACCGCAGGTTCGCGCGCTCGGTGTCCAGCAGGCGGCGGTCGAGGTCGGCCGGGTCCACCGCGTGCGCCAGCAGCGCGCGGAAGCGGTCCTGCGTCATCGAGAACAGCGATTCATTGTGCCAGAGCGTGTCGTCCCCATCAAAAGCGATGGCGTCGAAGGCGATGGTGTCGATCATGGAGGGCTACCGTGCCGTCGGGGGTAGTGGGATCGAAGAGGTATGCCCTCCTTGGCGGGCAGGCAAGCGGCTGCCCATCTACAAAGCGGATGAACCGGCGGCTAGACTGCCGGACCAACGACCCACGGTGAGGCCCATGGAGCACGACATCCGCGAGTACGACATCCGCGCGGGCATCGCCGCCCTGCCGCACAGCCCGATCGCGCTGATCGCCGACTATGGCCGCGACCGCGAGGGGCTGATCCCGCTGTGGTTCGGCGAGGGCGACGTGCCGACGCCCGAGGTGGTGAGCGAGGCCGGCATCCGCGCCATCCGCGACGGCGCGGTCTTCTACACCTACCAGCGCGGCCTGCCCCGCCTGCGCGAGGCGCTGTCGGACTATCTGGGCCGCGTGCACGGCGTGGCCGTCGGCGTGGACCGCATCACCGTCACCTCGTCGGGCATGACCGCCATCATGAAGACCATGCAGACGCTGGTCGATCCCGGCGACGAGGTCGCCATCGTCAGCCCGGTCTGGCCGAACGTCACCGCGTCGGTCAAGGTGATGGGCGGCGTGCCGCGCGCCGTGCCCATGCGGCTGGGCAATCAGGGCTGGACGCTGGACCTGGACGAGCTGTTCGGCGCCTGCGGCCCGCGCACCCGCGCCATCTTCATCAATTCCCCCGGCAACCCGACGGGCTGGATGATGGAACTGGACGACATGCGCCGCGTGATGGACTTCGCCCGAACGCGCGGGCTGTGGGTGATCTCCGACGAGGTGTACGCGCGCCTCGTCTACGACCGGCCGGCGGCACCCTCCTTCGTCGAGGTGGCGGAGCCGGACGACAAGCTGATCGTCGTCAACAGCTTCTCCAAGAACTGGGCGATGACCGGCTGGCGGCTGGGCTGGATCGTCGCGCCGCCGGCCCTGGGCAGCGTGCTGGAGAACCTGGTGCAGTACTCCACCTCCGGCACGCCGGCCTTCGTGCAGCACGCCGGCATCGCCGCGCTGGAACAGGGCGAGCCGTTCCTGGTGGAGATGGTGGAGCGCTGCCGCACCGCGCGCGACGTGGTGTGCGCGGCGCTGGACCGGCTGCCGCGCGTGCACTCCACCTGCCCGCCGGCCGCCTTCTATGCCTTCTTCCGCGTCGAAGGCGAGCGCGACAGCGTGGCCCTGGCCCAGCGCATCATCGACGAGGCGGCGGTCGGCCTCGCCCCCGGCACCGCCTTCGGCGAGGGCGGCGAGGGCTACCTGCGCCTGTGCTTCGCCTCGCGCCTGGACCGCGTGGAGGAGGCGATGCGGCGGATCACGCGGGTGCTGGGGTAGGCGACGTCCAACATCGGATGCTTCCCCTCCCCCGCTGTGACATCGCCACGGCAGCCATCGCGAAAGCACACTTCGGGCATGACCATTCGGCGGTGCTCATCCGTTGGTCATAGTGCTAATTATATTTCCATCGAACGACGGGGCGCGGCGGCCCGATGCCGGCAACAGGCACGGCGGCCCCCCGGCACAAAGAACAGGACACCACCATGGCTACGGCTCTGCATTCGGCCCACACGGGCCGGGGCTCCTTCGGTTTTGCGCTTTCGCACGCCGTCGAGCACCTCTTCGACACGCTGTCCGTCTGGCACCAGCGGATGGTCACCCGTCACGAACTCGCCCAGCTCGACGAGCGCATGCTGCGCGACATCGGCATCTCCCGCCTGGACGTCGAAGGCGAAGTCTCCAAGCCGTTCTGGCGCGGATGACACCATCCGGCACGGTTTCGATGAAAAGGGCCGCTCCCATCGGGGACGCGGCCTTTTTCATGCGTGGGGGCGGCGCCTGACGTTGGGTTTTCGGCTTTGGCCTCAACCCAACCTACGACGGAACCGTAGGTTGGGTTGAGCGCCAGCGAAAACCCCAACGGCCGTGTGGGTCGGCAAGAAAAAGGCCGCTCCCCCCATGGGAAGCGGCCTTTTCGGTGTCCGGGAGGACCAGGATCAGATGCAGTGCTGTTCCAGCGGCGAGAAGCCGTTGAAGGCCACCGCGGCGTAGGTCGTCGTGTAGGCGCCGGTGGCGTGGATGCGCACGCGGTCGCCGGGCTTGAGGTCCAACGGCAGCTTGTACTCCGCCCGCTCGTACATCACGTCGGCGCTGTCGCAGGTCGGGCCGGCGAGGATCACCTGCTCGGTTTCCTCGGTGCGCTCGCCCAGCACCTCGATCGGGTACTGGATCGCCTCGTCCATCGTCTCGGCCAGACCGCCGAACTTGCCGATGTCCAGATAGACCCAGCGCTTCGTGTCGGAAGCCGACTTGCGGCTGACCAGCACCACTTCGCTCTCGATGATGCCGGCGTTGCCGACCATGCCGCGGCCGGGCTCGACGATCGCCTCGGGCAGGTGGTTGCCGAAGTGACGACGCAGGCTGTCGAAGATGGCCTGGCCGTATGCGGCCGTCTCCGGCACGTCGGAGCGGTAGCGGGTCGGGAAGCCGCCGCCCAGGTTGATCATGCCCAGATCGACGCCCAGCACCTCCAGCTCGCGGAACAGCATCGCCACCTCATGGATGGCGAGGTCCCACTGCATCAGGTCCTTCTGCTGGGAACCGACGTGGAACGACACGCCCCACGGCTCCACGTTCATGTCGCGGGCCTTCAGCAGCAGGTCGCGCGCCATCGCCAGATCGCAGCCGAACTTGCGCGACAGCGGCCACTCCGCGCCCTCGCCCGAGGTGAGGATGCGGCAGAACACGCGGGCGCCGGGGGCGGCGCGGGCGATCTTCTCCAACTCCGCCTCGCTGTCGAAGGCGAACAGGCGCACGCCCAGCTCGAAGGCGCGGCGGATGTCCGCTTCCTTCTTGATGGTGTTGCCGTAGGAGATGCGCTCCGGCGTGCAGCCGGCGGCCAGAACCATCTGGATCTCCGGCACCGAGGCGGTGTCGAAGGCCGAGCCGAGGCGGGTCAGCAGCGCCAGCACGTCCGGCGCCGGGTTGGCCTTCACGGCATAGAAGATGCGGGCGTCGGGCAGCGCCTCGGCCAGATCGTGGTAGTTCCGCTCGACGACGTCGAGGTCGAGAACGAGGCACGGGGTTTGCGGACGTCGCTCCTCGAGGAAGCGCGCAATCTTATCGGTCATCCCAGTCTCCCGGACGGATGATTATGGACGCACAGCAAGTGTGTGTGAGGTCGGGTACGGAGCGGCCGAACGTGCGAAACTGACCGAAGACGCCGGTCAGGCGTTCAGGCCGCCCATACTGGACGACGTCCGTGTATCCGGACTGGTCGGGACGGGGAGTGTTCGGAGCCTGGTGGGCAGCATGGTCCCACCGACAACAACATGAACCATCGTAACCTCCAAATCGCCGCCTTGCTTAAGGGACGGTCGGAAATCACGCGTTACGTCGTTGCATAACCACAGTCGCCAGAGAAAGCGAGGGCGGGCCAGCGGCACGTGCGCTTGCGAGTTGGCGTTACATAGATCGAACGGGCGGCGCTGAAAAGAGAAAAAAACGCGACCGCGCAAAAAAATTGAGCGGCCGCGCGCGACCACGCATGCGCCGCGAAAAATTGGAGAGATTTCATGGATTTAGGCGTCGGCCTGGAGCCCTGGGAAATCGCCGTGCGGATGCTGTTGGCGGTGCTGTGCGGCGCCGTCCTGGGCTTCGACCGCGAGGCGCGCGGCAAGGCGGCGGGCTTGCGCACGCAGACGCTGGTTTCGCTGAGCGCGGCGGCCACGACTCTGGTGGCTCTTCAGATGTACGCCGACGTGGCGGGAACGGGGCACGGCGGCGACGTCGACCCGACGCGCGTCATCCAGGGGCTGGCGCAGGCCATCGGCTTCATCAGCGCCGGCGTCATGTTCCGCAGCGGCGTCAACGTGCGCGGCGTCACCACCGCGGCCGTGGTCTGGATGGCCGGCGCGCTGGGCATCGCCTGCGGCGCCGGCCTGTACTGGGTGGCGGGGATCGCGCTGGGGCTGAGCGTCCTGGTGTCGATCGGCTTCACCTGGCTGGAGCGCCGCCTGTTCCCGGAGGGAGCGTCGGAGGAGGAATGACCAGAACCCGGTAGAACACCGCCGCCCCCACCGCCACCACCGCGACGGTGCTCATCATCGGGCGCGAGGTGCCGTCGTGCAGGTGGCCGACCAGCATGCCAGCCACCGCCGCCACACCCATCTGCGCGAAGCCCAGCAGCGCCGAGGCCAGCCCCGCCATGGTGGCGTACGGCCCGACGGCGCCGGCCATGGCGTTGGGCAGCGTCAGCCCGGCGCCGACGTTGAAGACGAACAGCGGCAACACGATGGCCGGCACGCCGACGGCGCCGCCCCACGCCAGCCCCGCCCCGACCAGCCCGGCCGCGGCCGATAGGGCGGTGCCCAGGCGCACCATGCGGTCGCCGCCCAGACGCGGCGTCAACCGGCCGGCCAGGAAGGCGCCGCAGGTGTAGCCCAGCACGACGACGGCGAAGCTGAGCCCGAATTCGGCCGGCGACAGCCCGATGCGGTCGATCAGCACGAAGGACGAGCCCGAGATGAAGGCGAAGATGCCGCTGAAGGTGCAGGCCACGGTGAGCACATGGCCGCCGAACCCGCGATCGCGGAACAGGCGCAGGTAGTTGGTGGCGAGGCGCGACGGGGTCAGCGCGTGCTCGTCCCGGTGCGTGTTGGTCTCGCCCAGCAGCAGCAGCGTCCCGGCCAGCACCGCCACGGCGATGACCGTCAGCGTCACGAAGTTGGCGCGCCAGCCGAACGCCTCGGTCAGCATGCCGCCCAGCATCGGGCCGACCGCCGGGGCCAGCGTCATCGCCATGGACATGTAGGCCAGCACGGAGGCGGCCCGGTCGCGCCCGTACACGTCGCGCACCACAGCGCGCGCCACCACCGGTCCGCAGCACGCCCCCACCGCCTGGAAGAATCGCGCGGCGATGAGCTGGCCGATGTCGGCGGCGAAGACGCAGGCGACGCTGGCCAGCAGATAGATGAGGATGCCGCCGATCAGCGCCGGGCGCCGCCCGAAGCGGTCGGACACCGGGCCGTAGACAAGCTGCGACACGGCGAAGCCGACCAGGAACACCGACAGCGTGAGCTGCACGGTGGCGATGTCGGTGTCGAAGACGGTGACCAGCGCCGGCAGCGACGGCAGGTAGAGGTCCGTCGACAGCGGCCCGAAGGCGACCAGCACGGTCAGCAGGACGCGAAAGGTTAGAGAATCGGGACGGGGCATGGGGATTCGACAACCACAGGTGGGTCGGCACTATAGCCCCTGTTCGCGGCAAAGCAGAAGCGCTACGGATCGGAAGCGTCAACCGTAGCGCAGCAGGCGCGTGCCGTTGGCGCGCAGCCAGGCGCGCGGGGCCTTCACGTCGGCGGTGAGGCCGGCGCACAGCGCCCAGAAGCGGGCGGAGTGGTTCATCTCCTTCAGGTGCGCCACCTCGTGCGCGACGACGTAGTCGAGCACCGCGTCAGGCGTCAGGATCAGCCGCCAGGAGAAGGACAGCCGGCCGGTGGCCGAGCAACTGCCCCAGCGCGAGCGGGTGTCGCGCACCGTCACGGCGGCGACGCGGGCGCCCAGGCGCGCGGCCTTGGCGCGGGCGCGGGTCGCCAGTTCGCGCTTGGCCTCGGCGGCCAGGAAGTCGCGCACGCGGCGGGCCACATGCTCGGGCTGGCCGCCCACCAGGAGGACGCCGTCCTCGCACCGGGTGCCGCCGCGCAGGTCCGGCGTGTGGCGCACGGTGTGGTCGACACCCAGCACCGGCACCACCGCCCCGTCGGCGAACGGCAGCTGCGGCGGCAGGGCGGCGAGTCGCTCGCGCACCCAGCCGTCGTGGCGGGTGACGAAGCGCTGGATCTCGCGGTCGGGAAGGCCCACCGGGACCACCACCTGGATCAGGCCGCGCCCGGCGTCTACCCGCAGCGTCATGCGCCGCGCGCGCGCGCTCTCCCGCAGTTCCAGCGGGACCGGCAGGTCGGCGATGGCCAGCGCGCGCGGGCGGCGCGGAGCCGGGGAGGACGGGGAACCGGACGTGCGACGATTCGTCATGGCTCCTGTATAGACCCTTGCGCGGTGCCCGTGCCAGCGGCACCCACGCCCCTTCGGAAGCATCGCTTCGCCAAAAAACGCATTTGTCTCGACCCTTTGGGCAAATGTCACATTTGACATGCGCCGCGATGTCACAGAATAGTCCGCCGCAATTCTCCACCGGAGCCGGGTCGCCGTGGTCAATCAAAGCGAAAAGACATCGACCGAAAGTCATAACACAGACGTCAGTGCGGAGCGGAGACGCGCCAACATGGAGCGCCTGCTCGGCACGGCGAACCATGATCTGCGCCAGCCGTTCCAGGCCATGCAGCTTTTTCACCATCTGCTGATGGGGCGCATGCCCGATGCCCCCTCGCGCGAGCTGTGCGCGAAGATGGGCGAGGCGTCGCAGGCGTGCGAGGCGATGATCCGCGCGCTGCTGGACGTTCTGTCGCTGGAGGCCGGGCTGGTCGCCGCCGCGCCGCGCGCCTTCCCGGTGGACGATGTGCTGGAGCGCCTGCTGCGGGAGTTCGACCCGGCGGCCGATGCCAAGGGGTTGCGCCTGACCGTGCGGCCGGCCGGCGTGGCCGTGCGCAGCGACCCGGAGCTGCTGGAGAAGCTGTTGCGTCCGCTGCTGGCCAACGCGGTGCGCTTCACGCAGAAGGGCGGCATTCTGCTGGGCGCGCGCCGCCGCGGGGCGTGGCTGCGCATCGAGGTGTGGGACACCGGCACCGGCCTTGCCGAGCCCGACCTGCGGGCCATCGAGGAGGAGCTGGCGACCGGCCGGTCGGACCGCCGCCGCGGCTTCGGCATCGCCATCGCCCGGCGCATCGCCGCGCTGCTGGACCACCCGATGGCCGTGCGCTCACGCGCCGGCAAGGGCACGGGCTTCTTCGTCCAGGTGCCGGTCGCCGGGTGATACGGACGGCGCCTGAAGGCGTCGTCCGTATCACCCTTTCGATCAATGCTATGGCATTGATCTGTCGGGTTTTACCGGCGGCGCTCGATGGAAGCGATCAAGCGCCGCCGGTATGAGTCCTACCCCGCGCGCGCCGTCAGGCGGCGGCGGAGCGCGGTGACGGCGGCGCGCTGGACCTCGCTCCAGCCCAGCGATTCGGCCATGTCGTAGACCGCCTCGATGCGCGCGGGCGCGGCGCCGTCGTCCGACGGGGCGATGGCCGCGGCGTCGAGCAGGCCGCCGACCAGGGCGTACAGTTCCCCCGTCAGCGCCGCCAG
>DASWVP010000173.1:0-14188 GCA_036401175.1 Azospirillum sp. | reverse complement strand
ACCGGCGTCGCGACGGGGGCGGGCACGGACGCGCCGTCGCCCGCGAACCGCGCGCCGGGGAAGACCGAGGCGATCCACGGCCGCACCCCCGACACGCGGACGAACCAGGAGTTGTCGCCGTACCGCGCCTCGCCGTCGCCGGACGTGTTGATGCCGACGACGACCCAGCCGTTCCCCAGCGGCATCCACGCCGAGCCGCCGCTGTCGCCCGCGCCGAGCAGCCCGGCCAGACGCGACACCGGGCGCCGGGCGCCGCCCAGCGGGTTCTCGATGCCGCCATCCTCGCGCGGCAGGAAGACGGTCAGGTAGTTGCCGGGGTCCTCGGCACGGGCGGAGATGCGGCGCAGCGGCACCGCCTCCTCGACCACGCCCTGGGCGGCGGCCTTGTCCGAGCCCCGATTGTACCGTTCGTCCTCGCCGACGGACCCGATGCCGCGCGTGCCGAAGCCCATGAAGGTGATGGTCCGGCCCTTTTCGGCGGACCCGGCGTACAGCGTCGGCGGCGGGCCGGCGTCGGTGACCGGCCGGACGAGGCGCAGGATGGCGGCGTCGACGCCCGTGTAGTCACCCTCCGGCTTGTATCCCGGATGGATCCAGGCGCGGCTGCCGCGCAGGACGGCGCCGCCGTCGGTGCGGACCACGATCTCGTCGGCGCGCGTGTCCTCCAGGACATGGGCCGAGGTCAGCACATAGCCGTGCCCGTCGTCGTTGCCGATCCACGTGCCGCTGCCGCTGCCCCAGGTCGCGCCGCCGTCGTAGGACAGCGCCACCAGGGCGCGGAACTGCGGCTCGCGCGCCAGCCGGATGTGGGCGCCGAAGCCCGCCGCCTCGCGGCCGCGCGCGCCCCCTTCCTCCCGCCACGTGCTGTCCAGGACGACGACGGCCGGCACGGCGCGCGGGGTGAGCGCCGCAATTGCGACCAGCAGGAGCGCCGCCCGCCGTGCCCACCGTACCCGTCCCAGCATGCGTCGCTTTCCCCTGCCGCGGCGGCCCGCGCCGGGGCGGGGCCTGTCGCCGCTGCATACCATTTCCTACCGGGATTGTATCGCAGTGCGTGCGGGCCGCCGGCCGGTTCGTACTATTTCATTTCGGTAATTGTTTTCCCCATTCCTGGCCGGAAGGCATAGTGCTAAATATCGGGGGTCCGTTCTTTTGCGGGGGTGCTGTGCGTGCAAAAGAACGTCACCAACGGGGCTTCCATCATGCGCAAGCTGTTTCTGGCGCTGGCTGTCGCGGGCGCGACCGTCATCGGCGCTTTGCCGGCCATCGCCGGCGATACCTACAAGTTCAACCTGCACAACAAGTCGTCGCAGTACGTGATCAACGGCTTCCGCACCTATGAAAATGGGAAGTGGAGCAAGAACTGGATCAACTTCCGCCTCAAGCCGGGCGAGAGCGCCGAAATGGATTGGGGCAGCGACGACGACGGTACCTGCGTCGTGCCGTTCCGCGTCAGCTGGGTCGGCTATGAGGCCGAGAAGTTCTCGGTCGACTGGTGCAAGGTCAGCAACATCTACATGAAGGACGAAGGCTTTACCTGGGATTGAGGCTTTGCTTCGGTTCCGGTGAGTGCCGAAGGCGGGGTCCTTTGCGGCCCCGCCTTCCGTCCGAAGGGTGTGTCGAGGAAGGCCCGTCGATCATGAAGACTATGCGCACCCTGCTGCTGTCCTGCCTGCTGGCCCTGGTCGTCACGGCCTGCGGCCCGTCGATCGAGACGCGGTACAGCTACCGGCCGCCGTCCACCAACGCCGGCATGGCCTGCATCCAGCAATGCGAGCAGAACCGGATGTACTGCCAGTCCTCGCAGCAGGTGGCGTACCAGAACTGCCGGGCGGAAAGCATGCGGCGGGCGGAATACGAATACCGCGCCTACCTGCACACCCTGAAGCGCGGCGAAAAGCCGAAGCGCTCGATTTCCTCCTTCGACAACTCCTACATGTGCGGCAACCGCGAGTGGGAGTGCAAGAGCGCCTACAACGACTGCTATTCGGCCTGCGGCGGGCAGGTGACGGCGCAGCGGATCTGCGTCGCCGACTGCGACCAGTTGAAGCCGCCCGTGCCGCCGTACTCGCCGGTCGGCCCGGCGCTGGTCAACGGCGTGCCGGTCGCCAACGCGCGTCCGCAGTCCACCGCGCCCCGCGTGCCGCTGACCGCCGCCTCGCCGGGCGCGGAATCGGTCGAGGTGCGGTCGCTCGCCTCGCGCTACCGGGTCCGCGGCACCAATTCCGACGGCAGCACCTACAGCGGCACGGTCGCCCTGACGCGCGACGGCAGCCGCTACCGCGTCACCTGGGACATCGACGGCGAAAGGTACCGGGGCGTCGGAACGCTGTCCGGCAACCGTCTGCTGGTCGAGTCCACCACGGACGGCGAGGTGACGCGCAGCGAGATGGTGGTCTCCCCGACCGGCACCCTGTCCGGCCCCTGGACGGTGGACGACGACCCCGAAGACTCCGGCACGGAGGAGTGGACCCCGTCGTAACGGGACCCACCCGCCACCCATAGTGAAGCGAAGCGGAAAAGCCCGGCGTGGTCCCATCGTGGACCGCGCCGGGCTTTTTGCTGTCGCCCGTTGGCGGCGCTGCAAACCTGCTTGCCACATGGCTATCGTTCTGGCTGACTTGTTGCCAGCCGTGCCCGGCGCCGTCATCCACCCGCCACAAAGTTTGAACCGGATCAAGGGTTTGGCGACCTGCTTGGTTTGGCACGCAAATTGATACCGGAAGGGGCGGCGGCGGCAGACCGCAGGGCAACGAACGGCGCCGGCGCGCGCCCCGGGAGGATCGGATGTGCATCGGCATCCCCATGCTGGTCGAAACGGTGGACGGCTTCGTCGCCGAATGCAGCGCCGATGGCCAGCGCCAGACGGTCGACATCGCGCTGGTGCAGGACTGCGCGCCGGGCGACTGGCTGCTGGTCTTCCTGGGCGCCGCGCGCCACAGGCTGGACCCGGAGGAGGCCCGGCTGATCCGCGAGGCGCTGGGCGCGCTGGCCGCCGCCATGACGGGACGGCAGGACGATTCCGCCTTCGCCGACCTGATCGGCCGCGAACCGGAACTGCCCCCGCACCTGCGTGAGGCGCACGCCGCCGGCCGGATGGAGGCGTGACCCCATGCACGAGATGGCGCTGTGCGAAAGCCTGCTGATGGCGATGGAGGAGGCGGCGCGCGGCAGCGGATTCGCCAAGGTGCGCCGCGTGCGGCTGGAGATCGGCCGCTTCGCCGGGGTGGAGGTGCAGGCGCTGCGCTTCGGCTTCGACGTGGTCATGCGCGGCTCGCTGGCCGAGGGGGCGGAACTGGTGGTGCTCGACCGGCCCGGACAGGCGTGGTGCTTCGACTGCGAGGAGGGGGTGGAGATCGATGAACGCTATTCCCCCTGCCCGCGCTGCGGCGGGGCGCGGATGCAGCCGACCGGCGGCACCGAGATGACGATCAAAGACCTGGAGGTCGAGTGATGTGCGTGGTGTGCGGCTGCGCGGGCGCGACGGTGGACGGCGACGGCCATCACCATGGGCATTCCCATTCCCACGATCATGACCATGATCACGGGCACGGCCACCACCACGGCCACCACCATGATTACGGCGCCGGGCCGGCGCGGGCGCACGCGCCGGGGCTGTCGCAGACGCGCATGGTCGCCATCGAACGGGGCATCCTGGCGAAGAACGACGCCTACGCCGCGGAAAACCGCCAAGCCTTCCGGCGGCGCGGAATCTTCGCGCTGAACCTGCTGTCCAGCCCCGGCGCCGGCAAGACGACCCTGCTCGTCGCCACGCTGGAGCGGCTGGCCGGGCGGATGCCGGCGGCGGTGATCGAGGGCGACCAGCAGACCTCGCTGGACGCCGACCGCATCCGCGCCACCGGCGCCCCGGCGGTGCAGATCAACACCGGCAAGGGTTGCCACCTCGACGCCCACATGATCGGCCACGCCGTGGGTTCGCTGGCGCTGCCCGAGCGCGGGCTGCTGTTCATCGAGAACGTCGGCAACCTCGTCTGCCCCGCCGCCTTCGACCTGGGCGAGGCGAAGCGCGTCGTCCTGCTGTCCGTCACGGAGGGCGAGGACAAGCCGGTGAAGTACCCGGACATCTTCGCCGGCGCCGACCTCGTCCTCATCAACAAGGTGGACGCCGCGCCCTTCCTGGGCGTCGATCTGGATGCGTTGCGCGCCGCCGTGGCGCGCGTCAACCCCGGGGCGGCGGTGCTGCACGTCTCGGCCCGCACCGGCGAGGGGATGGAGGACTGGCTGGCCTGGTTGATGGGCGAGCGCAACGGCTGGCTCGCCGCCCCCGTTCCGGCGGCCGGGGCGTAGCGCCATGGCCCCGCGCCCCGGCATCCTGGTGGTCGACGACGAGCCGCTGTCGGTGCAGGTGATCGCCCGCCTGCTGGACGAGGAGTTCGACGTCCACACCGCGCTGTCCGCCGCCGACGGCCTGCGCATCCTGGAGAACGAGTGGATCCAGGTGGTCTTTTCCGACCAGCGCATGCCGGAGATGAGCGGGGTGGAGTTCCTGTCGCGCGTGCGCGAGCGCTGGCCGGACGTCATCCGCATCGTCATCACCGGCTACACCGAGCCGGACGACATCATCCGCGCCGTCAACGACGCCGGCATCCACCAGTTCATCACCAAGCCCTGGCACCCCGACCACCTGCTGCTGACCGCCCGCAACGGCGCCCGGCTGTTCCAGCTTCAGCGCGACCACGACCGCCTGTCGCTGGAGCTGAAGCTGACCGGCCCGGTCGCCGAGAAGCGCCTGGACGTCCAGCGCGAGCGCGTGCGCCGGCAGTACCATTTCGACGCCCTGATCCGCGCGGCCGACAGCCCGGTCGACGCCGTCTGCGCCGTCGCCTCGCAGGTCGCCGCCTACAACGTGCCGGTGCTGGTGCTGGGCGAGACCGGCACCGGCAAGGAGCTGCTGGCGCGCGCCATCCATTACGGCAGCCCGCGCGGCGACCGCCCCTTCTTCGCCGAGAACTGCGGGGCGATCCCCGACCAGCTTCTGGAATCCGAACTGTTCGGCCACCGCAAGGGCGCCTTCACCGGCGCCCACGCCCACCGCGTCGGCCTCTTGGAACAGGCGGACGGCGGCACCGTGTTCCTGGACGAGATCGGCGACGTCTCCCCCGCCTTCCAGGTCAAGCTGCTGCGCTTCCTTCAGGAGGGCGAGATCCGCCCGGTCGGCTCCAACGAGGCGCGGACGGTGGACGTGCGGGTGATCGCCGCCACCCACCGCGACCTTGTGGCCGACGTGCGCGCCGGCCGTTTCCGCGAGGATCTGTACTACCGGCTCAGCGCCTTCCACCTGACCATGCCGCCGCTGCGCGACCGCCGCGCCGACGTGCGCGTGCTGGCGCGCCACATCCTGGAACGGCTGGCCGCCGCCCACCGCAAGCCGGCCGTCGGCTTCACCGAGGAGGCGCTGGCCTGCCTGGAGGCGCACGACTGGCCCGGCAACGTGCGCGAGCTGCAGAACGAGGTCACCCGCATGCTGATCCTGGCGCCGGGCGACCGGCTGGGGGCCGAGCTGCTGTCGCCGCACGTTCTGCGCGCCGCCGCCGCCCGCTCGGCCCCCCCGGTCCCGGCCGCCGAGCTGGAGACGCCGGCGCCGGACGGCACGCTGAAGACGCGCATCGAACGGCTGGAGGCCAGCATCCTGCTGGAAACCCTGGTGCGCTGCCGCTGGAACAAGAGCCGCGCGGCGGACGAGCTGGGCCTGTCCCGCATGGGGCTGCGCGCCAAGCTCGACCGCTACGGCATCGACCGCGACCAGCTGCGGCGCCGGCATTGACCACCCGACATACCCTTTCACAGACACGCTTGGGAGACACCGCCATGACGCCTGCCCGCCGCACCGCGCCCGCCGCGCTTGCCCTGACCCTGCTGCTGGCCGCCTCGCCGGCCCTGGCCCACACCGGGCACGCCGATGCCGCCGGGCTGGCGCACGGCTTCCTGCACCCGGTCACCGGGCTCGACCACCTGCTCGCCATGGTCACGGTCGGCGTCTACGCCGCGGTGATCGGCGGGCGCGCGCTGGTCACCGTGCCGCTCGCCTTCGTCGCCATGATGGCGGCCGGCGCCGCCCTGGGCGTGGCCGGTGCGCCGGTCCCCTTGGTCGAGCCGATGATCGCCGCCTCCGTCGTCGTGCTGGGCCTGCCGTGCGTCCTGCCGTGGGGCCGTTCGGCCGGCGTGGGCGTGGCGCTGGCCGGCTGGTTCGCGCTGTTCCACGGCTTCGCGCACGGCGCGGAGATGCCGGTGGACGCGTCTGCGCTGGCCTACGGCGCCGGCTTCCTGGCGGCGACCGCGCTGCTGCACGCCGCCGGCCTGGGCCTTGGCCTGCTGGCCCGGCGGGTGTTGGTCGGGCGGGCGGCCGCGACCGGCGCCGCGTGACGCCGTCCGGCGAAAGGACGGTCACACCCTCAATTCGTCATGCCATGAAACAGTCACGAGCGCTTGCGAAGTGTCAATGAGCGCGAAAGCCGTGTTCGATACCATGGTGCGAAACCCCAGCGGATCGAGGTCGACGATGATCGACGTGGTGGCCGCCGACAAGAGCCCGCTGCTGACGCGGGCGCTGGTCAGGCTGTTCGAGGAGGATGAGCGCTTCAACCTGCTCGCCACGGCGAGCGACGGGGAGCGGTTCCTGGAAGCCTGCCAGCGCTTTCCCTTCGCCGTCGGCGTCATCGGCTGGGACATGCCCTTCGTCAACGGCCGCGGCGTGCTGGAGCGCCTGAAGGGGCGCCCCGGCGCGCCGCGGATCGTCGTCTACACGGGCAGCGACGCCGGCACGGTGGTGCGCTCGGCCATGGCGCTGGGGGCGGCGGGGTTCTGCCACAAGTCCGAACCGCCGGAACGGCTGCTCGACGTCTGCGCGTCGGTGGCCGCCGGGCGCATGGCCTTCCCGTTCATCGACGTGCGCTCGCTGAACGACAACCCGCTGGACACGCTGACGGCGCGCGAGCGCGTGCTGCTGGACACGCTGGCCAGCGGCCGCACCAACGCGCAGCTTGCGCGGGAGCTGGGCATCTCCGTGCACACGGTGAAGTTCCACCTGAAGAACCTGTACGACAAGCTGGGCATCGGCACGCGCGCGCAGGCCGTGGCGATGACCCTGTCGGGCGGCCGGGCGCCGTAACGCCGCCGTCGGGTCTTCGGCTTTGGCCTCAACCCAGCCTACTTGGGTCGGTCCGGTAAGTTGGGTTGAGCGTCAGCGAAATCCCAACGTCCTTCAGTGTCCGGGGTGGCGGCCCTAATACCGGCCGGTCAGGTTGATCACCACGTCCGGCGGGCGCTTCGCCGGGGGGTGGCCGTTGTATTGCGCCACTTCCTTGGACGGCGGGGCGCCGTTCGGCGTGCCGAAATAGTGGACGTAGAGCGGCGTGAACGCCTGCCCGATCGTGCAGAAGGTGCCGAACACGACGCCGGCGAGGCCGATGGCGAGCACCGCCGGGCTGGCCGGGGCGACCAGACCGCCGGCGATCACGTTGATCAGGTTCTCGGCGCCCGCCGCCAAGGTCACGCCGGTGCCCACCGTGCCGCCGATCACGCAGCCCCACGCCGACTTGACGTCGTCCGAAATGTCGTCCGTCGACGGCAGCATCGGCGTGGACATCATCTGGCTGGTCTGGCGGTCCGGCGTGGGCCCGGTCGCGGTGTCGGGCGCGGTGGCCACGGGGATGATCCGCGCCGCAGCGTGGCCGGGCAGCGGCATGTCCGCGATCGGGGTGTGCCGGGGCGCCGGGGCCGCTTCCTGCACGGCCGGGCGGCTGCGCCAGGACCACAGCTCGACGGTGTCGCCGGCGCTCAGGCGTTCGGCCGCGGCCACGCCATGGGGCGCGCCGGCCGTGGCGGCCATCACCAGCAGCGCCGTTGCCCAGTTGCCCCGCATGACCACTCCCCCACAGGGTACCCCAAAAGTGCCTCTTATCTCGCCCGTGCAATCAAGCGCAGTCAAGCCAAATGCTGCGAATGCGAGCCGGCAAGGCGAAGTTGACACGGCCGGCCTGGAATCACTCGTGGACCCCGTTCATACAAAGCCCACGCATCCGCGTGTATCGGCGCCGCGAATTTCAATTTCGTCAATGAACAACGCGGGCCGCCCGACACCTGTCGGGAACACCGCGTCACTCGAAAACCGCGTCGCGCCGGCCGATGTCGCCGAAGGCCATCTTCAGGAACGCATCGGCGGTCAGGTCGGCGTCCAAAAGCGCGCCGTGGTGGGCGAAGCGGTCGCTGCGGTCCAGCCACAGCCGGTCGCACAGCGCGTCGAGGGAGCCGGAGGCGCCGGGAAACAGGTCGTGCGACATTTCCTTGGTGCAGATGAAGCGCGCGCAGCCGAAGGTTTCCGCACCCCACGCGGCCCGTCCGCAACGGGCGAACTCGTAGTTCAGGAAGTCCATCTCGTTCTCGAAGGCGTGCGCGACCACCAGATCGTCGGCCAGGAAGTCGGTCAAGGTGTCGACCACCTGCGTGAAGCGGGGCGCCGCCTTCAGGTCGGCGGGGCGGATGTTGTGCACCTTGATGGCGTCGGGGTTGATCGGCGCGTCGGGGTTGACGCGGGTTTCCCAGGTGCGCGCCTTCGTCCAGACCGCGCCGTCGCGCACGATCTCCACGCAGCCGATCTCGATGACGATGCCGGGCTGGCGCAGGCCCTTGGGCGCCTTGCGAATGTCCTCCAGGCGCGGCATCCGCCGGCCGGTCGTCTCGATGTCGATCGCGACCAGCCGGTCGCGTCCTTCCCACGGCTGCGTCGTCATCCGTCGGTTCCCCCCTATTGTTCGCGCGTTCCCTCCATTGGTAGCCCCGCCCGGCCCCCGCGTCGAGAAGAAGTCGGCCGGGGGATCGGGCACGCTCGCTCCGTCCGGGGCTTTCATGGTAAACCATCGTTGGACGCGCGGATGACGGGATACGGCCAGTGAAGGCGCCACAGGACCTGATCGGCGATTCGGCGATGTCGGCGGACGTCGAACGCGCCTGGATCGACGTCATCCGCAAGATGGACGAGACCTATGCCGACCTCGTCTCGCAGCAGGTCGAGCTGGAGCGCAAGAACGCCGAGCTGGAGGAGGCGCAGGCCTTTATCGCCGGCGTCATGGCGTCGATGACCGACGTGCTCATCGCCTGCGACCGCGACGGCCGGATCGAACAGGTCAACCGCGCCACCGAACGGGCGCTGGGCCGCACCGAAAAGACGCTGACCGGCCGCAACCTGCGCGATTTCGTCGAACCCTCCGCCCACCCGGCGTTCGACGAGTTGCGCGCCGCCGCCATCCGGCGCGAATGCGTGTCGGACAGCGAGCTGTGCTTCCAGGGCGAGGCCGGCCCCTTTCCGGTGTCGGTGAACAGCGCCATCCGCTATGACCCGCGCGGCCACGCCATCGGCATGGTGCTGGTCGGCCGGCCGATCGGCGAGCTGCGGCGCGCCTACCGCGACCTCGCCGCCGCGCACGACGGGCTGATGCAGACGCAGCAGCAGCTCGTGCAGTCGGAAAAGATGGCCTCGCTGGGCCGCCTCGTGGCCGGCGTCGCGCACGAGCTGAACAACCCCATCTCCTTCGTCTACGGCAACGCCCACGCGCTGCGCCGCTATGGCGAGCGGCTGACCACGTATCTGGACGCCATCCACGCCGGCCGGCCGGCGGCGGAGGTCGCCGCCATGCGCGCCGACCTGCGCATCGACCGCGTGCGCGGCGACCTGATGGACACGCTGAACGGTATCCTGGAGGGGGCCGAGCGCGTGCGCGACATCGTCACCGAGCTGCGCCGCTTCTCCTCCGAACAGAAGCAGGCGTTCGAGCTGTTCGACATGACCGCGCTGCTGCGCTCCGCCGTCACCTGGGTGGCCAAGGCGCAGATGCCCGGCCTGGACGTCGTCTTCGACCTGCCCGAACGGCTGGACGCGCGCGGCCACCCCGGCCACCTGCACCAGGTCGTCATGAACCTCGTGCAGAACGCCGTCGACGCCGTGGCCGACAGCCCGCGCAAGCGCCTGGACCTGTCGGGCGCGGTGCGCGACCGCTGCACCGTGGTGACCATCCGCGACACCGGCCCCGGCATCGCGCCGGAGATCCTGTCGCGCGTCTTCGACCCGTTCTTCACCACCAAGCCGGTGGGCAAGGGCACCGGCCTGGGGCTGTCGATCAGCTATCAGATCGTCAAGGACCACGGCGGCGCGCTGGAGGCCGGCAACCACCCCGACGGCGGCGCGGTGTTCACGCTGCGCCTGCCGGTCGCGCAAGGGTAACTCTATGGAAAAGCGCACGCTTTCGGTGCTGTGGGTGCAGTCGGGCGGCTGCGGCGGCTGCACCATGTCGATGCTCTGCGCCGAATCGCCGGACCTGCTGTCGACGCTGGAGGGGGCGGGCATCCGCTTCCTCTGGCACCCCTCCCTGTCGGAGGAGACGGGGGCGGAGGCGGTGGCGGTCTTCGACGCCGTGCTGTCGGGCCGGCAGCCGCTGGACGTGCTGTGCGTGGAAGGCTCGCTGCTGCGCGGGCCCAACGGCACCGGGCGCTTCCACGTGCTGGCCGGCACCGGGCGGCCCACCATCGCCTGGGTGCGCGAACTGGCCGCCGCCGCGCGCCACGTGGTGGCGGTCGGCACCTGCGCCGCCTATGGCGGCATCACCGCGGCCGGCGCCAACGTTACCGACGCCTGCGGTTTGCAGTACGACGGGCGGCAGCGCGGCGGGGCGCTGGGCGGCGGCTTCGTGTCGCGCTCGGGCCTGCCGGTGATCAACGTGGCGGGCTGCCCGACGCACCCCAACTGGGTGACCGAGACGCTGATGCTGCTGGCCGATGACGCCGTCGCGGACGGCGACCTGGACGCCTTCCAGCGGCCGCGCTTCTACGCCGACCACCTCGTCCACCACGGCTGTCCGCGCAACGAGTATTACGAATACAAGGCCAGCGCCGAAAAGATGTCGGACCTCGGCTGCCTGATGGAGCACCTGGGCTGCCTGGGCACGCAGGCGCACGCCGACTGCAACACCCGCCTGTGGAACGGCGAGGGGTCGTGCACGCGCGGCGGCTATGCCTGCATCAACTGCACCGCCCCGGAGTTCGAGGAGCCCGGCCACGCCTTCCTCGACACGCCGACCTTCGCCGGCATCCCCATCGGCCTGCCCACCGACATGCCCAAGGCGTGGTTCGTGGCGCTGGCCTCGCTGGCCAAGGCGGCGACGCCCGAACGGGTGCGGCGCAACGCGGCGTCCGACCGCATCGTCGTGCCGCCCACCATCCGCAAGACCGGCAAGGGCCACACCGAGCGATGAGCGATTCCGGCACGCCGACGCGTCTGATCGTCGGCCCCTTCAACCGGGTCGAGGGCGACCTGGAAGTCCGCCTGGACGTGGACGGCGGTCGCATCGCCGCGGCCTTCGTCAACGCGCCGCTGTTCCGCGGATTCGAACGCATTCTGGAGGGCCGCGCCCCGCTGGACGCGCTGGTGGTGGCGCCGCGCATCTGCGGCATCTGCTCGGTCTCGCAGTCGCACGCGGCGGCGCTGGCGCTGGCGGCGGCGCAGGGGCTGACGCCGCCGCGCAACGGCACGCTGGCGACCAACCTGATCGTGGCGACGGAGAACGTCGCCGACCACCTCACCCACTTCCACCTGTTCTTCATGCCCGATTTCGCCCGCGCCGCCTACGCCGGGCGCCCCTGGCACGGCCGGGCGGAGGCGCGCTTCAAGGCGGCGCGGGGGTCGTCCGTGCGCCGCGCCATCGAAGCGCGGGCGGGGCTGCTGCACGTCCTGGGCCTGCTGGCGGGCAAGTGGCCGCACACGCTGACCCTGCAGCCCGGCGGCGTGGCGCGCGCCGCCGACGCCCGCGACAAGGTGCGCCTGTCGGCCATCCTCGGCGCCTTCCGCCGCTTCCTGGAAGACAGCCTGTACGGCGCGCCGCTGGAACGGGTGGCGGAACTGGCAAGCCTGGAGGATCTGCGGCGCTGGCGCGCGGACGGGCCCGACGGCGACTTCCGCCTGTTCCTGGAGATCGCCGGGGATCTGGACCTCGCCGGACTGGGCCGCGCCTACGGCCGCTTCCTCAGCTACGGCGCCTATCCGTCGGACGACGGGCACCTGTACCGGCGCGGCACCGTCGCCGACGGCGCCGACGGCGCGCTCGATCCGGCGGCCATCGCCGAGCATCACACCTTCAGCCGCATGATCGGCCGCGACCGCCCGCACCACCCCTTCGCCGGCAGCACCGAGCCCGACGCCGACGACGAGACCGGCTACACGTGGTGCAAGGCGCCGCGCCTGGACGGCGAACCGTTCGAAACCGGCGCCATCGCCCGCCAGATGGTGGACGGCCAGCCGCTGGTCCGCGCCCTGGTGGCGGCGGACGGCGGCAGCGTGTTCAGCCGCGTCGTCGCCCGTCTGGTCGAGCTGGCCCGCACGGTGTGCGCCATGGAGGGCTGGGTCCGTGCGCTCGACCCGCGCGCGCCGTGGTGTGTGCACGGCGACGGCCCCGACACCGCCGAAGCCGCCGGCCTGACCGAGGCCGCGCGCGGCGCGCTGGGCCACTGGCTGCGCATCGAGAAGGGGCGGATCGCCGGCTACCAGATCATCGCGCCGACCACCTGGAACTTCTCCCCCCGCGACGCCGCCGGCCGCCCCGGCCCCCTGGAAAAGGCCCTGGAAGGCGTCCCCGTCCCACCCGGCGACCCCTCCCCCGTCGCCGTGCAGCACGTCGTGCGCTCGTTCGATCCCTGCATGGTGTGCACCGTGCATTGAAAAATTGTTATTATTTTTCAAGGCGTTAGATGGTGCCGCTGAAAATAATCTGAAAATTCGCTGAACAGCGCGTTGGAAGCCGGCACCGGACGTTCGATGGGTGTTCGTCCAGGTAGACCCCGACTTGGCCGCGCTGAGCCGACCCATCTGGGTTCGGTGGTGACAGGGCTAATCCGCTAAGCGACTTCTGTGCGGCGCCGCTATATCTTTACAGGCCGCCTACACTGCTAGTGCGCGGCGCATAATACTCAATGTGCCCAGAAAATCCGGTCTTTATGCTTCCAGCCAAAAAATAGTACACGCGCCCACTTGGCGTATGCCACCAGTACATTTCCGAGAATTTTGTCTTCTTTTCCTCTGATGGCTTTCCGTATTTTTCCAACAAATCCCGTTTCAAGCTAAACACATCGCTATCGGCATTAAGCAAAAGCTCTACCCTCGAAAGCAACCCATCCGACTTGCCAAATACGAATCTTGCAGTAAATCGGTGTTCCCCTGAAGTGTACGTCGTTTTCAGGAGCGCCCGACCCTTGCCGTAGGTGTACTGCTGAATTTCTTCTGGCGTCAGCACGTCCATGGTACAAGCGCATGCCGCCTTGACCTCATCGGGGGTCATGCCCCACCGGGTATACTGCCAGTCCGCCAGAGCCGGGCCAGAAGGCGCAACCAGCATTGCGAGGGCCGCCGACAGCATCGCGTAGCGTAACGCCATTGTCGGCTTCGTGAGAGTAAACATTAACCTGCTCCAAACAGGGGGTGGGGCACTTGCGGGAGCATAACGCGGCTGCGAATTAGCGTCGATTCACATCAGTGCACGGAACAGCTCGGCTGCCCTTTCGTTACGTGCGAAACCACTTGCAGATTTCGTTGCGTAACGCTATCGTCGTTGCGTAACGAAATGAGGGAGCCATGCAGGCCAGACCACGGCAATTCGAGCAGCCGCTATCCGGCGCTGAACGGGCACGCCTCCATCGCGAACGCCAAGCCGAGCGGAAGCGCAACACAGCGTCGCTGATCGCTGAGCTGTACCACGCCGTCCCGGCCGACGTGGCGAAACGGCTGGCAGCCGATGAGCGCTACAAGGACATCATCATGGAGGCCCTGCTGGGCAAAGACTGAAAGCGGCCGAGTGCTGGGGGTAGGAGCCCAGCGCCCGGCCTGACCACAACCCGAGCTGAATAGGAGCTACGGACCATGGCTGGTTCCGAGACTACCACACCAGTGCCCGATGGTGGCACCCCCACCCAACTCCACGTCCTCGGCCAGATCCTCGGCGGCATCCTCGCCGAGAGCCGCCGGGCCGACTCGGCGCCCAGCCCCCGCGCCGACGCGCAGGAGCGGGCCAACGACGCCCGGCGCGAAGCCGTGGAGCGCCTGATCCTCTCCAGCAGGGCGGCCAGTCTGCCCGACGCGGCTGTGCACGCCCTGCACCTCCGTCACCTCGCCGACGATGTCGAGACAGCG
>DASWVP010000172.1:0-27582 GCA_036401175.1 Azospirillum sp. | reverse complement strand
GATCGCCACGGCGCTGCGCATCGTCGCGCTGATCGTGCCGACCGCGCTGCTCACCGGCGGCTTTCGCGGCATTTTGGAAGGGCTGCACCGCTTCGACCTGTCCAACGCCGTGAAGATTCCGGTGGGCGTGCTGAACTACCTCAGCCCGCTGTTCGTCCTGCCCTTCACCGACAGCCTGATCGCGGTGATCGCCGCCATCGCGCTGGGCCGCGCCGCCGGTCTTGCCGCCTACATGGTGCTGGCGGCCCGCGTGTCGCCGGGGCTGTTCGGCGGCATTGGGCAGCGCGCCGAATCGCTGCGCCACGTGCTGGTGGCGGGCGGCTGGATGACGGTCAGCAACGTCGTCGGCCCTGTAATGATCTACGCCGACCGCTTCGTGCTCGCCTCGCTGGTGCCGCTGGCGGCGGTGGCGTACTACACCACGCCGTTCGAGGTGGTCAGCCGCCTGCTGTTCGTGCCGGCGGCGCTGGCCGGCGCCCTGTTCCCCACCGCCGCCGCCGACCGCGCCCGGCCGGAACGTCTGGCGTCGTTCGTGGAGCGCGGCGGCATGGCGGTGGCCGGCGTGTTCCTGCCGGTGCTGGTCGTGGTGCCGCTGGCCGGGCACTGGGGGCTGTCGCTGTGGCTTGGCGCGACGTTCGCGGAACAGGCGGCGCCGGTGTTGTCGGTGCTGGTGCTGGGGGTGTTCTTCAACGCCGTCGCCTACGTGCCCTTCGCCGTGATCCAGGGCATGGGGCGGGCCGACCTGACGGCGAAGCTGCACACGGCCGAGCTGCCGCTCTATCTGGGCGCGCTGTACCTGCTGGCCGGGGAGCACGGCATCCTGGGCGCGGCGGTCGCCTGGACGCTGCGCACCGGCGGCGACCTTCTGGTGATCCTGCTGCTGGCCGGCCGCCTGACCGGACGGGCGGAGGCGGTGCGCACCCTGGGCCTGCTCTGCGCCGTTGCGGCGACGGCGTACGTGGCGGTGCTGACGATGATGTGGAGATGATGAGCATGGACGGCGATCCGGGCGGCTTCGGCAGCACCGCCTACCACGACCAGGTGCGCCGCGATGTGGCGCCGCTGCTGCCGGCGCGCCCGCGCCGCGTGCTGGAGATCGGCTGCGGCACCGGCGCCACGCTGGCGTGGCTGAAGGCCGAGCGCGGGGCGGAGGAGACCATCGGCGTGGAGATCGAGCCGGCCGCCGCCGCCGCCGCGCGCGGCCGGGTCGACCGGCTGGTCGTCGGCGACCTCACCCGCATGGATCTGGAGATGGGGGAGGGGACGGGCGGAGTCGCGGTCGCGCCCGGCTCGCTCGACCTCGTCATGGCGCTGGACGTGCTGGAACACCTGCCCGATCCGTGGGACGCCGTGCGCCGCCTGACGCGGCTGCTGGCGCCGGGGGGCGCGCTGATCGCCTCGCTTCCCAACGTCGCGCACTTCTCCGTGTCGCTGGGGCTGGTGCTGGGGAACCGCTGGCGCTATGCGGACTGGGGCATCCTCGACCGCACGCACCTGCGCTTCTTCGTGCGCGACACCGCCGTGGAACTGCTGCAAAGCGGTGGGCTGACGGTGGATCGCGGCGTGCTGCTGGGGCTGGAGCCGGGACGGCGGACGCGGCTGGCCGACCGGCTGACGCTGGGGCGCGCGCGCCATTTGCTGACACACGGCTTCATCCTGCGCGCCGTGCACGCGCCACGGGGCGGCGCGGTCCAATGGAGTTTTCGCGGCGATCCGGCCTGATCCTCCGGTCAGCGCCCGAACAGCCCGGCCAGCGCGCCGCGCAGGGTGGCGGCGAACTTGGCCGGGCGCCCGCGCTCGAACAGGGCGAGGCGCAGCAAGTCCACCAGGATCGCCGGCAGCTCGGCGCGCAGGAAGGCCGGCATGGCCCGGCCATGCAGGCGCAGCGTGCGCACGCGGTTGCGGTATTGCGTGTAGCGGCGTGCCGGGCTGTGGTGCGTCACCGGCACCGTCCGGCCGAACAGCCGGCGCTCCTCATAGGCGCCCAGGCGGTGCCGCAGGCGCGCGTCGCGCACCGCGACGATGTCCCAGCCGGCGCGGCGCAGGCGCAGCCCGAATTCGATGTCCACGAAGTCGATGAAGAAGTCCTCGCGCATCGCGCCGACATGGTCCAGCACGTCCAGGGGGATCAGGCTGCCCGACGCGATGGCGAACATCACATCGCGCAGCACCGGCTCTTCCGGCGACCGCGCCACCGCCCGCCGGCCGTCGGCCGAGGTGAGGAACTGGGTCGGCTTGCGCTGCCCCGCGTCCGCGGTGACCGGCACGGCCATGCCGACCCGCCCGCCTGAATCCAGGGCGCCCAGCAGGGCCGCAACCATGCCCGGCTGCGCCACGCTGTCTTGGTCCAGCAGCAGCACGTGGCGGGCGCCGAGATCGCGGGCGCGGGCGATGCCCTGATTCTGCGCGGCGGCGATGCCCAGGTTGCCGGCGTTGCACAGCAGCTCGGACCGTCCGCCCGCCGCCCGTATCGCCGCCTCCACCGGCGCCAGCCGGTCGGGTGCGGAGGCGTTGTCGACGACGATCAGCCAGCGCGCCTGTTCCAGCGCCGCGGCCAGGGTGCGCGCCACCGTCGCGTCCGGCTGATGGGTGACGACCACCGCGGCAACCGCGTTGTCGGGAAGGGGCGACGGCTGGACCATGCGGCCCGTCTATCCGCCGCGCGGCACCCCGTCAAGCGCGGCTGCGGCAAAGGAGAGAAGCGGACCGCAAGGCGCCGCTTCGCCTTGCCGTCGCCGCGCGGTTCGTGTATCTGACAGCACGGCGACGGGGCGTAGCGCAGTCTGGTCAGCGCGCCAGTTTTGGGTACTGGAGGCCCCCGGTTCGAATCCGGGCGCCCCGACCACCGACCGGTTCGTGCCGGGTTTCGCACGAGACGTACGACAGGACGAATGAAGAAGGAGCACAGCGTCATGAAGGTCCGGATCTATCAGCCGAGCAAGACGGCCATGCAGTCCGGGCGTGCCAAGACGCAGTCGTGGCAGTTGGAGTACGAGATCGAGACGCCGCGCCGGCCGGAGCCGCTGATGGGCTGGATCAGCTCGGGCGACACGCTCAACCAGGTGAAGCTGCGCTTCGACTCGAAGGAGGACGCCATCGCCTTCGCCGAGAGGAAGGGGTGGGAGTACACGGTGCAGGACGCGCCGGTGCGCCGCGTGCGCCCGCGCAACTACGCCGACAATTTCCGGATGGACCGGCCGCGCATCTGACGCGCATCGAATACGGCCGGTGCGCCCCCGTTCGCACGGACAGGGCGCCCTTAGCTCAGGTGGATAGAGCAACCGCCTTCTAAGCGGTAGGTCGCTGGTTCGAATCCAGCAGGGCGCGCCACCCCCGGCGGGGCGGTGCCCGTTCGCGCGTGCTCGAACGGAGTTATCCACGGCGGGATCATCCGCCCGGATATGCGGCAGAATCGCCGCGCCAATCATGCAAATGCATGTCGGACGCACCGAAAGTGGCGCAAATCAAGGAAATTTCGAGAAGCCTATTTTTTAGGCAATAACGTCGGCGCCCGATGGCGACGCGTTCGTCGCGTCCGGGTCCACAGAGTTATCCACAGATTCTGGGGATAAGGGTCGGCGTCACTTCCGGCTATCGGTACGATCGCTCGCGTCCAGCACCTGGACCGTGTCCGTCCAGATCGCCCGCGCCTCGCCGTCGCCCTCGCGTTCGGCCTTGGCGGCGTTGGCCTCGGCCTTGGCGCCGGCACGCCGGCCATAGCGGCCGACCAGCAGACCGGCCACCGCCCAGAGATGGTGGCGTTCCGTCATGTCCCACTCCCTTGCGCGTGGGGCCGCCGGCGTGCACCGGCCGTACAACGCCCAACCCTGACCACAATCCTGGCAGGCAGCCGCCGGCACCGTTAAGCTTGAGCGGAACCGCTCCGCGCACCGGCCGTTTACCGGGAACACGCCGCCGTGCTCCGGAATTCCAAGGGAGGTGGTCCATTGGACTGGATCGTCAAGGTCGTCGTCGCCAGTTTTCTCGTCGGAATCGTGCTGTCGGCGTTCGACATCAACCCGGCCCGCATCCTCACCGACACCTGGGCGACGTTGGGCGACGTCGCGGAGTTCTTCATGGGCATCGTGCGCTGGGCGCTGCCCTATATCCTGGTGGGCGCCGTCATCGTCGTGCCCGTCGCGGTGCTGAGCGCGCTCGCCCGCTGGACGCGCGGCCGCCGCCCCAAGCCCTGACCCGCGCAAAAAAAGGGAGGCTCCGGAACCCGGAGCCTCCCAAGACCTGTAACAGGGAGGGTTAGAGACGATTTGTTTGTACGCGCCGACGCCCTGCCACTCCTTGATCCAGGTCAACACGCCGCCGCATTGCCTACCTCGAACGCATGAAGCCGAAACGAAAAAAGCCGGGGCTTCTTTGGGAAGCCCCGGCGTAGTCAATACAGGGAGGGTTAGAGACGAGATCTGATATAGCCGATCGGCATACGTGGCAACCATGATCTGCATCAAAAAGAAGAAACTTGCGTGAAACCGACCGGTTGTGATCGAAGTGCCGCACAAAGTGGTCCTACCACGCACGAAAAAAAGCCGGAGGTTCCAAAAGGAACCCCCGGCATAGGCGATTACAGGGAGGGTTAGAGACGGCCGAGGTTCTAACCCGAACGTCTGGTGCCCTCTTTGATGTAGATCAATTCGTCGTGGCAGTGCAGCATGGGCTAGGTCTGCGTGTCATTCTTGCCACCGTAGAGCGACTCAGGGCTGCGCAGCACGTCCAAAACCGTCACGAGGGCGCCATCGCGCACCGCGCGGTAGAAACAGCTCCGCCGGCCGGTGTGGCAGGCCACGCCGTCCTGATCGACGCTCAGCAGCACGGTGTCGCCGTCGCAGTCGATGCGGAACTCCTTCAGGCGCTGCGCCTGTCCGGACGTCTCGCCCTTACGCCACAGCCCGCCGCGCGAACGCGACCAATAGCAGACGCGCCCGGTGGTCAGCGTTTCCACGACGGCGTCGCGGTTCATCCACGCCATCATCAGCACCTCGCCGGTGCCCGCCTGCTGGGCGATGGCGGGCACCAGCCCGTCGTCGTTGAAGCGGATGGCGTCCAGGATCTTGGCGTAGTCGGTCATGCGGGCGGCTCCTCTCAGCCGGCGGACCGGAGGCGGCGGAAGGCGCCCTCCAGGTCCTTGATCAGGTCGTCGGGGTCTTCCAGTCCGGCGTGGATGCGCACCAGCCGGCCGGGCTCGTCCCATGTGGTGGCGGTGCGGATGGCGGCCGGATTGGTCGGCAGGATCAGGCTCTCGAACCCGCCCCAGCTGTAGCCCATGCCGAACAGCTCCATGTGGTCGAGCATGGCGGCCAGCGCCGCCTTCTCCACCGGCTTCAGCACCACCGAGAACAGACCGCTGGCGCCGGTGAAGTCGCGCTTCCACAGGGCGTGGCCGGGATGGTCGGGACGGGCGGGGTGCAGCACGCGCGCGACCTCCGGCTGGCGCGACAGCCAGTCCGCCAGGATCAACCCCGTTTCCTGGTGTCGCTTCAGGCGCACGGACAGGGTGCGCAGGCCGCGCAGGCCGAGATAGAGGTCGTCCGGCCCGGCGCAGGTGCCGAAACGCACGGCGTTGCGCTTGACCGGGATCCAGCTCGCCTCGTTGCACACCAGCACGCCCAGCATGGCGTCGGCGTGGCCGACCAGATACTTGGTGGCGGCGTGGATCGAGACGTCCACCCCGTGCGCGAACGGCTTGTAGAACAGCGGGGTGGCCCAGGTGTTGTCCATCAGCACGGTGGCGCCGGCCGCCTTGGCGACGGCGGCGATCGCCGGCACGTCCTGCATCTCGAAGGTCAGCGAGCCCGGCGATTCAAGGAAGACCACCGACGTGTTCGGCCGGATCAGCCCGGCGATGCCGGCGCCGATGTGGGGGTCGAAGTACTGCGTCTCCACGCCGTACCCGGCCAGCACATCGTTGCACAGGCGGCGGGTCGGCGCGTAGGCGCTGTCGGTGACCAGCACGTGGTCGCCGGCTTTGGTGAAGGCGGTCAGCGCCGTGGCGATGGCGGCCAGACCGGACGCGGTGTTGACCGCCCGGTACCCGCCCTCCAGCGCCGCCACCGCCTCCTCGAAGGCGTAGGAGGTCGGCGTGCCCATGCGGCCGTAATGGACGCCCTCGAAGGGGTGGCGGTCGCTGTCCTCCAGCGCCTCCAGCGTCGGGAACAGCACGGTAGAGGCGTGGTAGACCGGCGGGTTGACGATGCCGAAGTTGGCGGACGGATCACGTCCGGCGTGGGTCAGGACGGTGTCCGGCCTGGCGTGCGAGAGGTCCTTCATGGGAATTCCGGAATCGTTTCGGCCATGGGCTGGCGCGGAAGGGCGAAGCATCTTGGCAGGCCGACGGCGTTCCGGCCAACCGGAATCGCGGCGTCGTAAGCCCCTGAACGCAATGGCTTACGCCATGGATCGGCCGGCGGTCGGCTGCACGGAGGATTCGACAAAGCGAAAGCCGCTGATACACTCTGTAAGACGCGCGTGACGGCACACCGCATGGTGCGCCGCACGGGCACAGAAGATCGAACGAAAAGACGCCACGAACAGGGTGGAGCATCATTATGAAAGCGGGACTCTTCGCCGCGGCAGCGGCGGTCGTGACTCTTGCGGCGGGCGGCGCCCAGGCCGGCGCCACGCTGGACGCCATCAAGCAGCGCGGATTCGTCCAGTGCGGCGTGAACTCCGGCCTCGCCGGGTTCGGCAGCCCGGACAGTGCCGGCAACTGGACCGGCCTCGACGTCGACTATTGCCGGGCCGTCGCGGTGACGCTGTTCGGCGACCCCGCCAAGGTCAAGTTCACGCCGCTCTCCGCGCAGCAGCGCTTCCCGGCCGTCCAGTCGGGCGAGGTCGACCTGCTGTCGCGCAACACGACGTGGACGCTGACGCGCGACACCTCGGTCGGCCTGAACTTCGCCCCGGTCACCTTCTATGACGGCCAGGGCTTCATGGTGCCCAAGAAGCTGGGCGTGAAGAGCGCCAAGGAGCTGAACGGCGCCACGGTGTGCGTGCAGTCCGGCACGACGACCGAGCTGAACCTCGCCGACTACTTCCGCGCCAGCGGCATGAGCTTCAACCCCGTCGTCATCGAGTCGATCGACGAGGTGAACGCCGCCTACTTCGCCGGCCGCTGCGACGTGTACACCACCGACGCCTCCGGCCTTGCCGGCACGCGCGCCTCGGTGGCGCCGAATCCGCAGGACCACGTCATCCTGCCCGAGCTGATCTCGAAGGAGCCGCTGGCCCCGGCGGTGCGCCACGGCGACGACCAGTGGTTCGACATCGTGAAGTGGACGGTCTACGCGACCATCCAGGCCGAGGAGAAGGGCATCACCTCGAAGAACGTCGACGAGCACCTGAAGAGCAAGGACCCCGACGTGCTGCGCCTGCTGGGCGTGACGCCGGGCATGGGCGCAGCGCTGGGCGTCGACGAGAAGTGGGCCTACAACGTGATCAAGAAGATCGGCAACTACGGCGAGATCTTCGAGCGCAACGTGGGCATGAACACCCCGCTCAAGCTGGAACGCGGCCTGAACGCCCTGTGGACGCAGGGCGGCCTGCAGTACGCGGCGCCGTTCCGGTAAGCGTGCGTTGACGATTCGGCCGCCCGCCCGTTCCGACGGCGCGGGCGGCCCTCTCGTTCCATGACGGCAGAGCGGAGGGGACCGTGGCCAGCGAAGCCCGGGACGACCGGCGCGAACGCGCGGGCATCTCGTTTTCCCTGAACGATCCGACGGTCCGCGCGACGGTCTACCAGATCCTGGTGATCGGCGCCGTGGTCGCGCTCGGCTGGTTTCTCATCTCGAACACGCTCGACAACCTGTCGCGGCGCGCCATCGCCACGGGCTTCGGCTTCCTGGAACGCGAGGCGTCGTTCGGCATCAGCGAGCACCTGATCGACTACTCGCCCCGCGACGATTACGGGCGGGCCCTGCTGGTCGGCGTGCTCAACACGCTGAAGGTGTCGATCGTCGGCGTCGTCCTGGCGACGCTGCTGGGCACGCTGGTGGGCATCTCCCGGCTGTCCAGCAACTGGCTCGTCGCCCGTCTGGCCGGCGTCTACGTCGAGACGGTGCGCAACGTGCCGCCGCTCTTGCAGCTCTTCTTCTGGTACGCGCTGATCACCGAGAGCATGCCGCCCGTGCGGCAGGCGATCAACCCGATCCCCGGCGTGTTCCTGTCACAGCGCGGCGTGTGGTTCCCGGCGCCGATGCCGGACCCGGTGTGGGGCACCATGGGCATCGCGCTGCTGGTCGGCGCCGCCGTCGCCTGGGGCGTGGCGCGCTGGGCCAAGGCGCGGCAGGACCGCACCGGCCAGCCGTTCCCCAAGGGGTGGGTGGCCCTCGGCCTCGTCCTCGGCCTGCCGCTGATCGCATACGTGGCGGGCGGGGCGCCGACGGCGCTCGACATGCCGGTGCTGCAGGGCTTCAACTTTCGCGGCGGCCTTGTGCTGTCGCCGGAGTTCTTCGCCATCCTCATCGGCCTCGTCGTCTACACCGCCGCCTTCATCGCCGAGGTGGTGCGCGGCGGCATCCTGGCGGTGAACTGGGGCCAGACCGAGGCGGCGCGCGCGCTGGGCCTGCCGCAGGGCCGCACGCTGCGTCTGGTGGTGCTGCCGCAGGCGTTGCGCGTCATCGTGCCGCCGCTGACCAGCCAGTACCTGAACCTGACCAAGAACAGCTCGCTGGCGCTGGCCATCGGCTACCCGGATCTGGTGTCCATCGCCAACACGGCGATCAACCAGACCGGGCAGGCGATCGAGGGCGTGGCCATCATCATGGGCACCTACCTGTCGATCAGCCTGACCATCTCGCTGTTCATGAACTGGTACAACAAGCGCATCGCGCTGGTGGAGCGCTAGGCCATGACGGGTGACGTGCATCGCACCGTGAGCCTGCCCGACGAGCGGCCGCCGTCCACGGTGGTAGGGCCGCTCGCCTGGGTTCGGGCGAACCTGTTCAACACGTGGTTCAACGGGCTGCTGACGATCCTCATCGTCTGGCTGCTGTTCCAGATGATCCCGCCGTTCGTGAGCTGGGCGTTCATCAAGGCGCAGGGCTTCGGCGCCACGCCGCAGGAATGCCGGGCGCCGGGCGCCGGGGCGTGCTGGGCCTTCGTCAGCGAGAAGCTGCGCTTCATCCTGTTCGGCACCTATCCGTATCCGGAGCAGTGGCGGCCGCTGGCGGTGATCATGCTGGTCATCCTGCTGCTGGCGGCCAGTTGCGACCGGCGGTTCTGGCACGCGTGGTTCCTGCTGGTGTGGGTGGCCGGGCTGGCGGTGGTGGGCGTGCTGATGTGGGGCGGCGTGTTCGGCCTGACCTACGTCGAGAACTCCTACTGGGGCGGGTTGCCGCTGACCATCATCCTGTCGGTGGTTGGGCTGGCGGTGGCGTTCCCGGTGTCGATCCTGCTGGCGCTGGGGCGGCGGTCGAACTTGCCGGCCATCCGCGCACTGTCGGTCGCCTACATCGAGCTGATCCGCGGCGTGCCGCTGATCAGCCTGCTGTTCATGGCGTCGGTGATGTTCCCGCTGTTCCTGCCGACCGGCGTCGGCATCGACAAGCTGCTGCGCGCGCAGATCGCCTTCATCATGTTCGCCGCCGCCTACATGGCGGAGGCCATCCGCGGCGGCCTGCAGGCCATCCCCAAGGGCCAGTACGAGGCGGCCGACGGCCTGGGCCTCAGCTATTGGCAGTCGATGGGCAAGATCATCCTGCCGCAGGCCATCGCCATTTCCATTCCGCCGCTGGTCAACACCTTCATCAGCTTCTTCAAGGACACTTCGCTGGTCATCATCATCGGCCTCTACGACCTGCTCGGCACGGCCAAGGCGTCGCTGACCGACCCGGCGTGGCGGGGTTTCTACCGCGAGGCGTACCTGTTCATCGGCCTGATCTACTGGGCCTTCTGCTTCTTCATGTCGAAGTACAGCCAGCGGCTGGAGCGGGACCTCAACCGCTCCCACCGCCGTTAGGCGCCCCTCGTTAGGAGTTCGGGCATGACCGCCACCCAGACCAGCGCCCAGCCGCACACTGACGCCGAGGGCGAGGACATCATCCAGTGCACCGGCGTGCACAAGTGGTACGGCGAGTTCCACGTGCTGAAGGACATCAACCTGTCCGTCCGCCGCGGCGAGCGGATCGTCATCTGCGGCCCGTCGGGCTCCGGCAAATCGACGCTGATCCGCTGCCTGAACCGGCTGGAGGAGCATCAGAAGGGCCACATCGTCATCGATGGCATCGAGTTGACCGGCAACCTGAAGAACATCGAGCTGGTGCGCCGCGAGGTCGGCATGGTGTTCCAGCACTTCAACCTGTTCCCGCACCTGACCGTGCTGGAGAACTGCACGCTGGCGCCGATCTGGGTGCGCAAGAAGCCCAAGGCCGAGGCCGAGGACATCGCCATGCAGTACCTGACCCGCGTGCAGATCGCGGAACAGGCCAGGAAGTACCCCGGCCAGCTTTCCGGCGGCCAGCAGCAGCGCGTCGCCATCGCGCGGTCGCTGTGCATGAACCCGAAGATCATGCTGTTCGACGAGCCGACCTCGGCGCTCGACCCCGAGATGGTCAAGGAGGTGCTGGACGTGATGATCAGCCTCGCCGAATCCGGCATGACCATGCTGTGCGTGACGCACGAGATGGGATTCGCCAAGTCGGTGGCCGACCGCGTGATCTTCATGGACCGGGGCGAGATCGTCGAACAGAACACGCCGGACGCGTTCTTCACCAACCCGCGCTCCGACCGCACCCGCCTGTTCCTCAGCCAGATCCTGAACCATTGAGGTTTCATCTCCGCGCAATTTCGTGACGGCGCACATGACACTGGTGGGCCGGCGCGGTTTCGGGTTGAATGGCGCCCCGTGCCGCAAGGCCCGATGCCCGAAGAAGCGCGGAGCGTGTCCATGGAGTTGTTGTCGCCACGGTCCGGTGTGAGCCAGATCAAGCCGTACCGTCCCGCCCGCCCGGCGGGCGACGCGCGGTCCTGGGTCGACCTGTCGCTCACCGTCAACCCGCTGGGGCCGAGCCCGAAGGCGATCAACGCCTACCGCCATGCCGCGGCGGACATCCACCGTTACCCGGATTCCCGGCAGGACGCGCTGCGCCACGCGCTGGCGCGCCGCTATGACCTGGATGCGGAGCGCATCGTCTGCGCCGCCGGGTCGGAGGACCTGATCCAGCTCGTCTGCCTGACCTACGCCGCCCCCGGTGACGAGGTGCTGTGCCACGAGAACGGCTATCAGGGGTTCCTGAAGGCCGCGCGCGTGTGCGGCGCCACCCCCGTCGTCGCCAAGGAGCGCGACATGGTGGTGGACATCGAGACGATGATCGAGCGCGCCGGCGAACGGACGAAGATCTGCTATCTCGCCAACCCCAACAACCCGACCGGCACCTACATCCCGCTGGAGGCGGTGCAGCGCCTGCGCGCCAGCCTGCCGTCGCACACGCTGCTGGTGCTGGATTCGGCCTACGCCGAGTACGTCCGCCGCGACAACTACGGCGACGGCATCGAGCTGGTGGAGAACTGCGACAACGTTCTGGTGGTGCGCACCTTCTCCAAGCTGCACGGGCTGGCGGGCCTGCGCGTCGGCTGGGGCTACGGCCCGCGCTCGGTGGTCGATTCGATCAACCTCGTGCGCAGCGCCTTCAACGTCTCGGTGCCGGCGCAGGAAGCCGCCGCCGCCGCGCTGTCCGACCTGGAGCACGAGGCGGCGACGCACGCCCACAACGACACGTGGCTGCCCTGGCTGACGCACGAGCTGGAACAGCTTGGTCTGCGCGTGTACCCCAGCGTGTGCAACTTCATCCTGGTCCGCGTGCCGACCGACCCGTCGCTGGGCGTGCCGCAGGTGGTCGAGCATCTGGCGCGGCGCAACATCCTGGTGAAGTCGGTCGGCGACTACGGCATGACCGACTGCCTGCGCATAACCGTCGCCCGCGAGGACGAGAACCGCGCGCTGGTCGCGGCGCTGGCGGAGGTTCTGTCGTAACACCCCATCCCGCCGCACAATGGCGGCGGGATGGGAAGCGGATCGGTGTCATACCGGCGGCGCTGGATCGATTCCATCGAGCGCCGCCGGTAAAACCCGACAGATCAATGCGATAGCATTGATCGAAAGGGTGATACGGACGACGCCTTCAGGCGCCGTCCGTATCAGCCCTGCTGCGCCGGCGGTTCCTCGGGGGACCGTCCGCTGCGGCGCTCCGCCATGAACAGGTCGAACTCGGCCTTGTCCTTGGCGGCGCGCAGCCGTTCCAGGAAGTCGTGGAACTCGCGCTGCTCGTCCTCAAGGCGGCGCAGCGTCTCCTCCCGGTACTCGTCAAAGGCGCGGTTGCCGCTCGACGCGAAGGCGGACCGGCCGGAATAGAAGCGCTCCATCTTCTCCTCCATGCGCCGCATCTTCCGCTGCCAGCGATCGGCGCCGCCGTGACGGCTCCAGCACGTCATGTTCTTGCTCCATATCAGCAGGGCCAGGGCCGCCAGCCCAAGCGGCCACCAGACGATGAACCCGAGGACCATCAAGGCGATACCGATGGCGCGCATTCCCCCACGTGGGGGACCGCACCAGCCGGCGGGCCGATCATGGTCGTAACGCACCGCGCAGGACATGGGATCCTCGTATGTGAATGTTAATAACATTCACATATGGAGGCGCGGGCACGCCGTCAAGGGTGGCCACTGCGCTTTTTATAGGTCAGGAGTCCGTCCGGACCGGGGGCAGGCCAAGGCCCTGGAAATAGACGAGCACGCCGGCCTCCAGCAGTTCTTCGGCGGACATGGGAATCTTGCGGCGCGACTGGTCGGGCCGCCCGAACAGGGAGGCGATGCCGTGCGCCATGGACCAAACGTGCAGCGCCACCATCAGGGCGGGGGGACGGCCCTTGGCGGGCAGGTCGGCCACAAGTTGTTCCGCCGCCTCGCGCAGCACGCCGAAGGCACGATCGGCGGCTTGCGCGAGATCGGGGCTCGCGGCATGCGAAATGTTCGCGTCGAACATGGCTGCGTAATAGGCGGGCTCCGATCGCGCGAACTGCAGGTAGGCCCGGCCCGTCCGCTCCAGCGCCGCCATGGAGTTCGGCCGGCCGTCGGCCCAGGCCTGCCGCAACGCGTCGGCGAACAGGTCGTATCCGCGTCGTGCCACGTCCACCAGCAGGTCGTCGCGGTCGCGAAAATGGCGATAGGGGGCCGCCGCGCTGACGCCGGCCGCACGCGCCGCCTCGGCGAAGGAAAAGCCGGCGGGCCCCTTTTCCGCGATCAGGTCGAGGGCGGCACGCACCAGGGCCTCCTTGAGGTTTCCGTGGTGGTAGCCGCGCGGACCGTCGCCATGTTTCGACCAACCCATGTGAACGACTCTTACATAAAACAGGTTCTACTCGTTCACCGGAATATGGGGTGCCGCGTGACGCGGCAGCACGCCGGTCAGGCGCGGGTCGCTGATGATGCGGGTGACGTGGCGCACCGGGCGGAAGCCCATGCTTTGATAGAGCGGCAGCGCCTTCGGGTGGTCGAAGGTGCAGGTGTTGACCGTCAGCAGGCGCGGCCGGCCGGCCCAGGCCATGCGGATGCCCTGGTCGAGCAGCCAGGGGCCGAGCCGCAGCCCGATGAAGTCGGGCAGCATGCCGAAATAGGCGATGTCGGTGGCGGCGCGGTCGCGGCGGTCGATCTCCACATAGCCGGCCGGCGTGCCGGAAAGGTAGAGCACGTGCACCTCGACCCGCTTGTCGGTCACCACGGCGCGCAGTTCGGCGTCGTCCATGCGCCGCCGCTCGTTCCACAGCCACGGCTCGCCCACCGTGTCGTAGAGGTAGCGGTAGAAGGACACCGACGGCGGCGCGGCGCGCATCAGCAGCGGATCGCCGGACGGGCGCGGCAGTGGCCGGTGGTGCGGCGGCCGGTCCATCTCCAGGTAGGTGACGATGACGCTGAGGCAGCCGGACGGCACGTCGCCGTCTTCGGCGGAAGGGGTCAGGAAGAGGTCTTGAGCCATTTCTGCATCATGGTGACGGGCGAGCGGGCGTAGCCGAGGCGTTCGTAGAACGCGCCGGCGGCGGTGTTGGTTTCGCGGATCAGCAGGTGGACCTTGGGCAGGCCCTCGGCGGCCTGTCGGCGTCCGGGTCGTTCCACGGCACGATCAGGTGGCAGGCCGTCCACAGGCCCACCACCGTGTCGCGGTCGTCGTCCCGATAGGGGCGGATCTCCGGAATCATGCGGCCGGGCCGGTCTCCACCGGGCGGTCGCCGGGCAGGCCCCACTCGGCCCACGACCCGTCGTACACCGGCACGTCCGGCCGCCCCAGCATCTGGAAGCCCAGCGCCAGCACGCACGCCGTCACGCCCGAACCGCAGGTGGCGACGATCGGCTTGTCGAGGTCCACGCCGGCCTTGGCGACCACCTCGCGCATCCGCGACTCCGGCAGGAACATCTTGCTCACCGGGTCCAGCAGGTCGGAGAAGGGCAGGTTGCGGCTGCCCGGGATATGACCGCGCCGGCGGCCCGCCCACGGGTCGTCGATCGTGCCCTCGAAACGCGGCTGGCTGCGCGCGTCGACCAACTGGAAGCCGCGCGCGGCGATGTTCGCCCGCACCTCGTCGGCCGAGCGCACCAGCTCCGGCCGCGGGGCCGCCGTGAAGGTCTTGGGCGCGGGCGAGGGGGTGCCGCCCTCCACCGGGCGCTGTTCCTCCAGCCACTGCGGCAGCCCGCCGTCCAGCACCGCGACCTTGTCGTGGCCGAAGGCGCGGAACAGCCACCACGCGCGCGCTGCCGTCTGCAAGCCATGCGTGTCGTAGGCGACGACGATGTCGTCGTTGCCGATGCCAAGCGCGCCCACCTTGGCTGCGAAGTCGTCGGCGTCCGGCACCATGTGGGGCAGGGGGCCGGTGTCCGGCTTCGCCATGGCGTCGATGTCGAAGAAGACGGCGCCGGGGATGTGCTCGTCCGCGAAATCGGCCAGGGGGTCCAGCCCGCTGCCCGGCATGCCCCAGGTGGCGTCCACCACCTTGACGTTGCCGGCGTTCAGGTTCGCCGCCAGCCACTCGGTGCTGACCAGCGGGCCGGGAAGGGTTGCCGCCATGTTCGTTCCTCCGATCCTGGTGTTTTTCTTCAGTCTTTCAGGGCGACGACGACGCGCCGGTTCTGCTTGCCCTTGTTCTCGATCTTCACCACCTCGACCGCGCCGATCTCACCGGTGCGGGCGACGTGCGTGCCGCCGCAGGGTTGCAGATCCACGCCCGCGATGTCCACGAGTCGCACGCGGCCGTGGCCCATCGGCGGCTTCACCGTCAGGGTGCGCACCAGTTCCGGGTTGGCCTCCAGTTCGGCGTCGGTGATCCAGCGCGGGTTCACCGGCGTGTCGGCGGCGACCAGCGCGGCCAGGGCGGCGGTCAACGCCTCCTTGTCCAGGCTGCCGGTGGGCACGTTGAAGTCCACCCGGCTCTTGTCGGCGCCGACCTGCGCGCCGGTGATCGCCGCGCCGGGCAGGATCGCGCACACCAAATGCAGGGTGGTGTGCATGCGCATGTGGCGGTGCCGGCGGTCCCAGTCGATGACGGCTTCCACGGCGGTGCCGGCGGCGGGCAGGGCGGCGCCGGGGGCGGGGACGTGGAGGATGTCGTCCGGCCCGTCGCCCTTCACCGTGTCGGCGATAGGCAGTTCGCCGCCGGCGAATCGCAGCACGCCGGTGTCGCCGGGCTGGCCGCCGCCGTTGGGGTAGAAGACCGTGCGGTCGAGACGCACACCGCGCTCGTCGGCCGACGTCACCGTCGCCGTGCAGGACCGCGCGTACGGGTCGTCGCGGAAGATCAGCTCCATGGGGGGACTCCCGTAAAAGCGCGTGACGTTGGGTTTTCGGCCTTGGCCTCAACCCAACCTACGACGTGACGGTAGGTTGGGTTGAGCGCAGCGAAAACCCAACGGCAGACACCTTGCCCCCGGATCGCGCCTCAGTCCAGCCAGTCCGGTACCGGCAGGCTCTTCTCCCGCAGGAATGCGGGGTTGAACAGCTTGGACTGATAGCGCTGGCCGCCGTCGCACAGGATCGTCACCACCGTGTGCCCCGGCCCCAGGTCGCGCGCCACGCGCATGGCCGCGGCGACGTTGATGCCGGACGAGCCGCCGAGCACCAGCCCCTGAGTCTTCACCAGATCGAAGATCACCGGCAGGGCTTCCTCGTCGGTCACCTGGATCGCGTCGTCGATGGGGGCGCCGTCCAGGTTGGCGGTGATGCGGCCCTGGCCGATGCCCTCGGTGATCGAGCTGCCCTCGGCCTTCAGCTCGCCGGTCTTGTAATAGGCATACAGCGAGGCGCCCAGCGGGTCGGCCAGCACGATGCGCACGTTCGGGTCACGCTCCTTCAGCGCCAGCCCGACGCCGGCCAGCGTGCCGCCGGAGCCGACGGCGCAGGTGAAGGCGTCCACGCGCCCCTCGGTCTGGAACCAGATCTCCGGCCCGGTGGTCAGGCGGTGGCCCTCGCGGTTGGCGACGTTGTCGAACTGGTTGGCCCACACGGCGCCGTTCGGCTCGGTCCGCGCCAGATCCTCGGCGAGCCGGCCGGAGTAGCGGACGTAGTTGTTCGGGTCCTTATAAGGCGCGGCCGGCACCAGGCGCAGGTCGGCGCCGATGAGCCGGAGCATGTCCTTCTTCTCCTGGCTCTGCGTTTCCGGCATGACGATGACCGTGCGGTAGCCCAGCGCGTTGCCGACCAGCGCCAGACCGATGCCGGTGTTGCCCGCCGTGCCCTCGACGATGGTGCCGCCGGGCTTCAGCAGGCCGCGCCGTTCGGCGTCGCGCACGATAGCCAGCGCCGCGCGGTCCTTCACCGAACCGCCGGGGTTCAGGAACTCCGCCTTGCCGAGGATCTCGCAGCCGGTGGCGCGCGACGGCCCGTCCAGCCGGATGAGCGGCGTGTTGCCGATGCTGCCGATGAAGCCGTTGCGAATGTCCACGGCCGTCCTCCCTGTCCTGGCGTTGTGTGAAAATGTCTGAAGTACATTATCGGTTTCTGATGGGGGATTTCAAGCCGATGGTGTGAATTGCAGAATTTCACTGTGTTTCACAGTTGAAATGACGATTCCTGCGTCATAGCGCGCACGCTTCGAAACGTCACGGCCGGGTCGATTGACCATTCGTTGCGCGCCCCGTATCGTCCCCGGCGGGCCGCGACCGCCCAACCGGTCGCCAGACATTGGGAAGGAAATCGCCGCATGAAGCCGACGGTACGGCCGACTGTCCCCAACTTCTCCTCGGGTCCCTGCGCCAAGCGGCCGGGCTGGACGCTGGACGCGCTGAGCGGCGCGTGCCTCGGGCGTTCGCACCGGTCGAAGCCGGGCAAGGCGAAGCTGCAGGAGGTGCTGGACCTCAGCCGCGAGATTCTGGGCCTGCCCGCCGACTATCGCATCGGCATCGTGCCGGCCTCGGACACCGGGGCGGTCGAGATGGCGCTGTGGTCGCTGCTGGGTCCGCGCCCGATCGACGCGCTGGTGTGGGAAAGCTTCGGCAAGGACTGGGCGACCGACATCACCAAGCAGCTCAAGCTCGACGCGCGCGTGATGCAGGCGCCGTACGGCCAGATCCCCGACCTGGGCGCGGTGGACTGGTCGCGCGACGTGATCTTCACCTGGAACGGCACCACCTCCGGCGCGCGCGTGCCGAACGGCGACTGGATCCCGGCCGACCGCCAGGGTCTGGCGATCTGCGACGCCACCTCGGCGGCGTTCGCCATGGACCTGCCGTGGGACAAGCTGGATGTCGTCACCTGGTCCTGGCAGAAGGTGCTGGGCGGCGAGGCGGCGCACGGCATGCTGGTGCTGAGCCCGCGCGCGGTCGCCCGGCTGGAGAGCCACAAGCCGGCGTGGCCGATGCCGAAGATCTTCCGCATGACCAAGGACGGCAAGCTCAACGAGGGCATCTTCAAGGCCGAAACGATCAACACGCCGTCCATGCTGGCGGTGGAAGACGCCATCGACGGTCTGACGTGGGCGAAGGCGATCGGCGGCCTGCCGGCGCTGGTCGCGCGGTCGGAAGGCAACCTCAAGCTGATCGCCGACTGGCAGGCGTCGTCCGGCTGGGCCGGGTTCCTGGCCGGTGATCCGGCGGTCCGCTCGTGCACGTCGATCTGCCTGACCATCACTGATCCCGCCGTCACGGCGCTGGACGCGGCCGGTCAGGCCGACTTCGCCAAGAAGATGGCGGCGCTGTTGGAGAAGGAAGGGGTGGCGCTCGACATCGGCGCCTACCGCGACGCGCCGCCGGGCCTGCGTATCTGGGGCGGCGCCACGGTCGAGGGCGCCGACATCGCGGCGCTGCTGCCGTGGCTGGACTGGGCCTTCGCGACGGTCAAGGCGGAAGCGACTGCGGCGGCCTCGTAACGTCCGTTGCCCCCACCCGGCCGTCTCGCGGCCGGGTGGGGCATCGTGACTTCGGCCAGCCAACGACAACGAATTTCCCCGGAGGAAACCCCATGCCGAAGGTTCTGATTTCGGACAGCCTCAGCCCGCGCGCGGTCGAGATCTTCCGCGAGCGCGGCGTCGAGGTGGACGTGCGCACCGGCCTGTCGCCCGACGAGCTGAAGGCCATCATCGCCGATTACGACGGCCTCGCCGTGCGCTCCAGCACCAAGGTGACCAAGGACGTGATGGCGGCGGCGCGCAACCTGAAGGTGGTCGGGCGCGCCGGCATCGGCGTCGACAACGTCGACGTGCCGGCCGCCACCCAGCGCGGCATCGTCGTGATGAACACGCCCTACGGCAACTCCATCACCACGGCCGAGCACGCCATCGCGCTGATGTTCGCGCTGGCCCGCGACATCCCGCAGGCCAACGCCTCCACGCACGCCGGCAAGTGGGAGAAGAACCGCTTCATGGGCGTCGAGCTGACCGGCAAGACGCTGGGCGTGGTGGGCTGCGGCAACATCGGCTCCATCGTCGCCGAGCGGGCGCTGGGCCTGAAGATGAAGGTCGTCGCCTTCGATCCCTTCCTGTCGGTCGAACGCGCCGCCGACCTGGGCGTCGAGAAGGTCGAGCTGAACGACCTGCTGGCGCGCGCCGACTTCATCACCCTGCACACGCCGCTCACCGACCAGACCCGCAACCTGCTGGACGCCAAGGCGCTGGCGCGCTGCAAGAAGGGCGTGCGCATCATCAACTGCGCGCGCGGCGGCCTGCTGGTCGAGGAGGATCTGAAAGCGGCGCTCGAGTCCGGCCACGTCGCCGGCGCGGCGCTGGACGTCTTCGCGGTCGAGCCGGCCAAGCAGAACGCTCTGTTCGGCATGGAACAGGTGATCTGCACCCCGCACCTCGGCGCCTCCACCACCGAGGCGCAGGAGAAGGTGGCGCTGCAGGTGGCCGAGCAGATGTCGGACTTCCTGGTGAACGGCGCGGTGGTCAACGCACTGAACATGCCCAGCGTGTCGGCCGAGGACGCGCCGAAGCTGCGCCCCTACATGCGCCTCGTCGAGCAGCTGGGCAGTTTCGCCGGCCAGCTCACGCAGTCCGGCCTGCGCGCCGTCACCATCGAATACGAGGGTCACGCGGCCGAGCTGAACACCAAGCCGCTGACGGCCATCGTGCTCCAGGGGCTGCTGGCGCCGCTGCTCGATTCGGTGAACATGGTCAACGCGCCGGTGATCGCCCGCGAGCGCGACATCGCCGTGACCGAGGTGAAGCGCGAGCGGGCGGGCGACTATCACACGCTGGTCCGCCTGATCGTCACCACCGACCAGCGCACGCGATGCGTCACCGGTTCGCTGGTGGGCGGCGACCGGCCGCGCATCGTCGGCATCGACGAGGTGCCGATCGAGGCCGAGCTGTCGCCCAACGTGCTGTTCATCCGCAACGAGGACAAGCCGGGCTTCATCGGCCGCCTCGGCGTGGCGCTGGGCGACGCGGGCGTCAACATCGCCTCGTTCCACCTCGGCCGCACGGCGCCCGGCGAGAACGCCATCGCGCTGGTGTCGGTCGACCAGCCGCCCGCCGACGACCTGCTCGCCGCCATCGCCGGCCTGCCGAGCGTGGTTCAGGCGAAGCTGCTGCGGTTCTGAGGGCGTTCATGATGTTGGGTTTTCGCTGCGCTCAACCCAACCTACGACGTCACCCGTAGGTTGGGTTGAACCGAAGGTGAAAACCCAACGTCGAACGTCAGCACCACGCCGTGCGCAGCCGCTCGCGATGGCGCATGAGCCATTGCAGGGCGATGATGGTGATCGAGTTGTTCAGCCTGTCCTCGTCGAGCAGGCGCAAGGCCTCATCGACGGGGACGACGCTGACGCGGATGTCCTCGTGCTCGGATTCCAGGCCGTGGATGCCGCCGACGCCGGTGCAGTCGACGCGCCCGCAGAACAGCGTCACCCGCTCGGTGAAGGCGCCGGGGCTGGGGAAGAATTCGCAGACGCGCTCGATCTCCCGCACGGTGCAGCCGGCCTCTTCCTGCGATTCGCGCCGGGCCACCTCCTCGGCCGTCTCGCCCTTGCCGACCATGCCGGCGACGATCTCCGTCAGCCACGCCGGGCCGCCGGCCGCCGCGGCGCCGACGCGGAACTGCTCGATCAGCACCACCGAATCGCGGTTGGGGTCGTACAGCACGATGCCCACCGCGTCGCCGCGCAGGCACACTTCGCGCCCCACCGCCTCCGTCCAGGTGCCGTCGAACTTCCTGTGCCGCAGGCGGTAGACGTCCACCTGCAGAAACCCGTCGTGGGCTCGCTTCTTCTCGATCACCTCGACATCGGGGTGGTCCATTCCGGATGCTCCTTGGGCTTGGCCGCGCCGCTTCGCGGTGTAGCGCATCCGGCCGCGCCGCGCGAGGTTCAGAAGGTGGGGTTCAGCTTGAGGTAACGGTTGCGGTCGCCGGACGTCACGGTCAGCGGTTCGAGCCGGGCGCCGCGCAGCACCTCCAGCGGCACCGCGACGCCCGCGTTCCCCAGGCCCCAGAGCTTGCGGTAAAAATCGGCCAGACCCTGGAAGCGCTGGCCGCCGACGCCGACGATCTGGTCGCCGGCCCGCAGCCCCGCCGAGTCGGCCGGCCCGCGCGGCGTCACCCGTTCGACCAGCAGGCGCCCCTGCTCCTCGCGCACGCTGACGCCCAGCCACGGCCGCGGCTCGTCCTGGCGGCGGCCGTAGGCCAGCAGGTCGCCCAGAATCTCCTTCAGCGCGTTGACCGGCACGAACATGTTGCCGGGCAGCGACCGGCCCGGTGCCGCGTCGCCGACCAGCAGGGAGCCGATGCCGATCAGCCGCCCGCCCGCATCGACCAGCGCCGCGCCGTTGAAGGCGCGCAGCGGCGGCGTGGTGAAGATCGCCTCGTCCAGCAGGTATTCCCAATAGCCGGCGAACTCGCGCTTGCTGGCGACCAGCACGGGCATCACCGGCTGGGCGCCGCCGCGGCTGAGCGCCAGCAGCATGTCGCCGTTCTTCACCGGTCCCGAATCGCCCAGCCGTACGGGCGGCGCCGAGAAGCCGAAGCCGGCGCGCAGCAGGCCGAACCCGCTGACGTGGTCGTAGGCGACCAGTTCCGCCGGATAGCGCTTCCCCTCCGCCGTCGTCACCTGGAGGGTCGCCGCCTCCATGATGGTGTAGCCGATGGTGACGATCAGGCCGCTCGAGTCGATGACCACCCCCGTGCCCTCGCGCTCGGTGCCCAGCGTGCGCGCGCTCTGGGAATCGGGCGGGACGGTGACGTCGAGGCGCACCACCGCGCGCAGCAGCGTCTGCGCGTCGGTCTCGGCGGCGCCGGCCGGTCCCGGCAGCGGAAACGCCAGCCCGAGGCAGACCAGGAAGGCCGCCATCCGGCGGTGCCAAAATACGGGAAGCGCGCGCATCCGAGTCCCTCCTTGCCCATCCAAGAGACATGAGCCCGGGCGGGGCCGCATCAAGGAGGAAATGGTGCGGCGAAACTCCGCGCCTGCCCAGGTGTTTCCTGCCCAGGTGTTTCCCAACCGACACAGAAGACAGGAGGCCGGGCCGATGCCCATCAACAGCGAACGCGAACTCGAAGACGCCGTCGCCGAGTTCCAGCGCCTCGCCGACGTTCCCGCGGAGTCGCCCGGCGCGCGGCGCCGGCTGGAGCTGGACGCCGAGATCAAGTCGTATTACGTGCGCTGCTCCAACGAGATGAAGATGGGCAAGCCGCCGTCCGACCCCCAGGGTCCGGCGTAGCCTGCATTTCTTCATCGACGCGGCGGGCCCGCTTGCCGACAATGGCGCCTCCCGACGCCAACGGACACGAGCCCCGCCGCCATGAAGCGACCCGATTCCTGCTACACCTGCCGATTCTGGGAAGGGCAGGGGTTGCGCCAGCGCGGGCCCAAGGGCGTGTGCCGGCGCTTCCCGCCCGTGGCGACCTCGCGCAGCCCGGACGGGCGATTCCCGATCACGCTGTCCACCGACTGGTGCGGCGAATGGAAGCGCGACGTCGGCGACGCCCCGGCCGTTCCCGAATCCGAGGACCGGACGATCTACGACGATTTCGCCAACTGAAGCACGGCCTTACCGTGGCAGCGGCACCATGACGAGCTGCCGCGTCGCGTCCAGCCGGTGGAACTGGTCGGACGCGGCGGTGCCGCCACCGCTCCAGTTCAGGCTGGTCAGCGCCAGCAGCGCCGCCGACACCACCACGACGGCCACCGCGGCCCCCACCCAGCCGTCGGTGCCCGGTCCACCCGGATCCTCATCCACGTACACGGCCGCCTCCCTTGTCCCGCCATGCACCGATCGAGGCCATCGCCTCATTCCGGTAAATGGGAAACGCGGTGCCGCGGCGCAGCCCGCCGGGGGGCCGGGATCGATTCTCTTTGGTGGGATGGACAAACGCCATAGGCGCAATGAAAAAGGCCAGATCCCGGAGGATCTGGCCTTTTTCAAATTGGCTCCGGCGGTAGGATTCGAACCTACGACCAACGGATTAACAGTCCGCTGCGCTACCGCTGCGCCACGCCGGATCAGCGTGTGGGCGGCTATATAGCGAAAGCCTTGCCCCCTGCCAAGCCTTTCCTGCCGGATTTTCCGGCGAACCGGCCTTTTTATCGGCGCGTGCCCGTCACGCGGCATGCAGCGTCGGGATTTCCTCCAGCTCCGCGCTCATCTCGCGTGTCAGCCGCTCCAGGTCATGCCGGGCCTGAAGGTTGAGCCACAGGTCCGGCCCGTTTCCGCACAGCTTGCCAAGCTTCAGCGCCATGGCCGGCGTAACGGGGGCCTCCTCGCGCAGGATGGCGTAGAGCGTCGGCCGCGACACGCGCAGCAGCTTGGCGATCTCGGTCATGGGGCGGCCGAGCGCCGGCAGCACGTCCTCGCGCAGCAACTCGCCGGGATGCATCGCGGGCAGGCCGCGAAGAAACGTACGAATGATTCTCGTAACGTACAGCCTTGCATGCGCGCCGGAAAATGGCCGCGAAACGCCGAAAACACGAAACCCCGCCACGGGGGCGGGGTTTCGTCATGGGCCTGATTCGGCGCATTCCGTTGGAGGCACGGGCGGGAATCGAACCCACGTACACGGATTTGCAGTCCGCTGCATCACCACTCTGCCACCGCGCCACGGTGCCCGGCCGGGAACGTCGCCGTCCCGATCGGTGGCGCAGATATAGACGGCCCGGCGGCCCTGGTCAAGCCGCAGAAATGCGTCGTGGTCCGGCGATCGGCGCGCGGTGCGGAACGCGCCGGCCGGGGCGTTCCGCCGCGCGATTCCGCCTTGCCGTTGTGTTCCTGCGGCAAGGCGGATATATACGCGCAGGCAGCAAAGCCGTTCTTCGCGGCTGGGCGCCGCCGACCCGTTCCAACCGAACCGATTGCGACCCGCCATGTCCGATTACGCCGCCGCCCGCTTCTTCATGGTCGAGGGACAGATCCGTCCGAACAAGGTGACCGACCACCGTCTGGTCGAGGCGCTGATGGACGTTCCGCGCGAGACCTTCGTGCCGGACGCCGTGCGCGGCATCGCCTACGTCGACGAGGACGTGCCGGTCGGCAACGGGCGCTACCTGATGGAGCCGATGATCTTCGCCCGCATGCTGCAGGAGGCGTCGATCGGCGAGGGCGACGTGGTGCTCGACGTCGGCTGCGCCACCGGCTACTCGACCGCCGTGCTGGCGCGTCTGGCGGCGACCGTGGTCGGCCTCGAATCGGACGACGCCCTGGCCGGGCGCGCCAAGGCGGCGCTGGCCTCGGTGGGCGCCGGCAACGCGCTGACCGTCACCGGCCCGCTGGACGCGGGCCATGCCGACCAGGCCCCGTACGACGTCATCATCTTCGAGGGCGCGGTGTGCGAGGTGCCCTCGGCGGTCTGCGAACAGCTCGCCGAGGGCGGCCGGATGGTCGTCACCGTGCTGGGCGACCGCGGCCTGGGCGAGGTCCGGCTGTACGAGCGCACCGGCAAGACGGTGTCGAGCCGGGTGCTGTTCGAGGCGCAGCCGCATCTGCTGCCCGGCTTCGAGCCCAAGCCGAAGTTCGAGTTCTGAGCCTGAGCCGCTGCGCGCCGGGGGGTGGCGCAGCAAGGATGCAACCAGCGGCGCCGTGTGCCACGATGGCACGCGGACTGGGGGAGGGACCCGAGGGGACCCGCCGGATTCGACCCGAAGAGAAGGTCCACTGACATGACCGTGCGAAGCCGTAAAGCGGGACGTTGGCTGGCGACGGCCATCACCTGCGGCGTCATGACGGCCGGCGTGGCCGCCACCGCGCAGGCCCAGACCCTGCAGCAGGCGCTGGCCCAGGCCTATGAGAACAACCCGACGCTGGCGGCGCAGCGCGCCCGGCTGCGCGCCGTCGACGAACAGGTGCCGCAGGCTCTCGGCCGCTACCGCCCGACGATCACCGCCGAAGCCGGGGTGACGCGGTCGACGACGACGTCCCAGCAGTCCGGGGGCGGCCGTTCCGCGGAGTCGCGCAGCGCCGCCACGCCGAAGTCCGCCGAACTGAACGTGACCCAGCCGCTGTACGACCCGCAGGCGGCCCCGCTGGTCCGTTCGGCCGAGGCCAACGTGCAGGCACAGCGCGCCAGCCTGCTGTCCAGCGAACAGCAGGTGCTGCTGAACGCCGCGTCGGCCTATCTCGACGTCGTGCAGAACCAGGCCGTCGTGCTGCTGAGCATCAACAACGAACAAGTGCTGCGCCGCCAGTTGGAAGCGGCGCGCGACCGCTTCCGCGTCGGCGAGTACACCCGCACCGACGTCAGCCAGTCCGAGTCGCGTCTGGCGCAGTCCGTCGCCAACCGCATTTCCAACGAAGGCACGCTGCAGACCTCGCGCGGCACCTACGTGCGCTACATCGGCACCATGCCCGGCAACCTGAAGGCGCCCAAGCCGACCTTCAAGCTGCCGGCGACGCTGGACGAAACCGTCGAGCTGGCGCGCTCCAACAACCCGACGATCCTCAGCGCCTCGTTCCAGGAGGCGGCCCAGCGCGAGAACGTCGACGTCGCCTACGGCCGCATGCTGCCGACGGTGAGCCTGTCGGCCTCGGCTGGCCGCACGTGGGATCTCGGCGCCTCGGCCACCTCGGGTATCACCACGGACCGTCAGGACAGCGCGGCGTTGCGCGCCCAGGTGCGCATTCCGCTCTACTCCGCCGGGCAGGCCGAGTCCCAGGTGCGCGAGGCGAAGCACACCGCCAACCAGTACCGCATCCAAATCGACGAGAGCCGCCGCGCCGTGGCGGAAACCGCCATCAGTGCGTGGCAGTCGCTGACCACGGCGCGCGCCAGCATCGAATCCTTCCAGGCGCAGATCAAGGCGGCGCAGATCGCCCTGGAAGGCGTGCGGCAGGAAGCGCAGGTCGGCTCGCGTACCGTGCTCGACGTGCTGAACCAGGAGCAGGAGCTGCTGAACGCGCGCGTCAGCCTCGTGCGGGCGCAGCGCAACGAAATGGTGGCGGCGTTCCAGCTTCTGTCCGCGGTCGGCCAGTTGACGGCGCAGCAGCTCCGCCTGCCGGTCGAGTATTACAATTACGATGCCCATTACCGCGCCGTGCGCGACAAATGGTTCGGGACCGGCATCGGCGAGTGATCGCGGCGGCCCGCTCCGGCGGGCCGTTCTTGTCTTGCGGCCTTTTTTTTCATCCATTCCTGTCCTAGTGTGGGGATCAGGATGACGTCCCGGGTTGCCCACGATGAGCGATAAAGGCCAGCAAGAACCGTCGATGGAGGAGATCCTCGCCTCCATCCGCCGCATCATTTCCGAGGATGGCGAGCCCGGGGCGAAGACCGTCGAGAAGCCCGAGCCGGCCCCGGCTCCCGCCGCCGCGCCTCCACCGCCGCCTCCGCCGCCACCCCCACCGCCGATGCGGATGGCGGAGCCCGAGCCGGAGCCGGAAGACGACGTGCTCGAACTGACGCAGATGGTGGACGACGAGCCGCCGATGCGCGACGAGCCGGAGGATGACGGCTGGCCCGAGGAACCGGCGTTCCCGTCGGACCCCGAGCCGGAACCGCCCCCGCCGCCGCCACGCGCGCCGCCTCCTCCGCCGCCGCGGATGATGCCCGACTTCGACGACGTCACCGAGATGCCGCCCCCGCCGCCCCGGCGTCCCCGGCCGATGCCGATGATGGACGACGAGGACGAGGGGCTGATCTCGCGCCGCACGGCCAAGGACGCCTCGCAGCACTTCACCCACCTCGCGCGCGAGCTGGGCGACGACCTGTCGATCGGGCCGATGCCCATCGGCATCCGAACCGTCGAGGACGTCGTGCGCGAGCTGTTGAAGCCCCTGCTGCGGGAGTGGCTCGACGAAAACCTCCCGACGGTCGTCGAGCGTCTCGTGCAGCAGGAGATCGACCGCATGATTCGCCGGACCCAGAAGTTCTGAGCCACCGGCCCGACGTAAGAGCGCTAGCGAAAGTTCCCGAGATGCTTGAAAAGACTTACCGGCCCGCCGAGGTCGAGGAGAAGCACTACCGTCTGTGGGAGGAGTCGGGCGCGTTCGCCGCGAGCACGCAATCGAACGCCCGGCCCTACACCATCATGATGCCGCCGCCGAACGTCACCGGCAGCCTGCACATGGGGCACGCGCTGACCTTCACGCTGCAGGACGTGCTGATCCGCTACAAGCGCATGCGCGGGCAGGACGCGCTGTGGCAGCCGGGGACCGACCACGCGGGCATCGCCACGCAGATGGTCGTCGAACGCAACCTCGCCGCCGAGGGCAAGACGCGCCACGATTTCGGCCGCGACGCCTTCATCGACAAGGTGTGGGAGTGGAAGGCAGAATCGGGCGGCACCATCACCCGCCAGCTCCGCCGCCTGGGCGCCTCGCCGGACTGGGCGAAGGAACGCTTCACCATGGACGAGGGCCTGAGCACGGCCGTCCGCAAGGTGTTCGTCGAGCTGTACCGCCAGGGCCTGCTCTACAAGGACAAGCGCCTCGTCAACTGGGACCCCAAGCTGCACACGGCGATCTCCGACCTGGAGGTCGAGCAGCGCGAGATCAAGGGCAACCTCTGGCACTTCAAGTACCCGATCGAGGGCGAGACGGACCGCTTCATCACCGTCGCCACGACGCGCCCTGAAACCATGCTGGGCGACACGGCCGTCGCCGTGCACCCGGAGGACGAGCGCTACAAGGACCTGATCGGCAAGCACGTCGTGCTGCCGCTGGTCGGCCGCCGCATCCC
>DASWVP010000171.1:0-15108 GCA_036401175.1 Azospirillum sp. | reverse complement strand
AAGACCCGCCCCTCGTCGTCGTCGCCGATGCGCGGCTGGTTGCCGGCGGCGTCGGTGAACCAGCGCAGGCAGGCGCCGGCCGCCTCCAGCCGCGCCCAGAAGGCATCGGGGAACGGGGCGCCGACGCGGTCGGCGACGCAGCCGGCCAGCATCAGGAACTCCAGCGTGAAGGCGGTGTATGTGGGCGACTGCTCGGCCCCCACGCCGTCCGGGTGGATCTGCTTGAAGGTCTCGGCGATCAGCGTGTCACGGCCGTATGCGGCCCAGCGCGCGCCCTCGCCCAGGCCCGGCACCAGGGTGCCGATCAGGAACAGCCCGGCCGCCTCGGCGATGAGGTGGTTGTTGGCCGACGAATGCAGCGACGGGTAGCGCATCAGCCAGTGCCCGTGCGCCGCCAGCGTGGTCCGCACGCGGCGCCGCAGCGCGTCGGGAAAGGCGGCGGCGGGCAGCAGCGAGGTGACCGTCATGATGCTGATGGCGCGCAGCGCCAGCTCGATCCCGGACGCCCAGTTGACGCCGTGGAAGGGCGGGTTGTGATCGATCCAACTCTCGATCTCGGCGGCGCAGGCGTCGCTGATCGCGCCATCGCCGGTGCACGCGGCCAGCGCCGCCGCCGCCTGCAGGTGCTGGAGGCGGTTCACCTCCCACACGTGCTTGACGTCGCCCAGCCCGTCGGTGTGGCGGAAGGAGATGTCGAAGCAATAGGGGGCGGACGGCCAGGAGCGGCCGGTCGTCGGGTCCAGGTGCCAGCGGCCGTGCCGGTCGCAGCCCGGCCATTCGACGCCCAGCAGGCGGAAGCGGCCCTCGGCCGCCCGCCGCGTCACGGCGCGCCAGCGTCCGGCCAGTTCCGGATGCGCGGCGGCCAGCGCCAGCACCCCGTCGGCCAGACCAGGAATGACCGGCAGCGCGCCGGTCGCCTGGGCGGTGAAGTCGGGGGTCCGCCAGCGCGCGGTGGTGCGCATGGCCTGCTCGGCGACGCGGTGCGCCACCTCCGCCGTGGACATGGAGGCGAGGCGCGCGCGATACCACGCGAGCTTGCGCAGCAGGCCGCCCGAGCGGGCGCCCGGCTGCCCGGACCTCTCTTCGGGAATGGAAAACGACGGTTCGGTTTGGATCGACACCGCGGACCCCGCTTGCCATGGTTCGGACGGTCGCGGCCACTCCATCGGCGAGGCGCCGCGACGGGAGCCTGGAAATAGTACCGGCGGGATCCGGGCGCACCCGGTCAGTTGGCGGTCCTGGTGATTCGGGGTTCATCTTCCCGTGTTAGGCGGAATTGGCCAGGTTCCACCAATGCGCCGTCAATCCACGGGCAGGCACCCGAAGGCGTTAGTTCGCCCTTTCCCCGCATACCTTTGCCCATCACCGGACGAGCCATTGTCGAACCCCTCCCATCCAGTCCACTTTCCAGGGCAATTGCTGCAACAAGGGTGGCATTATGACGGCGGTGGCGTTCGTCGGCGACTTCCCACTGACCATGAACACGGTGCGGGGTGGCGTGGAAGCCTCGACGGCCGGTCTCGCGCAGGCGCTGACCGCGGCCAGCGACGGCACCAGCGTGGCTGTGTTCGCGGTTCCCAAAGCCGACATCGCGGGCGACTACGACGCCAGCGTGAACGGCGTGACCGTGCATTATTTCCGTTCGCCCATGCGCCGGCAGGTGGCCGCGCTGCTGTGCCTGCCGCGCATGCTGCGGCGGTTCCGCAAGTCGGACATCCGCGTCGCGCACCTGCACGGCACCAACATCATCACCATCGCCATGATGGCGGCGCTGAAGGCGATGCGCATCCCCACGGTGCTGAGCGTGCACGGCATCGTCGGCAAGGAGTGCCGCGACCGCTTCCGCGCCAAGCCGTCGGTCGGCAACGCCGTCAAGGTGGTGTTCTACGGGCTGTCGGAATGGTTCACCGTGGAAATGGCCGACGCGGTGATCGGCAACACGCCCTATGTGGTCGACTACTTCAACCTGACCGGCAAGTCCAAGGCGCACGTCATTCCGCAGGGCATCTTCCTGCAGGACTGGCGCGTCGCGGAATCCGAGCGGCAGCCCTGGCGGTCGCGCCACGTGGTGTCGATCGGCACCTTCTCGCGCCGCAAGGGCCACCACCTGCTCATCGAGGCGTTCAGCCGGGTGCTGCGGCAGGGCACGCAGGCGCGCCTGACCATCATCGGCGCCACCACCGACCGCGGCTATCTGGAGGAGCTGCGCGAACTGGTGCTGCGGCTGGGCGTGCAGGACGCGGTGGAGCTGCGCTCCGACCTCGGCCGGGAGGAGCTGCTGCGCACGGTGCGCGCCTCGCGCCTCTTCGCGCTGCATTCCGAGGAGGAGTCGCAGGGCATCGCGCTGTGCGAGGCGATGGCGGCCGGCCTGCCGGTGGTGGCGACCGACGTCGGCGGCATCCCGGACGTGGTGGAGCAGGGCCAGTCCGGCCTGCTGTCGCCCTATGGCGACGTCGACACCTTCGCCGCGCACCTCAAGCGGATGCTGGACGACGACGCGCTGGTCGCGCGCATGTCGGCAAACGCCGTCCACCGCGCCGCCGGCTTCACCTGGGAGAGCACGGCGCAACGCACCCAGACGGTCTACGCCCAGGTCCTGCGGGCCTGAACGGCCGGGCGACAACGAGGAGGATTCGCCGATGGCGTCCGGCAGCCTGTTGCGCAAGATGGTCAGCTACACGCCCGCCGTGGTCGTTCCGGCGGCGCTGCAGTTCCTGACTGTCATCGTCTTCACGCACCTGATCAGCCCGGAGGCGTTCGGACGCTACGCGCTGGTCATGGTCACCGTGCAGCTTCTCGACATCGTGCTGTTCGGCTGGCTGCGCTCGGGCGAGATGCGATTCTACGAGCCGCGCGCGGCGTCCGGCGGCGTCGCCGGGCTGTTCGCCAACACGCAGGCGATGCTGCTGGTGCTGGGCGTGCTGGTGCTGGGCGCCGGCATCCCGGCGGCGCTGTGGCTGGTCCCCGACCGCGCGCTGGCGCTGTCCATGGCCTCGGGCCTGGTTCTGCTGGTGCTGCGGGCGGCGCTGCTGCAGGCGCTGAACCGCCACCGGGTGCGGGGCGAGGCGCTGCGCTACAGCGTCATCGAGATCGGCCGCGCCTCGGTCTCGCTGGGCGCCGCCGTGCTGCTGGCCGTGCTGTTCGGGCTGGAGGAACAGGCGCTGCTGCTGGGCGCGGCGGCGGTCTTCGCGCTGATCCTGCTGGCCGACCTGCCGTCGGCGGCGGTGCGCTTCTCCGGCCGGCCGTTCGACGGGGCGGCGACCCGCGCCTGCCTCGCCTTCGGGCTGCCGGCGACGCTGGCGGTGGTGCTGGCCGACCTCGTGGCGCTGTCCGACCGCTACATCATCGGCCTGTTCTGGGGCGAGGAGGCGGTGGGCGTCTACGCCGTGGCCGGCAACCTGTCGCGCCAGAGCATCGCGCTGCTGTTCTCGGTCACGCTGGTCGCCGCCTATCCCATGCTGATGCGCGCCTTCGAGCGCGAGGGGGTGGAATCGGCGCGGCGCCGCCTGCGCGAGAACTTCGCCATCGTGCTGGCGCTGTGCGTTCCCGCCACCGTCGGGCTGGCGCTGACGGCCGAGCACGTCGCCGTCGCCTGCCTGGGCGAGCAGTACCGGGCGGCCGGCGCGCTGATGCCGTGGCTGGCCGTCGCCGCCTTCCTCAGCGGCGTGAAGATCCACGTCTACGACCACGTCTTCCACCTGAAGCAGCGCACCGGCCTGTTGCTGCTGCTGAACGTGCCGATCGCCGTGCTGAACGTCGCCCTCAACCTGCTGCTGGTGCCGGCCTGGGGGGTCACCGGGGCGATGACGGCCATGCTGGCGTCCTATTCCGGCGGGCTGGTGCTGACGATCTGCGCGGCGACATGGCTGATGCCCGTGCCGGTGCCGGTCGACACCGTGTGGCGCAGCCTGCTGGCGGCCGGCGCCATGGCGCTGGCGCTGATCCTGCCGGCCTACCCGCTGAACCTCGCCGGGCTGCTGGCCATGGTGGTGACGGGGGTGGCGGTCTACGCCGCGGCGGGTCTGGCGCTCAACCTGCTGGGCTGCCGCACCTTCGCCACGGGGGCCATGCAGCGGGCGCTGCGGTCGGCGCGGTCGGGCTGACGGTACGGAATCGTGCGGGCTACTTCCGTTGCGGGTTTGCCGGGCGGCGGGGGCGGCTTTCATCATCACCGGCACGCGGCAGCCTTCCCCGGAGCGAACGCCATGTCGATCGGCACCGATGCCTCCCATCCCACCGGCTCCGCCCTGCGCGGTCTCGCGGCGCGCGGGGCGTGGCGCGTACCGCGCGGCCAGCTCATGGCCGGGCTCTATCTCGTCGGCCTGATCAACGGGCTGGCGCCGGACGTCGGCGCGGCGATCGCCAAGCACGGCGTGGCGATGGCGGCGGCCAACCTGTTCGGCGTCACCATCATCGAACTGCTGGCGAGCGTGCTTGCCGTGCGGCTGGCGCTGCGCGGCGGCGCCACGGCGGTGCCGACGGCGGCCGACCTCGGCGTCGGCGCGGTCTTCCTGGTGCTGATGGCGCTGCCGTCGCCGCAGGCGAGCTGGATGGCGATCGGCCTGCTGGCCGGATTCGACCTGCTGCGCAACCGGGCGCCGGACTGGAGCCGGGCCGCCGCCGTCATCCTGCTGGCGCTGTCGGTGCACGAGGTGTGGGGCCGCGTGGCGGTCAACCTGCTGGCGATGCCGCTGACCAACCTGGAGGCGGCGGCCGTCGCCTTCACCCTGGGCCTGATGCGCGACGGCATCGTGCTGAACGGCAACCTGATCGACGCGCCGGACGGCTTCGGCCTCGCCATCGTCGCCGGCTGCCTGTCGATGCATTACATCTCGGCCGGGCTGGTGTGCTGGGTGGCGATCACGCAGGCCGCGCGCCCCGCCTGGAAGGGGCGGGATCTGGTCACCGGCGCGCTGGTCGTGCTGGCGATGTTCGCGCTGAACCACGCCCGGCTGGTCGGCATGGGGTTCGGCACCGAAGCCTACGAGGCGCTGCATTCGGACCTGGGGGCTCAGATCCTGGGGCTGGCCACGCTGGCCATCGCCGCGGCCATCGCCGTGTGGGGCGTGCGTGACGATCTGGGGAGGGCGTGATGACGCGGGGATCTCTGGTTCTCGCCGCCGGACTGGCGGCGGTGGTCGCGGTGACGGTGCCGCCGAAGCTGGCGCGCGGCGGCGGCGAGGCGGGGGAGGGCTATGCCAACAGCCGCAGCCTCCTGGAAGGGCGCATCGACGGCTTTCTGGCGGCGCAGGGCTACCAGCGCGCCGGGATGATCCCGCTGAGCGGCGACGCGCACTACCGCGTGCAGGAATACGCGCGCGCCGTGCCCGCCGGGGCCTGCGGCGACACCCTGCGCGTCGCCGCCGTGCCGATCAACGGCGAGGCGACGGCGATGCTGGACAACCATTTCGGCGACACCGGGCGCGTCGCCTACGTGCTGTCGGGCCGCGTGCACGACGCGCCGCCGGTGGCCGAAGCCTATGTGACGGAAAAGTTCGGCCGATTGCTGCGGCTGTTCGGCGTGCAGTCCGGCACGGCGCTGAACGCGCTGATCGCCATCGTCGAGGACGACGCCTGCGCCGGCACCGCCGCCCGTCTGCCGTGGGCGGAGTACTGATATTACCGAGCGGAAATATTGATACCCGGCAATCCGTCAGAACCTTTCCACCGTCATGCCCGGCCTTGTGCCGGGTACCCACGCACTCCGACCAATCCAAGGTGCGTGGGTGCCCGGGACTGGGCCCGGGCATGACGAATTGGGGGTGTATACGTATTTCTGCTCGACGGTATGAGGACGGTTTCTCTTCGTTTCGAAAGGTGCCCAACGTCGTGAGAGGGGATTTCCCTATGATCCCAGCTCGCGCAGGCCGGTGTCGCTGTCGCCGGCGGTAATCAGCCAGTTGCGGCGTTCGCCGATCACGCCGGCCATCTCGCGCGCGTGTTCGCCAAGCCTTGCCATGGCGCGGGTCGGCGTGCGGTGGCCCTGGCGGAGCTGGAGGAAGCCCAGCGCCTTGAACACCCGGTCGGCCGGCTCGTTCAGCGTCCGGCAGAGCAGCGCCACCAGACCTTCGCGGCGGGCCTGCCGGGTGAGATGAGCCAGCATCGCCAGCAGCCATTCCGGACGGGCGAGATAGTCGATGAGGACGCCGATCGGCTCGCCCTCCCAGCGGTCGACGCGCAGCACGGCGTAGCCCTTCATTGCGCCGCGGTGCATCAGATAGAACCGCCGGTAGCGTTCGGCGTTGCGGCTGTCGAAACGCCAGGACAGCGTGCGGAAGTCGCGGCGCGCCAGCACCGGCTGGTGTGGCGACACGGCGGCCCACAGCCCGTCCACCGCCTCGTCGAAGGCGGGCACCGGGACGAGACGGGTGCCGAACAGCCGCGCCCCGGCGTCGAAGGCGAAGCCGGCGGCGTCGAGGGCGGGCGTCGCCAGCGCCGCCGCCAGCGGCAGCAGCGGGCCGCGCATCGCCAGCGCCCGCGCGCAGCGCCGCGCCTCCAGCACCCGGCAATAGGTCGGCACCAGGCCGAGGTCGATCCACCCCGCCGTGCGGTACGCCTTGTAGGCCGCCTCCGACATGCCGAGGCCGAGGGTGACGTCGCTGGACGCGGCGTGCGCCTCCGATAACGCCGGGCCGACGCCGCGCAGGCGCCATTCCGGCGCCACCATCAGCTCGACCCCCCAGGACGCGGACAGCTCGCGCCCGCCGGCCTTCAGGCGAAAGGGGATGCCGCCCTGCTGGCCGACGATGGCGCCCTCGTACTCGTACACCCAGAGCTGCGGCCCCTCGCCGTCGCGCCAGGGGTTTTCCTCGTACAGCCACTGCGTGTGGGCGGGGTCGAGCTGGCGCGCGCCCGGCCCGAACGTCGCCTGCTGGAAAGTTTCCAGGATGGGACGGTCGGACGGGCGGAAGCGGCGGAGTTCGCCGCGCTTCGGCGCGCGCAGCCTGCGGTTTGCGGTCGCTGTCATGACTCCTCGATCGCTGTGCTGAGGATCGCCGGGCCGGGCCTGGCCGGTGTCAGGCGAGCTCGGCGAGGGCGGCGCGCCGGATCTTGCCGGTGTCGGTCTTCGGCAACGCCGTGCAGAACGCGATGAACTTGGGCATGAGGCGGCTCTCCAGGCGGGCGCGGCAGTGGCGCCGCACCTGCGCCTCGTCCAGCGCCGAGCCCGGCCGGGCCACCACGTGCGCCTTGATGGCGGTGCCGTCGATGGCGTCCGGCACGCCGACCACCGCGGCCTCCGCGACGTCGGGCAGCTCGTACAGGACGTTCTCGATCTCCTTGGGGCTGACCTTCTCGCCGCGGCACTTGAAGACGTCGTCCTTGCGGCCGACGAAATACAGGAAGCCCTCCGCGTCGGCGGTGAACAGGTCGCCGGTGCGCAGCAGGCCGCCGCGCAGGCGCGCGGCCGTGTCCTCAGGGCGGGCCCAGTAGCCGGGCATCACGTTGGCGCCGCGCACCACCAGTTCGCCCACCTCGCCGGGGGCGGCGCGGTTGCCGTCGTCGTCCGCCACGTACGCCTCGCAGTTGGGCATCGCCTTGCCGACGGAGCCGATCTTCTCGTCCAGCCGGTCGGGGTCGAGGTAGGCGACGCGCGTGCACTCGGTCAGCCCGTACATGGAGAACAGGCGCGCCTGCGGGAACAGGGCGCGCAGGCGCCGGATGTGGGCGGGCGGCAGGGCGGCGGCCGTGTTCGTCATGCGGCGCAGCGTCGGCACGGTGCCGGCGTGGAAGGTTTCCAGCTGCAGCAACATGGCGAAGATCGTCGGCACGCCGGGCAGGCTGGTGACGCCATGCCGGGCCATCGTCCGGAGCACCACGTAGGGGTAGACGAACGAGCGCTCCAGCACGAGCGTGAAGCCGACCCGCACCGCCATGAACACCTGGAACAGCCCATAGTCGAAGGACAGCGGCGGCACGCACAGCACGATGTCGTCCGGCGTGTGGCCGAGATAGCTGGAGATCGACCAGGAGGTGTTGACGATGTTGCGGTGCGTGAGCATCACGCCCTTCGGCCGCCCGGTCGAGCCGGAGGTGTAGATGATGGCGGCAAGGTCGGCGTCGATCAGCCGGGGTTCGTCGAAGGGGCCGTCGCCGTCCTCCGGCGCCTCGCCCAGCCACAGCGTGTCGCGCACGGACGGGGCGTCGGCCACGGCGGGCCCCACCTCCCCGGCGCAGGCCGGCGGGGCGATCACGGCGCGCACACCGCAGTCGTTGAGGACGAAGGCCAGCTTGTCGCGCTTGATCGTCGGGTGGAGCGGCACCACCACGGCACCGGCCTTGAGCACGCCGTACAGCGCCACCACCGTGTCGATGGTGTTCTCGGCCAGCAGCGCGACGCGGTCGCCGCGCGCCACGCCGCGCCGGCGCAACGCGTGGGCGACGGCGTCGCTGTCGCGGTCGAGCGCGGTGAACGACCGGCGGTCGTCGCCGGCGATCAGGGCGGTCTTGTCCGCGGACCGCCCGGCGGTCTCGCGGAGCAGGTGATGCACCAGGAAGGCCATGCCGTGCCTCTCGGTTCAGGCGGCGCGCTTGCGGTCGACGAAGGCGGCGATGCGTTCGATGCTGTCGAACACCTCGGGCACCATCTCCTCGTCCGCCACGGATATCCCGAAGTGGTCCTCGACGAAGGCGACGACCAGCATCATGCCGGTGGAATCCACCACGCCCGTGTCCATCAGGGACTGGGTGTCGGTGAGGCCGTCCGCCGTGCCGAGCAGGAAGGTGTCGACGATGTAGCACCGGATCTCGGCGGCCGTGTCGGGTGCCGCCCCAGGTGCCGCTTCGGGTGCCGCTTCGGCCGGCGGCGCGCGGCACAGGGTGAGGGACGTGAGCATGGGCGAAGACTCCTGCGGGCCGCGCTCAGGCGCGGGCGTGGGCCGGCCGTGCGCCCGCGGCCGGTGCGGCGGGACGCGGACGCAGCTTCATGCGGATGTGGCGCAGCCAGCTCGGCAATCCGGTCATCTGCGCCGCCAGCCAGTTGAGCGAGGCGTGGTCGTACACGGGCATGACCTTCAGCCGGTAAGGGTCGGCGTCGGGGCCGTTCCAGCCCACCTCGATGGTGCGGCCGGTGGCGTAGCCCGCCCGCTTCAGCTCGGCGATCTCGCGCGCGCCATAGTCGCCGTTGGGATAGGCGAAGTGCCGGCACGGCTGGTTCAGGGTGGCTTCCAGCTCCTGCTTGCACACGGCGATCTCGTCGGCGCAGGCGTCGTCGTCGCACCGCGGAAGGATGGGGTGGTGGCGCGTGTGGCCGCCGAAGTCGGCGACGGACGACAGCGTCCGCACCTCGTCCCAGGTCAGCGCCTGACGGGTGCCGGCGGCGTCGTTCGGGTCGCAGCCGGCTTGGCGCAGGCGCTCGCGCCGCTGGGCGTCGGTCAGGCCCTTAAGGGATTCGGCGCCGAGCGTCGCGGCGGCGGCGGTCTGCCACCAGAACGGCCGCGGCGTGCCGACGATCTGGCTGCACAGATAGATGGTCGGGCGCACGCCGTACTCGCGCAGCAGCGCTTCCAGCCGCGCGTTGCCGGCGTGCCCGTCGTCGATGGTGACGACCAGCGGGTAGCGCGGCAACTCGTGCCAGCGTTTCGTGGTCAGCGCCCGCTCGAACGCGTCCATGCTGATGAAGGTGTAGCGGCGGGCGAAGTAGGCGAGGTGCGTGCGCAGGACGTCGGGAGAGGGGTCGTGGTAGACGGCGATGGTCACGCGCCGCCGCGCGAAGGCAAAGCGCACCAGCGCGTCCAGGCGCGTCCAGCGCACGGCTGCCCCTAACGCCTCTTTCATGGTGGATGTCCTCTCCGTCGTGTCTTTTTCTTGCCGCGGGGGATCGCCCGGCCTCCGTCCGCTCGGGAAGACGGAGGCCGGGAGACGTTACCGCGCCTTACTGGTCATTCTTGCGCGACCGCATCCGCCACGCACCGATGGCACCGCCGGCGAGCAGGAGGGCCGGCAGCCCGGCGCCCAGCAGCGGCGCAGGCGCGCTGTTGTGCGGGTTGCGCGGGTTGTTCCACCCGTTGTGATTGCCGTTGTTGCCGTTCGGCGCGGCCAGGGCCGGGGCGGCGAACATGGTCGCGGCGGCCACCAGAAGAACATACTTCATGTTGGTTCCTTTCCCTTCGCTGATGTCGCGATGAGTTCGCGGCCAAGCAAACGTAATTCGATGTTCCTGAACTGTGGTGCGCTCTTAAGATTAATGTGTCTTGTAGGTAAGGTTCGGGGCCGGTGGCGTAGGTGGTTACCCGCTCCGGAACGCCAGGAGGCGGCACGCTATCCGTTGTGGTTGCCCCGCTCGGTCTGTCATTGATCCATTCGTTGCTTTTCGATGCAGCGGTGGGGTCTTCCAATGGGTCATCTGTATGGAAGTGTGCGCCATGGCGATCTTGTGGGGCCATGGATCCCCGCGCGCCCGGGTTCACACCGCCTGACAGGAGGAACGCCATGTTGAGGCACGCCGACCACACCCACGGAAAAACGTTGGATATCAACGCCTGGACGATGATTTGGGTTTGGTGTGGCAGGATTGTCTCAATTTCGACCCAACTTCTCGAAAATTTTTTCGATAGGGTCCGCTCGTCGATTGGAGGACAGAACGGAGAGCAACCCACACTCCATCGAGGCAAGGGTCGATCGGTGTCCCCAGAGCGGGGAACCGCGGGCGTCACGAAGTGTGGCGTCGCCGGTTTCAGGCGTCCCGGTGGCTGGCAGGCAGGGCCGCAGCACCGAGTGCCACCGCAAACGTGGTGGCCGCGCCGGACGGCACATTCGATCGCCTTGGTGGTGAGTTGCCTGGTCGCCTTGACAGCCACGGCTGAAGCGGCCGCCGACGGTTCCCGGAAGGGGGCCTCCTCCAGGTCAAAGCCAACCGAGGAGCAATCCATGGCAGACGTTACCCGTACCGGCCTCGTGTACGACGCCAACTTCGACAGCGCGATGATTTCGGGCACCGGCTACACCCGCGAAGGCGCCCCCGTCAGCACCGGCACCTTCGCCGGCCGCACCGCGCTGAAGTCCTACCTCGCCCACGACGGCAGCGGCACCGTGCGCTCGGAAATCGTGCCGGTGGGCATGACCGGCGCCAACTTCACCGCCGCCGGTTCGCAGAACGCCAACGCCAAGATCGGTGATACCTACTGGTACGGCGCCAAGATCTACGTCCCGGGCGACTGGCAGAAGGACAGCGACCCCGAGGTCATCATGCAGTGGCATGATTTCCCGGATCCCGGCGAAGCCTGGAAGAACCCGAACCTGGCGCTGAAGATCCTGCCGTGGTCCGACGGTTCCAACCACCTGGTGGTGAAGGTCCGCGCCGACGCGTCGGAGACCACGCCGTCGGGCGGTGGCGACAGCCGCTATGACTCGGTGAAGACCTACGACCTGGGCGACGTTTCCAGCCTCAAGGGCAAGTGGAACGACTTCGTCTGGAAGATCAAGTGGGGCTACACCGACAGCACCGGCAGCATCCAGCTGTGGAAGGACGGCAAGCTCGTCCTCGACCTGCCGAACAAGGCCAACTGCTTCAACGACGACCACGGCCCGTACTGGAAGCTGGGTGTCTACAAGTGGGGCTGGGCGAACACGCGTGATACCGGGGCGGACAGCCGCACCTATTATTACGATGATATCCGCATCGCCAACAGCACGGGCAACTACAACTCGGTCGCCCCGACGCAGACCACCGACGTGCCCAGCACGCCGACCCCGACGCCCACGCCCACCCCGACGCCGACCACTCCGACCGCGCCGAGCACCGGCGTGACGCAGAGCGGCACCAGCGGCAACGACAACATCAAGGGCACCGAGGGCGCCGACAAGCTGGGCGGCGGCACCGGCAACGACACCATCTCCGCGGCCGGCGGCAACGACACCATCGATCCGGGCACCGGCAACGACGTCATCGACGGCGGCACCGGCACCGACGTGATCGACCTGTACAACCTGGGCGTCGGCTTCAAGGTCGATCTGGCGGCCAAGACCGCCAACGGCGGCACCGGCAACGTCAAGACGGTGAGCAACGTCGAGCAGGTGGTCGGCACCAAGCTGGCCGACGAGCTGCGCGGCGACGACAACGCCAACTCGCTGCGCGGCATGGAAGGCAACGACCTGATCTACGGCCGTGGCGGCAACGACATGGGGGCGGGCGGCGTCGGCAACGACACCGTGTTCGGCGAAGCCGGCAACGACCTCCTGTACGGCGGTGTCGGCGACGACCAGCTCTACGGCGGCCAGGGCAACGACACCATGTTCGGCGACGACGGCGCCGACAAGCTGTACGGCGGCGACGGTGTCGATACGATGAACGGCGGGGCCGGCAACGACGTGCTGGTGGGCGGCGTCGGCAACGACGTCATCACCACCGGTGCGGGCGCCGACACCGTGATCGTCGAGAAGGGCGGCAACGTCGATCGCATCACCGACTTCGCGGTGACCGAGGACAAGATCGACCTGACGCAGTACTTCAACGCCCTCAAGGCGTCGGGGGTCACCCCGGCCGCGGACTATGTCAAGTTCGTCGCCAACGGGACGGCGACCGAGGTCCGCATCGACGCCGACGGCGCCGCCGGTTCGGGTGCCGCGCAGACCGTGCTGACGCTCGACAACGTCGCGGCGTCGGCGCTGAAGGTCGGCACCAACGTCATCGCCCCGGCCGGCACCACCGCCGCCGCCCCCTCCGCTCCGACGGCCCCCACCGCCCCGACCACCGGCGGGACCGCGCAGAACACCATCACGGTGACGGCGCAGTCCTCCCTGGTGAACGGTGTCGGCGGCCACTTCAAGGTGCTGGTGGACGGCAAGCAGATCGGCGAGGCCACGGCCAACAACACTTCGGCCAAGGCCTTCGCCTTCAAGGCCAGCCTGACGCAGGATACCGCGCACAAGGTCCAGGTGCAGTTCGACAACGACTACTACTCGAACGGCCAGGACCGTAACCTGATCGTCAAGGGCATCGCCGTGGACGGCAAGGCGATGGCCACGACCACCACGGGCGTCACCTACGACCGGGGCGCGCTGGACGGCAAGGACGTGATCGCCGGCCAGGAAGGCATGTGGTGGAACGGCACGCTGACGTTCAACCCGGGCAAGGACTACTTCCACGCCTCGGCGCCGGTGGCGTCGGCGGCCCCGGCCCAGGCCGGCGCGGTCGACCTGTGGAACCACGTGGCGATGCAGCAGGCCCCGGCGATCTCCGCCGATGCGCCGGCAGCCAACGCCACCACCTTCGACGCGGCGGTCCTGGGCGCCATCCACGCCGATGCGCTTCTCGACCAGTACCAGCACGACCTGATGGGCACCGCCGCCTGACGGTCGCAGTTCGATCACTCCTTCGGGGCCGGCAGCGCACGCTGCCGGCCCTTTTTTCGTTCGCTCATCCTTTTCCGCCGGTCCCGGTGCCCATCGGGGGTGGGGCGGGCGGGCGGGGTTACGCCGACATGGTTGACGGGGCACCGTTGTCGGACGGCTCCTGCGCCGCCAATGTGCGGTTCCGTATCGGGTATTCTCCAGCCATCAGGAAAACGGGGCCGGACGGAATGATCTTCTCGATGTGGAACAACGCTCGCTCGTTCGTCCAGGGGGCGCCCGGTGCCGAGGCGGCGGCGGTGGCGCCCAGGCGCGTCGTGGTCCTCGGCCCGTCGACGCGGGGGCTGGGCGGCGTCGCCGCCGTTCTGAAGGTGGTCCTCGGCCATTGGCGGGCGCCGGCCTTCGCGCTTCGGCACATTCCCACGCACGTCGACGGCGGCCGCCTGCGCAAGCTGCTGGCCGCCGTGCGGGCGCTGGGGCGGTTCGCCGGGGTGGCGGCGGCGGGGCGGGTGGACGTGGTGCACGTGCACTTCTCCGCGCACGCCAGCTTCTACCGGCAGTCCGCCTTCATCCTGCTGTGCGCCCTGCTGGGCATTCCCCGCGTCGGGCAGGCCCACGCCGGCGCGTTTCCGACGTTCTACGCCGGGTGCGGGCCGCTGCGCCGGCGTTACGTCCGCTTCGTGCTCAACCGGCTCGACCGGCTGTTCGTTCTGTCGCGGGAATGGGGCGACTTCTACGGCGACCTCTACCCGCGCGAGCGGCTGGTCGTCATCCCCAACCCGGTCGTCGTGCCGCCGGCAGTCGATGAGGGGCCGGCAGCCGATCAGGGGCCGGAAGCCGATGATGGGCCGGTCGTTCTGGCGCTCGGCCGGCTGGGGCCGGGGAAGGGCACCTACGACATCCTGGACGCCATTCCGGCGGTCGTCGCGCGCTTTCCCACGGCGCGGTTCTGGTTCGGCGGCGACGGCGAGGTCGACACGGTGCGCGCCCGCATCGCCGGGGAACCGTGGGCCGATCGCGTCCGCCTGCTCGGCTGGGTCGACGGCGCGGAGAAGGAGGCTGTGCTGCGCGCGGCCGACGTCTTCCTGCTGCCCTCCTACGCCGAGGGGCTGCCCATGGCGCTGCTGGAGGCGATGGCGTACGGGCTGCCGGTGGTCACCACGCCGGTCGGCGGCATCCCGCAGGCGATCGCGCACGGGGAAACCGGCCTGCTGGTCGATCCCGGCGACGTCCCGGCCCTGCGCGCCGCCATCGAGTCGCTGCTCGCCGATCCGCCGCGGGCGCGGGCCCTGGGCATGGCGGCGCGCCGGCTGGTGCGCGAGCGTTACGACGTCGCCCTGGTCCAGGACCGCGTCGCCGCCGTCTACGCCGAGCTGCTGAACGGCCCCCGAAACGGCCGCTGAGCGGCGGCACCCTACACGGAATCGGCAAAAGACAGGAAAAGGGGATACGCCTGCCGGACGTTCAACGTGCAGGCGTATTATCAGGCAACCTTTCACGACAGGTCGCGTTGAGGCTGGTGCACATGGGTTGGATTTGTGCAAAAGGCCTCCCGACTGGGCATTACCACGCACGCGGGCGGCCATCATTCCAGATGACCGCGCTCCTGAACCGGGAATCCGGCTGCGGTCGCGAACGGAGGGTATGCCGTGGCGGAATTCCTGATCACCAGTGCCGGCCTCGAAGACCTGGAGCGTCTGCTGGAGCGGCGGCGCCCGGACATCCAGGTCGTCCTCGTGCCCGAGGATGCCGACGCCGGAGCGGTCCTGGCCGACACGCTGGCGCGGCGGCCGAAGGCGGTGCACCTGCTGGCCCACGGCG
>DASWVP010000170.1:0-4348 GCA_036401175.1 Azospirillum sp. | reverse complement strand
CGATCGTGCTGCACGGCAGCCTGGAAGGGAGACACCGCCATGACCACCGACACACCGGACCGCACCGACGTCCACGCCCGCGTCACCGCCCGCATCCTCGCCGATCTGGAACAGGGCGTGCGCCCGTGGATGCAGCCGTGGAGCGCCGGCCATGCCGCCGGCCGCATCGCCCGGCCGTTGCGCGCCACCGGCCAGCCGTACCGCGGCGTCAACACCGTCATGCTGTGGATGACCGCCGTCGAGCGTGGCTACGCCTCGCCCTACTGGTTCACCTACCGGCAGGCCCAGGCGGCGGGCGGGCAGGTGCGGCGCGGCGAGCACGGCACGCTGGTCGTCTACGCCGGCACCGTCACCCGCCCGGACGCCGACGCCGACGCCGACGGCGCGGAGGAGCGCGAGATCCACTTCCTCAAGGGCTACACGGTGTTCAACGCCGGGCAGGTGGACGGATTGCCCGAGTCGTTCCACGCGCCGGCCGCCGAGCCCGCGAACGCCATGCCGCGCCTGGACGCGGCGGAGCGCTTCTTCGCCGCCACCGGCGCCGACATCCGCACCGGCGGCGCGCGGGCCTTCTACGCCATCGGCCCGGATCACATCCAGATGCCGCCCTTCGAGGCGTTCCGCGACGCCGAAAGCCACGCCGCGACGCTGGCGCACGAGTTGGTGCACTGGACCCGCCACCCGTCCCGCCTCGACCGCGACCTCGGCCGCAAGCGCTGGGGCGACGAGGGCTACGCGGTGGAGGAACTGGTGGCGGAGATCGGCAGCGCCTTCCTGTGCGCCGACCTCGGTATTACCCCCGAGGTGCTTGCGGACCACGCCGCCTACATCGCGTCGTGGCTCACGGTTCTGAAGGACGACGCGCGCGTCATCGTCCGCGCCGCCGCGCACGCCCAGCGTGCCGTCGATTACCTGCTCACCTTCCAGCCCCACACGGAACCGGCGACCTGACCGCCGGGATCGGGCGGCGCCGCGCGCGCCGCCCCTTCCGGCCGGCCGGCCCGAGCGATCCGGCGTCAGCGCCCCACGGTGCGATCACCGGATGGCGATGGTGCCGGGTCGTCGACCCGCAGAAGGTCGAGGTGGGTGACGCCGAGCGCCTGGGCGATCTCGTGGACGCTGACGATGGTCGGGTTGCCCTGACCGCGCTCGAGTTCGCTGATGTACTGCTGGGTGTGCCCCGACCGTTCGGCCAGCCGCTCCTGCGTCAGGCCCTTTTCCAGCCTGATCCGCTTCACGTTCCGGGCGACCAGCTTGCGCATGTCCATGCGCCAGAAGTCACCCGTTCCGGCCGCCGAAGTTTATCAGGTATAATATGTAAATGACCCGACGGCGGCCGGCATGCCCGGCTATGCCGTGCCCCGGCCGAAAGGCGTCCTTGCCGAACGCCCGGGCCTGGGGTTTGCTCTCGACAGGCGGGGCCGCCGCCCCCTTCAGGAGACCGCATGAGCCAGCCGGGCCCCCAGGCGCCGATCCTCGACGAACCGCCACGCGTGGACGGCATCACCGACTACGACCGGCAGCACATCGCCACCTACCTGCGCCTGCTCGACGCCGAGACGGCCGGCGCCCACCCCGACGAGGTCGCCCGCATCGTGCTCGGGCTCGACCCGGTGCGCGACCCGGAGCGGGCGCGCCGCGTCCACGGGGCCCACCTCGACCGCGCGCGCTGGATGCGCGACCACGGTTACCGGCATCTGGCGCTCGACGGGCACGGGCCATGACGCGGGCGGGCAACGGCAAGGATAGTATTGCCGCTTTTTCCAAGAATTATTGCCGCATGCAGGTCCCTTTTCTGTCACAGCGCCTCGCTTCTCTTCCGAAAGTGGCATCGCCGAAATTTCTGTCGCGCGCCTGCTTCTAAAAGCACACGTTGTAGACGAAAGAAAGAGCAGCAACCCCTTAGGGTGCTAAGCAATGAACGCGTTGCCCGACTGGCAGGCCGAGGCGGCCTACCGCTTCTCCGGCGATCTCGCCCCATCCGGGGCGGCCTGGGAGTTCCTCCGGCGGCACCCCGCGTACCGCCGCGACTGGGCCGACGCCCAGGCCTCCTCCTCCAGCGGCGGGTGCCACCCCCCAGCGCCGGATGCCCTCCGGCGCTGGGGGGTGCACTTTCCTGGTCGATCCCGACCGCGCCGCCCCTGACGCCATCGTCTTCTGGCGCCCGGAGCTGCTGGCCGACGTGATCCGGCTGGTGCGGGCGCGCCAGCCCATCGACGGCCCGTGCCTCCGCTTCGATCCCGACGGCTGGCCGGGCTGCCGGGCGCGGTGCGCGGCCGAGGACGGGCTGCACTTCCTTCTCGCCGCCGGCCGGCGGGAGTTCCGGCTGTGGCTGATGGAGGGCGCCGCCCCGCCGCTGGGCACGCCGCTACGGGCGGTGATCGATCTCGACGCCTACACGGTCGAGCAGGCCGACGCCGTCGTCGGCTTCTGGCGGCACGCCGGCCGGGAAGGGGCCGTTGCCCGACCGGCGGCGGCCCCGCGGCAGCCGCGCGAGGTGCGTCTGGCCCGCACGCTCCAGGCGCTCGACGGCTGGCTGGCCGGGGCGAGCTACCGGGAGATCGCCGCCGCGGTGTTCGGCGAGCGGCGCGTGCGTGAGGACTGGGGCAAGGGCTCCAGCCTGCGCGACGCCACCATCGTGCTGGTGAAAAGCGGCCGCGCCCTGATGGACGGCGGCTACCGCACTCTGCTCAAGCCGCGCAAGCGGCGCCGGCCCGCTCACCCCGATCGATAGCCCGATCGATCGGGTGTGGGGACGTTGCGGTCCCGCATCTTTCCCCTCCCCGACTCCGCGCCTCTTCGCCCACTCTTGCCGCAGGGCGACCGGCCGCGCCGCCGACAGCGACAGAGCGATGGAGGCACACCATGCACGACCGCACCAGCACGGCCGCGCCGCACTATCTGCACACCCGCGCGGCCGGCGACTTTCTCGGCCTGTCCCCGCGCACCTTGGAGAAGTTCCGCGTCACCGGCGGCGGCCCCGCCTACCGCAAGCTCGGCCGGCGCGTCGTCTACGCCGCCGCCGACCTGGAGCGCTGGGCCGAGGCGCGGACCCGCACCTCGACCTCCGACCCCGGCCAGGCGGCCGGGCGCCCGGTGCGCTGAGGGAGGCGGTCATGACCCGGAACCGTACCATGGCGCCCACCGGGGAACGGACGCGCCTGATCCCCTTCACCGCCATCCCCGACGCCGTGACGCCGCGCGACCAGCGCGACCTCATGGAGCGGCCGTTCTTCTCGCTGGCCAAGGGCCGGCGGGTGGCGCCGATCCATTACCAAACCGCGGATGCCGAGGTGATCGTCGAGGCGCTGCCGGCCTGCGGCATGGCGACCATCTGGGACGCCGACGTGCTGATCTGGGCGGCCAGCCAGATCGTCGAGGCGCTCGACCACGGCCTCACCCCGTCGCGGCTCATCCGCTTCACCCCCTACCAGCTTTTGCGCGCTGTCGGGCGCGCGACGACGCAGCGCCACTACCGGCTGCTCAAGGAGGCGTTGCACCGGCTGCAATCCACCGTGGTGCGCACCTCGATCCGCCAGGACGGACACTGGCGGCGGCGCCAGTTCTCCTGGCTCACCGAGTGGGGCGAGCTGGTCGACGCGCGGGGGCGCAACCACGGCATGGAACTGGTGCTGCCCGACTGGTTCTACCACGGCGTCGCCGACCGCGCGCTGGTGCTGAGCATCGACCCGGCCTACTTCCGGCTGACCGGCGGCATCGAGCGCTGGCTCTACCGCATCGCCCGCAAGCACGCCGGCCACCAGCCGGCCGGCTGGGCCTTCGACCTGCGCCACCTGCACGCCAAGTCGGGCAGCCTCGCGCGCTTCTCCGACTTCGCGCTCGACCTGCGGCGCATCGCCCGGCGCCAGCCGCTGCCCGGCTACCGGCTGGCGGTGCAGCGGCCGGACGATGGCGCCGAGGTGCTGCACGTGGCGCCGCTCCCCGGCATCGCACGCGGCGTCGCGCCGGCCATCACGGCTGTGGATAAGACTGTGCATGATGCTGTGGATAACATGACTTCGGCTGTGACACCCGTCGATACATCGGGCGCATCCGGTATCGATACATCAGGCGCAGCGGACTCGATACATCGGGCGCACGAACCGGACACAAGCCCTTGGCCGGAAACGCCGATCCGGCCCCGTAACTTCTCTAACAAAGAGTCTAACAAAGAAACCTGTTGTTGGCCGCGACCCGCTCCGGCGCTGCGCGGCGGGAGGCGGCCATGATCGTCGCCGTGGTCAACCACGCGCCGGGGTCCGGCAAGACGGCGCTGGCCGTGCACCTGGCGGGCGAGCTGGCGCTGCGCGGCCGGCGGGTGCTGCTCGCCGACGGCGGGCTGGAGGCC
>DASWVP010000169.1:0-10857 GCA_036401175.1 Azospirillum sp. | reverse complement strand
GCTGACGGTGACGCGCGAGATCGACGGCGGGCTGGAGACGGTGGAGCTGAAGCTTCCCGCCGTGGTCACCACCGACCTGCGCCTGAACGAGCCGCGCTACGCCTCGCTGCCCAACATCATGAAGGCGAAGAAGAAGCCGCTGGACACCGTGACGCCGGCCGATCTGGGCGTCGACGTCGCGCCGCGCCTGACGACGCTGAAGGTGGTGGAACCCGCCAAGCGCAAGGCCGGCGTCAAGGTCGCCGACGTCGCCACCCTGGTCGACAAGCTCAAGAACGAAGCGCGGGTGATCTGATATGGCTACCCTCATCATCGCCGATCACGACAACGCCCATCTGCGCCCGGCCACGCTGAACGCCGTGACCGCCGCCGCCAAGCTGGGCGCCGACATCCACGTGCTGGTCGCCGGCAAGGGCGCGCAGGCCGTCGCCGATCAGGCCGCCAAGGTCGCCGGCGTGAGCAAGGTCCTGCTGGCCGACGACGCCGCGCTGGAGCACCAGTTGCCCGAGACGCTGGCCCCGCTGGTCGCCGGCATCGCCAAGGGCGGCTACGGCCACGTCCTCGCCCCCGCCACCTCGGCCGGCAAGAACGTGGCGCCGCGCGTCGCCGCGCTGCTCGACGTCGCCGCCATCTCCGAGATCACCGGCGTGGTTTCCGCCGACACGTTCGAGCGGCCGATCTACGCCGGCAACGCCATCGCCACCGTGCAGTCGTCGGACGCCGTCAAGGTCATCACCGTACGCGCCACCGCCTTCGAGGCGGCAGCGGCCGAGGGCGGCTCGGCCAGCATCGAATCGGCGGCCGGCGGCCAGGACGGCGGCGGCATCTCTCGCTTCGTCGGCCAGGAGCTGACCAAGTCGGAGCGGCCGGAGCTGACCGCCGCGCGCATCGTCGTGTCCGGCGGGCGCGGCATGCAGTCGGGCGACAATTTCAAGCTGCTGGAAGCGCTGGCCGACACGCTGGGCGCCGCCGTCGGCGCCTCGCGCGCGGCCGTCGACGCCGGCTTCGTGCCCAACGACTACCAAGTCGGACAAACCGGCAAGATCGTCGCGCCCGAGCTGTACATCGCGGTCGGCATCAGCGGTGCCATCCAGCACCTCGCCGGCATGAAGGACAGCAAGGTCATCGTCGCGATCAACAAGGACGAGGAAGCGCCCATCTTCCAGGTTGCCGATTACGGGCTCGTCGCCGACCTCTTCAAGGCGGTACCGGAGCTGACGGACGCGCTGGATTCGGCGAAGTAATCGGACCTCCCTCAACCCAACGACCTGCGGGAAAGCTCCCATGCCCACGATCAATAAGATTGGTGTTATCGGTGCCGGCCAGATGGGAAGCGGCATCGCCCATGTCTGCGCCGCATCGGGCTACGACGTCGTCCTGATGGACATCAGCGACGAGATCGTGCGGAAGGCGATCGCCGGCATCACCAAAAACATGGACCGTCAGGTCCAGAAGGGGAAGCTGAGCGAGGCCGACAAGGCCGCGGCGCTGGCCCGCATCACGACGGCGACCGAGATGTCGGCGTTCGGCGACAGCGATCTGGTGGTCGAAGCCGCCACCGAGAACGAGACGCTCAAGCGCGAGATCCTCAAGAAGCTGGTGCCGAACCTCAAGGCCGAGGCGCTGATCGCCACCAACACCTCGTCGATTTCGATCACCCGTCTGGCCGCCTCGACCGACCGGCCGTCCAAGTTCATGGGCATGCACTTCATGAACCCGGTGCCGGTGATGCAACTCGTCGAGCTGATCCGCGGCATCGCCACGGACGAGGAGACCTTCTCGGCGGTCAAGGAGCTGACGCTCAAGATCGGCAAGACCGCGGCGGTGGCCGAGGACTTCCCGGCCTTCATCGTCAACCGCATCCTGCTGCCGATGATCAACGAGGCGGTCTACACCCTGTACGAGGGCGTGGGCGGCGTCTATGCCATCGACACCGCGCTGAAGCTGGGCGCCAACCACCCGATGGGCCCGCTGGAGCTGGCCGACTTCATCGGCCTGGACACCTGCCTGGCCGTCATGCAGGTGCTGTACGAGGGTCTGGCCGATTCCAAGTACCGCCCCTGCCCGCTGCTGGTGAAGTACGTCGAGGCCGGCTGGGTCGGCCGCAAGGTCGGCCGCGGCTTCTACGACTACTCGAAGAACCCGCCGGTGCCGACCCGCTGATCGCGGGCGCACGGCCCTGTCAAAACGAACCCGCCCCGGGCAACCGGGGCGGGTTCGTCGTTTCCGGAACCCGGACAGCCGCCGGGGTGTTCGCTGCGCACAGATCCCCGCGCATCCGGAGGCTTTCCCCATGCGGCGCACCCTCGCCTTCCTCGCCCTCGCCGTGCTGTTCGCGGCCCCCGCTGCCCTCGCCCAATCGGACCCGCCGGCCGCGCTCGACCGGCAGGACCAGAATTTCCTGAACGAGGCGGCGATCCTCAACCTGTCCGAGCTGCAGATGGCGAAGCTGGCGCAGGAGCGCGCCGAAACACCCGAGATGAAGCGCTTTGTCGACCGCCTCATCCAGGACCACGGCAAGGCGATGGAGCGCCTGCGGGGCACCGCCCAGGACCTGGATTTCCGCCTGCCGCAGGAGGTGGACGCGCCGACTAGGGCGCGCCTCGACGACATCGCCAACACCGGCGGCGCCTTCGACCGCCGCTTCATGGCCGAGCAGGAGGACGCGCACGCCCGCGCCATCAAGCTGTTCGAGGCGCAGGCCCGGTCCAACGGCCACCCCGCCGTGAGGCAGTACGCCCTATCCATGCTGCCCGACCTGCGCGCGCACCTGGACGCCGCCCGGTCTCTCGCCGACCTGCTGGCGCAGGGCCCGCAGACGCAGGCGCCTGGTTTCGGCAAGCCCTGAAAGCCCTCCCCCGGCCCCGCCGGAGGAGGGTTGGGTGGGGGCAACGGCCTCTGTGGCAGGCTGCAGGCCGCTGATTCTCGCGAACAACTTGCCCCCACCCTTCCCCAGCTTCGCTTGGGCCCCTTCCCTCCCCCTGCGGAGCAGGGGGAGGGAGATCAACAGCCTCACTTCTCGTCGGACTTCTCGTACTCGTGCGCCTCGACCTTCGCGGCCTCGTGGGCGCAGTCCAGGGCGGACAGCGTGTACGCCAGCGCGATCTGCGCGTGGTGCGCGGAATGGTGCGCGTCCTTCAGCTTGTGCTTGGCCGCCTTGCGGTGGTGGATGATCGCCTTTTCCAGCTGGTCGATGGCGTTGAGGTGGATCTGCACGTGCGGGTGGGCGTCGGTCATACTGTCGTATTCCTTAACGGTCGGGACGTTCAGGCCAGAATGGCTTGCGCGGATCGCGGCATGCTCGACCATGCCGCTTCCATAAGGAAGTATATTTTCACCGCAATTGAACGTCCGTCCGCACCGGGAGTCCACGGGGCGTGTCGCCGCACCCGCCCCCCACCGGTGGCCGGCGGCGATGGCTCAGCCGCCCGTCTTCGTCACGCCGCCACGGTCGCGCGCCGGGCCGCCGCGGTTGATCAGCTTGCGCAGGAACGCCACCATCTCCGGCGAATCCCACTCGGCCGCCCCTTCCATGCGGCCGAGCTGACGGCCGTCGCCGTCGATCAGCAGGGTCGTCGGCAGGCCGCGCGGCTTCAAGGCGCTCATGCTGGCGCTGGGCGCGTCCAGGTACAGCGCCAGATTCCGCACGCCGAGCCTCTTGAGGAACGGCTCCACGGTGTCTCGCCCGCCACGGTCCACCGACAGCGCCACCACCTCGAACCCCGGCCCGCCCAGCGTGCCTTGCAGACGGTCGAGCGAGGGCATCTCCTTGACGCAGGGGCCGCACCACGTCGCCCACAGGTTCAGCAGCACGATGCGGCCGGCAAAGTCCTTGATCTCCGTGCGCCGCCCCTCGCCATCCACGAAGGAGAAGGCGGGCAGCGCCTCCGGCTCGCCGCCCTTGAAGCGCTCCGGCCCGGCGGCCGGGATGGGCGCGGAAGCACCGGCCGACGGATCGACGACGGCCGGCCGCGCGGTCATGGCATCCACCGCAACCCAGCCCGCGACAACGAGCACCACACAAAAGATTGCGGCTGCCGTGAAAGTCCGCATACTCACCGCCACATACCCCTCCCCCTCAGCGTCCCGGTCATCCATGAGCGCCGATCAGCAGCCCAAGCCGTCTTCTGCACCCGCCGCCAGCCAGATGTGGGGCGGCCGCTTCGCCCGTGGCCCGGCCGCCATCATGGAGAAGATCAACGCCTCCATCGGCTTCGACAAGCGTCTGGCCGACCAGGACATCGCCGGCTCCAAGGCGCACGCCGCCATGCTGGCCGCCCAGGGCATCATCGCACAATCCGACGCCGACGCCATCCGCGACGGCCTGGACCGCGTGAAGCAAGAGATCGACTCAGGATCCTTCCAGTTCAAGGTCGAGCTGGAGGACATCCACATGAACGTCGAGGCGCGGCTGGCCGAGCTGGTGGGCGAGCCCGCCAAGCGCCTGCACACCGCGCGGTCGCGCAACGATCAGGTGGCGACCGACTTCAAGCTGTGGGTGCGCGACGCGCTGGACCGGCTGGACGGCGGGCTGAAGGCCCTTCAGGCCGCGCTCATCGACCTCGCCGAGAAGCACGCCGACACGGTGATGCCCGGCTTCACCCACCTCCAGGCAGCGCAGCCGGTGACCTTCGGCCACCACCTGCTGGCCTATGTGGAAATGTTCGGGCGCGACCGCGGCCGCATGCGCGACGCCCGCGCGCGGCTGAACGAGTGCCCGCTGGGCTCGGCGGCGCTGGCCGGCACGCCCTTCCCCATCGACCGGCACGCCACGGCGAAGGACCTGGGATTCGACCGCCCCACCGCCAATTCGCTGGACGCCGTGTCCGACCGCGATTTCGCGCTGGAATACCTCGCATCCGCGTCGATCTGCGCCATGCACCTCTCGCGCTTCGCGGAGGAGATCGTGCTGTGGTGCTCCGACCAGTTCCGCTTCATCCGGCTGTCGGACGCCTTCACCACCGGCTCCTCCATCATGCCGCAGAAGAAGAACCCGGACGCGGCCGAGCTGGTGCGCGCCAAGGCCGGGCGCGTCATCGGCGCGCTGGCCGGGCTGCTGGTCGTCATGAAGGGCCTGCCGCTGGCCTATTCCAAGGACATGCAGGAAGACAAGGAGCCGGTCTTCGAGACCGACGACACGCTGGCGCTGTGCGTCACCGCCATGGAAGGCATGGTGCGCGACATGACGCCCAGGCCGGAGTCCATGCGCGACGCGGCCGAGCGCGGCTTCCTCACCGCCACCGACCTTGCCGACTGGCTGGTGCGGGTGCTGGGCATGCCCTTCCGCGAGGCGCACCACGTCACCGGCCGCGCCGTCAAGCTGGCCGAGGACAAGGGCGCGCGGCTGTCCGAACTGGCGCTCGACGACCTGCGGTCGATCGAACCCCGCATCACCGAGGAGATCTTCAAGGTGCTGACCGTCGAAGCGTCCGTGGCCAGCCGCACCAGCTTCGGCGGCACCGCCCCCACCCGCGTGCGCGAGGCCGTCAAGGCGGCCCGGGAGCGTTTCCTGTGATCCGGCGCGACCATCATTGCGTGGGGCACCGCCTCATCGGCCACAGGGGCGCCGTCGGTCTGGCGCTGGGCACGCTGGCCTTCGCGCTCGCGCTGTCGCTGGGCGGCTGCGGCAAGAAGCCGGAAGTGGTCGACGCCCCGCAGGGCAAGGAGGCCGACCGCTTCCCGCAGCCCTACCCGAACCCCGCCCTCGACCCCAAGCCCGGTCAGATCGCGCCGGGAGTGAAGTTCCCATGAGCCACCACCACACCGGCGCCTTCGCCTACCGCAACGGCATCCTGCACGCCGAGGGCGTCGCCCTGCCCGCCATCGCCGAACAGGTCGGCACGCCGTTCTACTGCTATTCGACCGAGGCGCTGGTCGCCAACTACCGCGCCTACGCCGGCGCATTCGAGGGGCAGGACGCCGGCGTCTGCTTCGCGCTGAAGTCTAACTCCAACCTTGCCGTTGTGCGCACGCTGGCCGCCCTGGGTTCGGGCGCCGACGTGGTATCGGAGGGCGAGTTCAGGCGCGCGCTGGCCGCCGGCATCCCGGCCGGCCGCATCGTCTTCTCCGGCGTCGGCAAGACGCGCCAGGAGATGCGCACGGCGCTGGAGGCCGGCATCTACCAGATCAACGTCGAATCCATCCCCGAGTTGGAGGCGTTGAGCGAGGTGGCCGCGTCGATGGGCGTGGAGGCGCCGATCGCCATCCGCGTCAACCCCGACGTGGACGCGAAGACGCACGCCAAGATTTCCACCGGCAAGAAGGAAAACAAGTTCGGCATCGACTGGGACCACGCGCGCGAGGTCTACGGTAAGGCCGCAAGGCTGCCCGGCATCAAGCCGGTCGCCATCGCCGTGCACATCGGTTCCCAGCTCACCGATCTGGCTCCCTTCCGCGCCGCGTTCGAGCGCGTGGTGGAACTGCTGCACGCGCTGCGCGCGGACGGCATCGACATCCAGCGCCTGGACCTGGGCGGCGGCATCGGCATCCGCTACCGCGACGAGACGCCGCCGGACCTGCACGACTACGCCGCCATGGTGCGCGCGATCACCGGCAACCTCGGCTGCCACGTGACGCTGGAGCCGGGGCGCGCGCTGGTCGGCAACGCCGGCATCCTGGTCAGCCGCGTCATCTATGTGAAGAAGGGGCTGCACCGCCGCTTCCTGATCGTCGACGCGGCGATGAACGACCTGATCCGGCCGTCGCTGTACGACGCCTACCACGCCATCCTGCCGGTCGCCGAGCCGGCGCCGAGCGCCAAGGCGACGCCCATCGACGTGGTCGGCCCGGTGTGCGAGAGCGGCGACACCTTCGCCCTGCAACGCCCCCTGCCGCCGCTGGCGTCGGACGACCTGATCGCCTTCTGCTCGGCCGGCGCCTATGGCGCGGTGATGGCCTCCACCTACAACACCCGCCCGCTGGCGCCCGAGGTTCTGGTGAACGGCACCGACTTCGCCGTCATCCGCCCGCGCCCCACCATCGAGGAGATGCTGGCGGCCGAGCGCATGCCGAAGTGGCTGAGGGGGTGAGCCCCTTCAGCCGGCGGACCGCCCCGCCGCGCCGACGCGACAAGACCCACGCGATGCGAGCCGTTCGTCCATGGAGCCTCCGTTAGACCACCCCCAGGACGGCATGGCCGTCGCCGAAGCGCGCATCGCCGAGGAGGCGGAGCGGCGGACCGGCACGCTCGACCTGCGCAACCTGGGACTGCCGGCGCTGCCGGAGTCGCTGTTCGCGCTCCGGCATCTGCGTGTGCTGGATCTGGGGTGTGATCAACCGTGGGAGAAGACCACAGTCAATCGGATCGATGCGCAACGCGAACGCCTGAAAGGCCTGCCGCAGCTTCAAGAGCTGTCCGTGTGGGGAACGGACCTTACCAGTGCGAGTGTTTTCGAGCATTTTCAGAATCTGGAAGTGCTGGATTGTTCCGCCACCCAAGTCAGCGACCTGTCGCCGCTGGCCGGACTCGCCAACCTGCAACAGCTCGAATGCTCCGGCACCCAGGTCAGCGACCTGTCGCCGCTGGCCGGCCTCGCCAACCTGCAACTGTTCGACTGCTCCTTCACCCAAGTCAGCGACCTGTCGCCGCTGACCGGCCTCGCCAACCTGCAACAGCTCGACTGTTCCGACACCCAAGTCAGCGACCTGTCGCCGCTGGCCGGCCTCGCCAACCTGCAACTGCTCGACTGCTCCGGCACCCAGGTCAGCGACCTGTCGCCACTGGCCGGACTCGCCAACCTGCAACAGCTCGACTGCTTCAACACCCCGGTCAGCGACCTGTCGCCACTGGCCGGCCTCGCCAACCTGCAACAGCTCAACTGCTCCTTCACCCAGGTCAGCGACCTGTCGCCGCTGGCCGGACTTGCCAACCTGCAACAGCTCACCTGCTTCCACACCCAGGTCAGCGACCTGTCGCCGCTGGCTGGCCTCGCCAACCTGCAACAGCTCACCTGTTCCTTCACCCAGGTCAGCGACCTGTCGCCGCTGACGGGGCTCACCGCTCTACGGCACTTCGATGGTTCGCGATGCCGGTTGACTTCCCGGCTGGACAGCCTGCTGAACCTGCCGACGCTCGAATTCCTGGTGCTTTACGAAAGCCACGCGCCGGGAATCCCGGCGGTTGGCGTGCTCTCTCAGCAGTACGGCGACAACTGCCTGGATCGGGTCCGCGCCCATTTCGCCGATCTCGCGGCGGGCGTGGAGGTGATGCCGAACGTCAAGCTGCTGCTGCTCGGCAACGGCTGCGCCGGCAAGACGCAGGTCGCGCGCTGGCTGGCGGGGGAGCCGTTCGACCCGCACTGGAACTCCACGCACGGCATCCAGGTCGGCGGCGGGGTTCTGCCCGGCGAACGGCCGGTGACCCTTCACATCTGGGATTTCGGCGGCCAGGACATCTACCACGGCACGCACGCCCTGTTCCTGCGCAGCCCGGCCGTGCTGGCGGTGGTGTGGGCCAGGGATACGGAAGAACTGGAGGCGCACGAACACAGCGGACTGCCCTTCCGCAATTTCCCGCTGCCCTACTGGATCGACCTCGTGCGGCAGCAGGGGCATCCCGACAGCCCGGTGCTGATGGTGCAGAGCAAGTGCGACCGGCCGGAGCAGGAGGTCCTCCCCTTCCCGATACCGGCCGAGGTGCTGGACCCCCTGCCGTACCGGAAGCAACTGCACGTCAGCGTCAAGGAGGGTCGCGGGCGGGCGGCGCTGGAGGAGGCGCTGCGGGACAGCGTGACCTGGCTGTGCGCGCCGGAGCGGATGGGGCTGGCGCAGATCGGCGCCGGCCGGCTGCGCGTGCAGCGCCGGCTGGAGGCGTTGCGCGACGCCGACGGGGCCTTGCCGCCCGAACAGCGCCGCCACCGCCTGCTGAGCAGGACCGAATTCGACGCGATCTGCGCCGAGGAAGGCGGGATCTCCTCGATCCCCGCCCTGCTGACCTATCTGGACGCCAACGGCGTCGTGTTCCATCGGCCCGGCCTTTTCGAGGACCGCGTCGTCCTGGACCAGGGCTGGGCGCTGGAGGCGATCTACGCCGTCTTCGACCGCTCCGCCCCCTTGAAGGAGATCCGTCGGCTGGACGGGCGCTTCACCCGCGCGCAGTTGGGGCGGCTGGTCTGGCAAAAGCACAGCGTAGGCGAACAGAAGCTGTTCATCAGCATGATGCGGTCCTGCGGCATCTGCTTTCCGCACCGGGAATTCTCCGGCGAGGACGACGCCGAATACATCGCCCCCGAACTCCTGCCCGAGCGTGCGGCGGTGGCCGACCGGATCGCCGGCCGCTGGGACAGCGACCGCGCGGAGGAGACGGCGGTGTACCGCTACACGCTGCTGCACGGCGGGTTGATCCGGGCGATCATGGCCGAGGTGGGCGAGGTGGCCCGGGCGGACGCGCTCTATTGGCAGACCGGCCTGTATGCCGCCGAGACGACGACCGGCGGCCGGCTGCTGATCGAACAGGTGATGACGGGCCCATGGCAGGGCGAGATCCGCGTGCGGACCCAGCGCGGGCGGGCGGCGGACCTGCTGGACCGGGCGGTGGCGCTGGTGGAGCGGGTGCAGGACCACATCGGCATGCGGCCGCTGGCGGTGGAGCGCTCCGCCCCCGCCGTTCACAACACGGAGGAACGCCCGATGGCCTTCGCCCAGGAAAAGCCGGCGCAGCCGGAATGGTACGTGTCCTACGCCTGGCGCGACGCCACCCCCGAAGGCCGCGAGCGGGAAAAGGTGGTGGACGACCTCTGCGCCGCCGCCGAGGCGCGGGGCCGGATCATTCAGCGCGACAAGAACGTGCTGGGCCTAGGCGACAGCATTTCCGCCTTCATGCGGCGGATCGGGGCCGGCGACCGCGTCTTCGTCATCCTCAGCGACAAGTACCTCCGCTCCCCCTTCTGCATGTTCGAGCTCAGCGAGATCTGGCGGACGAGCCAGCAGCACGGGCCCGCCTTCCTCGACCGGGTGCGCGCCTATGCGCTTCCCGACGCGAAGATCTGGGATTCCACGGACTGGGTCGACTGGGCCATCCACTGGAAGGAGGAATACGAGAAGCTCGATTCCCGCGCGCGGCAGCACGGCGCCGGGATCCTGGGCGAACACGGCCACGCCCGGCTGCGGCAGATGCAAGTCTTCTACACCCAGGTGTCGGACATCCTCGGCACCCTCGCCGATGTCGTCCAGCCCCGCACCTTCGACGAGCTGACGCGGCACGGCTTCGACGACGGGACGTGACGTCCCGGCCATATTTTCGTCATGGACGCATGGTTCGGTGCGTGTCTGGATCAGTCCGCTGCGGAAACCGCTGGCGGGCAACCTATATCCTGGTCACGCACCGGCTCAGCCGCCCCCCCCCCGGCCGGTGACCGACAGGACGGGAGTGCGGCATGAAGGACACCCAGACCCGGCTGCGTTCCACCGGGACGGCGAACGCCCAGGACACGCCGGCCGAGCCCGGCTTCCGGCTGTGGCAGGCGCGCATGGCGCTGCTGTGGGAACGGCTGTGGCCGGCGCTGTGGGCGCCCGCCACCATCGCCGGAGCGTTCCTGGCGCTGGCGCTGTTCAACGCGCTGCCGATGCTGCCGGGCTGGCTGCACGCCCTGGTGCTGGCGCTGTTCGCCGCCGCCGTCGCCTGGACCCTCTACCGTGGCCTGCGCGGCTTCGCCGCCCCGGATGAAGCCGCCGCCCGGCGCCGGCTGGAGCGCGACAGCGGGCTGACACACCGGCCGCTGCACGTCCTGCGCGACAGCGTGGCCGGCGGCGACGCCTTCGCGGCGGCGCTATGGCGTCTGCACCAGGAGCGCATGCGCGAAACCGTGCGCCGGCTGCGCGTCGCCCTGCCCCACCCCAACGTGGCGGCGCGCGACCCGT
>DASWVP010000168.1:0-4809 GCA_036401175.1 Azospirillum sp. | reverse complement strand
GAACGCCGGGTCCTCGTGCGGCACGTCCTCGGCGCGGAAGCCCTGCGGGAAGTGCTCGGCGATGAAGCCGGTGTGGAAGGCGCCGGCCACGAACTTCGGGTGCGCCAGCAGCGCGGCCTGGAACGGGATGTTGCTGGAGATGCCGCGGATCACGAAGCCGTTGAGCGCCTCGCGCATCTTCGCGATGGCCTCGTTGCGGTCCTTGCCGTGCACGATGAGCTTGGCGATCATGGAGTCGTAGTACATCGGGATCTCGCCGCCGTCCTGCACGCCGGTGTCCACCCGAACGCCGAACAGATGCTCCGTGTCGGACGCCCACATCGACTCCTTCGGCGGCTGGAAGCGCACCAGGCGCCCGGTGCTGGGCAGGAAGTTGCGGAACGGGTCCTCGGCGTTGATGCGGCATTCGATGGCCCAGCCTTCGCGCTTGACGTCGGCCTGCGAGAGCGGCAGCTTCTCGCCCGCCGCCACGCGGATCATCAGCTCCACCAGGTCCAGGCCCGTGATGCATTCGGTCACCGGGTGCTCGACCTGCAGCCGCGTGTTCATCTCGAGGAAGTAGAAACTCTGGTCCTTGCCGACGACGAACTCGACGGTGCCGGCGCTCTGGTACTTCACGGCCTTGGCCAGGGCCACGGCCTGCTCGCCCATGGCCTTGCGCGTGGCGTCACTGATGAAGGGCGACGGCGCCTCCTCGATCACCTTCTGGTGGCGCCGCTGGATCGAGCACTCGCGCTCGTTCAGGTAGACCACGTTCCCGTGGCTGTCGCCCAGCACCTGGATCTCGATGTGGCGCGGCTCCTCGACGTACTTCTCGACGAAGACGCGGTCGTCGCCGAAGCTGTTGCGCGCCTCGTTGCGGCAGGAGGTGAAGCCGTCGAAGGCTTCCCGGTCGTTGAAGGCGACGCGCAGTCCCTTGCCGCCGCCGCCGGCCGAGGCCTTGATCATCACCGGGTAGCCGATGCCCCTGGCGATCTCGACGGCGTGCTCGGCGGTCTCGATGGCGTCGTTGTAACCCGGAATGACGTTGACCCGCGCCTCCTGCGCCAGTTTCTTGGAGGCGATCTTGTCGCCCATGGCCGCGATGGAGTAGTGCTTGGGCCCGATGAAGGCGATCCCCTCCTCCTCCACCCGGCGCGCGAAGCCTTCGTTCTCCGACAGGAAACCGTAGCCGGGATGCACCGCCTGCGCCCCCGTGGACTTGCAGGCGGCGATGATCCGGTCGGCCTGCAGGTAGCTCTCGCGGCTGGGTGCGGCACCGATGTGGACGGCTTCGTCGGCCAGCTCGACGTGGCGCGCGTCGCGGTCGGCGTCCGAATAGACGGCGACGGTCTTGATGCCCATGCGGCGCGCCGTCTTGATGACGCGGCAGGCGATCTCACCGCGGTTGGCGATCAGTATCTTCTCGAACATTCAGGTCTCCTCAATCGCGGCAAGAACATCCGAACGCAGAAGCCGCGAAAACTTCGCAGAAGCCGCAGAAGAAAACCCCAGAAAGTTCTTCATTGTCCTTATTGCGGCTTCTGCGTGACTTCTGCGGCTTCTGCGTACGGAGGTTCCGCATTGCTTCTTCACAGCGGGATGTTCCCGTGCTTGCGCCACGGGTTCTCCAGCTTCTTGTCCCGCAGCATCACCAGCGACCGGCAGATCCGCTTGCGCGTCTCGTGCGGCAGGATCACGTCGTCGATGAAGCCGCGGGCTCCGGCGACGAACGGGTTCGCGAACCGCGCCGCGTATTCCGCCTCGCGCGCCTTCAGCTTCGCCGGATCGGCCTTGTCCTCGCGGAAGATGATCTCCACGGCGCCCTTGGCGCCCATCACGGCGATCTCGGCATTGGGCCAGGCGAAGTTCACGTCGCCGCGCAGGTGCTTGGAGCTCATCACGTCGTACGCGCCGCCGTAGGCCTTGCGCGTGATCACGGTGATCTTCGGCACGGTGCATTCGGCATATGCATACAACAGCTTGGCGCCGTGCTTGATGATGCCGCCGTACTCCTGGCTGGTGCCAGGCATGAAGCCCGGCACATCAACGAAGGTGATCACCGGAATGTTGAACGCGTCGCAGAAGCGCACGAAGCGCGCCGCCTTGATCGAGCTCCTGATGTCCAGGCACCCGGCCAGCACCAGCGGGTTGTTCGCCACGATGCCCACCGTCTGCCCTTCCATGCGCCCGAAGCCGACCACGATGTTCTTGGCGTATTCCGGCTGCAACTCGAAGAAGTCGCCGTCGTCCACTGTCTTGACGATCAGCTCCTTCATGTCGTAGGGTTTGTTGGGGTTGTCGGGAACCAGCGTGTCCAGCGACAGGTCCATCCGCTCCGCCGGATCGTTGCTGGGGCGGGTGGGCGCCTTCTCGCGGTTGTTCAGCGGCAGGTAGTTGTACAGGCGCCGCAGCATCAGCAGCGCCTCGACGTCGTTGTCGAAGGCCAGGTCGGCCACGCCGCTGCGCGTGGTGTGGGTGACGGCCCCGCCCAGTTCCTCCGCCGTCACTTCCTCGTGGGTCACGGTCTTGACCACCTCGGGACCGGTCACGAACATGTACGAGCTGTCCTTGACCATGAAGATGAAGTCGGTCATGGCCGGCGAATACACGGCGCCGCCGGCGCAAGGCCCCATGATCATGCTGATCTGCGGGATGACGCCCGACGCCATCACGTTGCGCTGGAACACGTCGGCATAGCCGCCGAGCGAAGCGACGCCCTCCTGGATGCGGGCGCCGCCCGAGTCGTTCAGGCCGATCACCGGCGCGCCGACCTTCATCGCCTGATCCATCACCTTGCAGATCTTCTCGGCATGGGCCTCCGACAGCGCGCCGCCGAACACGGTGAAATCCTGGCTGAACACGAACACGAGGCGGCCGTTGATCATGCCGTAGCCGGTCACCACGCCGTCGCCGGGGACCTTGTTGCCCTCCATCCCGAAGTCGGTGCAGCGGTGTTCGACGAACATGTCCCATTCCTCGAACGTGCCCTCGTCCAGCAGCAGTTCCAGCCGCTCGCGGGCCGTCAGCTTGCCCTTGGAGTGCTGCGCATCGATGCGCCGCTGCCCGCCGCCCAGCCGCGCCGCGGCGCGCTTCCTTTCGAGTTGTTCGAGGATGTCATGCATGGCGTTGTTCTCCGATGTCTGGTGCCGGGGCGCCGCCCGCCGCTGGCGGCGCGGAGCCCTCGGTCGCGATGTTCTCCGGTCCGCCTGACGCCTGGCTTGCGCCGTCCTGCCACGCCTGGACCAACCGGCGCGCGGCGGTCGAGGCTGGCAGGCGGCCGCCACCCACGTCGGCCAGCATCTGCGGCAGCAGCTGCCGCACCCGCGGGTGCTGGCGGAAGTGGCGTTTCAGTCCCGCGTCGATGCGCTCCCACATCCAGCCCAGCGCCTGCTGCTGGCGGCGCTCTGCCCATCCGCCGTTGGCTTGCTGGATCTCGCGAAAGCGCGACACCGCGTCCCAGAACGGCGCAAGACCCTCGCCGCGCAAGGCGCTCAATTGCAGGACCTGCGCTTGCCAGACGGACTGGTCGTGCCGCGCGTGGCCCGGATGTCCGTGCTGGCCGAAGATGCGCAGCGCGCTGGTGATCTGGGCGCGGGCGCGGGTCGCGGCGTCGGCGTCGAGGTCGGCCTTGTTGATGACGACCAGGTCGGCCAGCTCCATCACGCCCTTCTTGATGGCCTGCAGGTCGTCGCCGGCGTTGGGCAGCTGGAGCAGCACGAACATGTCGGTCATCCCGGCGGCGGCCGTTTCGCTCTGGCCGACGCCGACGGTCTCGACGATCACGATGTCATAGCCGGCCGCTTCGCACACCAGCATCGCTTCGCGCGTCTTCTCGGCCACCCCGCCGAGCGTGCCGCCGGAAGGGCTGGGCCGGATGTAGGCCTGCTCGTGCACGGACAGCTTCTCCATGCGCGTCTTGTCACCCAGGATCGAGCCGCCCGAGACGCTGCTGGACGGATCGATCGTCAGCACCGCGACCCGGTGGCCGCGCTCGATCAGGAACAGGCCGAGCACCTCGATGAACGTGCTCTTGCCGACGCCCGGCACGCCGCTGATCGCGATGCGGAACGAGCGGCCGGTGTGGGGCAACAGCGCCGTGAGCATCTCGTCGCCCTGGGCGCGATGGTCGGCGCGGGTCGATTCCAGCAGCGTGATCGCCTTGGCGATGGCGCGGCGCTGGGCCGGGCCGCGCGCCGTCAGCACCTGCCCGGCGTGGTTCATGGCGGTGCCCACCGCGCCCTTTCGCCCGCGATCAGGTCGGCCAGGCGCTGCGCCCACAGCGGATACAGGGCGGCGCCGGGATGGAATCCGTCCGGCGCCAGCAGCGACGGGTCCGCAGCCCAGTGCAGGGAGCAGAAGCCCAGGCCCTCGTCGCCGGCCCAGCCGCGCAGCGCGGCGTCGAGCCCGGACGCGTACCGGCCCAGGTACCAGCGCAGCGGCTGCGGCATGGCTGTGAGCAGCTCCATCGGCGGCAGGCCGCAGACGACCGCCCAACGTGCTCCGGTGCGCTGCCGCACCTGCGTCCACAGGCGCGCCGTCTCGGCGACGAAGCCGCGCGCCGCCTGCTGGGAGGTGACGTCGTTGACGCCCAGCACCGTGACCACGACGTCGGCCGCGGCCACGTCGGAGCGACCCACCAGCGCCTGCGCGCCGCGCGTGTCCAGCCCGGTTTCGGCCAGCAACTGCCACGCGACGGCGCCGTCGAGGCGCTGCGCGAGCACGGTCGCCAGGGGCAGCGCCAGCGCCTGCGACTGGTGCTGCAAGCCGACGCCGGCCGCGGAGGAATCGCCCACCAAGAGCAGCCGCAGCCGCGGTTCGCCGCCGCCC
>DASWVP010000167.1:0-6851 GCA_036401175.1 Azospirillum sp. | reverse complement strand
GGCAGGTGGCGCGGGTGGTGGCGGTGTACCCCGACGGCATGGAGGACACCCTGTTTCTCAAGGGCGTGCGGCTGGCGGTCGGCGAGGTCAACGCCGCCGGTGGGGTGAACGGGGTGCCGGTGCTGCTGGAAGAGGTGGCCGAGGTCCCCTACACCGACCACCTCTCGCTGGAGCCGGTCGTCGCGCGCACGCTGCGGCTGGCCGCGGACATCGTGCGGCGGCCGGATCTGCTGGCGGTGATCGGGCACACCTCCTCGGCGACGGCGGTGCCGGCGAGCAGCGTGTACGCGCGCGCCAACGTGCTCTTTCTGGCGACGCACGCGACCGCGGTGTCGTTGACCAACCACGGCTTCGACACGGTGTTCGGCCTGCAGGTGAGCGACGCCGACACCGCGACGGTCATGGCGCACTATGCCACGCAGAACGGGCTGCGGCGGCTGGTGGTGCTGGCCGACGGGTCCGGCTACGGCTCGGATGTGGGCGGGCTGTTCCGCAGCGCCGCGGCGTTGCGCGGCGCCGAGATCCTGCACCGCGGACTGCTCAGCAGCCACAACCGCTCCATCGACCGGCTTCTGCTTTTCCTGCTCGACAACACGGTCTTCAAGCCGGGCGACATCGACGCGTTCTTCGTCGCCTCCGCATCCCACGCCGACACGGCCAATTTCATCACGCGCGCCCGGCAACTCGGGCTCACCCAGCCGATCCTGGGGCCGGAATCCCTGTTCTCCGACCGCATCGCGCGTCTGGCGGGACCGGCGATGAAGGACGTGGCGGCGGCGTCGCTGTACGACGTGGAGGACCGCAGCGACGAGGCGACGTCGTTCGCCGAGCGCTTCGTGACGAACACCGGCGGCGAGCCGGATCTGCTGGCGGCGGTCGGCTATGACGCGGTGAAGCTGCTGGCGTTCGCGGCCGCGCAGGCGCGTTCGCGCGATCCGAAGGTACTGGCCGACGCGCTGCGGGTGATCCGGCACGAGGCCCCGTTCATCGGCGCCACCGGGCCGATGGTGTTCGACGCCAACGGGCTGGTGACGGACACCGGCGTGTTCGTGGTGCGGCACGACGGCCGCGCCTTCCGCACGGTCGCGCGCTACCGCAAGCCGCTGGACCTGCCCCCCGGGGCTCCGGCGCTCAAGGATACGGCGCTCGACGATGCCGCGCCCAAGGAAAATCGGCCCAAGGAAACCCCGGTGCCGCCGATGCCGGCGCCGGCCACATCGCTGGAGGTGAAACCGTGATCTATCTGGTCAATCCGTGGACGCTGGTGGCCTGGGTCCTCGCCGCCTGGGTGATCGCCATGCTCGGCCGCGACAAGCGCTTCGGCTTCTTCGGCAACTTCCTGATCTCCTTCCTGTTCAGCCCGCTGGTCGGCGCCCTCGTCCTGCTTGCCGAGGACCGCAAGCCGCCGCCCGCCGTGCGCCACAAGCCGTAGGACACAAACGAAAACCGCCGCCCCGGTGGGGCGGCGGTCGTATCGCGGGCGCCGGGGTGTCCCGATCAGGCGGCCCCGATCAGGCGGCCTTTTCGGCGGCCTCCAGGTGGGCGGCTTCCTGCTCGGCCTTGCGGGCCTGCTCCTCGGCCTTGCGGGCCTTCAGGTCGGCCTTGGCCTTCTCGGCGACCAGCTTGCCCTTCTCGAACTGTTCGGCGTAGTACGCCTTCATCTTCGCCGTGTTGAGGTCGAAGATCGAGCCGCCGTCCTCGTAATGCCGGACGAAGACGCGGCCCAGCGCGTAGGTGGCGCCGCCGGCCACCACCGGCAGCGAGACCATGCCGACCGCCCAGCCCACGCCGGGAATGATCTTGGCCAGGCTGATGGCGACGGTGGCGCCGACGCCGTAGCCCAGCACGCTGCCGGCCAGCGACGCGATGATGTTGCGCGCCAGGCTGTCCGAGAACGGCCGGCCGTAGAGCTGCGAAAGCTTCTGGATCATGCGGAACTGCACCGCCGCGATGGCGGCGATGTCGAACAGCGGAACCGGCACGACGCTGGCGGCGACCGAGGCGATCACATAGGTCTTGATCGTGCTGTCGGCGGCGAGGCTGTGCGCGATGTCGCCGTCGGCAGCGGCAGCGGCAGCCGGGGCAGGGGCAGCGGCAGGAGCGGCAGCCGGCGGCGTGGTCGGGGCGGCGGAATTCGGAGTGCTGCTTTCGAGGCTACCGGGAGTCGGGCTCGCCATGTGTTCCCTCCTGTGGACAAAGCGTTGGTCACGCTGGCGCTTCCCCGGCTGACGGGAGGCATGATGGCTGATCGAAACCCAGCGTGCGGGTTCAGGCGCGAAGAAGATACTGTGCGTCGGGAAGCAAGAAAAGCGAATAGCATATATGTCCTGCAATCGCACCTTGGCAACGGAAAGCGACGCCGGGCCGCGAGATGGCCGCGAGATGGTTGAACGGCGGCGGCGAACGGGTTAGGGAATCCCGGCGGCCCGCATTCGCCGAAAAAAATACTCCGGCCCGCCGGACGATCACGCCCAAGGGTGGACGCGCCATGATCACCATCGACAGCCTGGGCTCGCCCGCCTTCAAGGAGGACCACGGCGTCCGCTTCGCCTGCGTCGCCGGGTCGATGGTGCGCGGCATCGCCTCCACGGCCATGGTCGTCAACATGGCGAAGGCCGGCTTCCTCGGTTTCTTCGGCACCGGCGGCCTGCGTCCGGCGGCGATCGAGACGGCCATCCGGGACATCCAGGCGGCGCTGCCGGACGGGCGGCCCTTCGGCATGAACCTGCTGAGCAGCGCGGCCACGCCGCAGGCCGAAATGGACACGGTCGACCTGTTCCTGCGGTACGGCGTGCGGCGGGTCGAGGCGTCGGCCTACATGCAGATGTCGCCGGCCCTGGTGAAGTACCGGGCAAAGGGGCTGCGGCGCGACGCGCGGGGGCGGGCGGCGATCGGCAACATGGTGCTGGCCAAGCTGTCGCGGCCGGAAGTCGCGGCGCTGTTCCTGGCCCCGCCGCCCGACCGGATGGTGGACGGGCTGCTGCGCGACGGCGCCATCACGGCCGAGGAGGCGGATCTGGTCCGCACCGTGCCGATGGCCGACGACATCTGCGTCGAAGCCGATTCGGGCGGTCACACGGACATGGGCGTGCTGTCCGCCCTGCTGCCGACCATCGCGCGTCAGCGCGACGAGGCGATGGCGCGGCACGGCTACGCCAAGACGGTCCGCGTCGGCGGCGCCGGCGGCATCGGCACGCCGGAGGCGGCGGCCACCGCCTTCGTGCTCGGCGCCGACTTCATCGTCACCGGCTCCATCAACCAGTGCACGGTCGAGGCCGGGACGAGCGACGCCGCCAAGGACCTGCTGGCGCAGATGAACGTGCAGGACACCGACTACGCCCCGTCCGGCAGCCTGTTCGAGCTGGGCGCCAGAACGCAGGTCCTGAAGAAGGGCGTCTTCTTCCCGGCCCGCGCCAACCGGCTGTACGAGCTGTGGCGCCAGCACGGCGCCCTGGAGGAGATCGACGCCAAGACCCGCGCGCAGATCCAGGACAAATACTTCCACCGCAGCTTCGCCGACGTCTACGACGAGACACGCACCTACTACCTCAAGGCGGCGCCCGACGAGATCGCCAAGGCGGAGAAGAACCCGAAGCACAGGATGGCGCTGGTCTTCCGCTGGTATTTCGTGCACAGCATGCGGCTGGCGGTGACCGGCGATCCCGAGCGGAAGGTCGACTACCAGATCCACTGCGGCCCGGCGATGGGCGCCTTCAACCAGTGGGTCAAGGGCACCGACCTGGAGGACTGGCGCAACCGCCGCGTCGCCGAGATCGCTCACCGTCTGCTGGACGGCACCGCCGCCCTGCTGAACCGCCGGTTCAGCGCGCTGGGCGCCTGACGCGGACGGGGCCCTTCCGGCGGAACAGCACCGGTTGCCGAGCCGTTGACCATCGGATGCCGAGGGATCGGCCGAGGGGTCGGGAGGTTTTCCGCATGACCAAGCCACCTGCCGCATGGTTCGCCGTCGTGGCGGCATCCATCCTCGCCGGTTGCGGCGAGACGGCGACACTTCCGGTCGCCGCCGGGATCGGTCCCAACCCCACGCTGCCGCCGCCGCGCGAGACGCTGATCCCCACGGTCAACATCGCGCCGGCCAAGGGCTGGCCCGCCGGCACGATGCCGGCCGCCGCGCCGGGATTGACCGTCACCGCCTTCGCCGACGGGCTCGACCATCCGCGCTGGCTGCTCGCCCTGCCCAACGGCGACGTCCTGGTGGCGGAAACCAACGCCCCGCCCCGGCCCGAGGAGCACACGGGCATCCGTGGCTGGATCATGAAGCAGGTGATGAGCCGGGCCGGGGCCGGCGTGCCGAGCGCCAACCGCATCTCCCTGCTGCGCGACACCGACGGCGACGGCGTGGCCGAGACGCGCACCGTCTTCCTCGATGGGCTCAACTCGCCCTTCGGCATGACGCTGGTCGGCGACGACCTCTACGTCGCCAACACCGACGCGGTGGTCCGCTTCCCCTATCGACCGGGCCAGACGCGGATCACCGCGCCCGGCACGAAGGTGGCGGACCTGCCGGCCGGCCCGCGCAACCACCACTGGACCAAGAACGTCATCGCCAGCCCCGACGGGCGGCGCCTGTACGCGACCGTCGGTTCCAACAGCAACGTCGCCGAAAACGGCATGGAGGAGGAGGAAGGCCGCGCCGCCATCTGGGAGATCGACCCGGCCACCGGCCGCGGCCGCATCTTCGCCTCGGGCCTGCGCAACCCCAACGGCCTGGATTGGGAGCCGGCGACGGGCGTGCTGTGGACCGCGGTGAACGAGCGCGACGAGATCGGCAGCGACCTCGTCCCCGACTACATGACCTCGGTCCGGGATGGCGGCTTCTACGGCTGGCCGTACAGCTACTTCGGCCAGCACGTGGACGAGCGGGTCACGCCGCGGCGCCCCGACCTCGTCGCCAGGGCGATCGTGCCCGACTACGCGCTGGGCCCCCACACCGCCTCGCTCGGCCTCGCCTTCTCCAGGCCCGGCGCCCTGCCAGCGCGCTTCGCCAGCGGTGCCTTCGTCGGCCAGCACGGTTCCTGGAACCGCCGGCCGCACAGCGGCTACAAGGTCGTGTTCGTGCCGTTCGCCGATGGACGCCCGGCCGGCGAGCCGGTGGACGTGCTGACCGGCTTCCTGGATGCGGACGGCAACGCGCTCGGCCGCCCGGTCGGCGTCGCGCTGGACCGCGAGGGGGCGCTGCTCGTCGCCGACGACGTCGGCAACCGCGTCTGGCGGGTGACGGCGAGCACGCCGTAAGCGGTCGGAGGACGCCGCAGGGGCCGCCGGGTGCCGTCGGCCTCGGGGCGGTCGGTCGGGACCGTGAACCCATGCCGCGGCAGCGTGCGCCGGGTGGCGTCCAGCACCTCGGCCGCGGCGAACAGCGGCTCCGGCGAGAAATGGTTGTTGAAGGTATCGCTCCACAGCACCACCGGCGGGCGCCCACCACACCGGGGCCAGCCAGCGCGCCCGGACGTTGATCAGGCCCATGGTGCAGGCGACGCGCGGGCGCATGTGCCCCTTGTAGTGATGGTGCAGGAACTCCGCCTTGCAGGTGGCCATATCCACGTTGACCGGGCAGTCGGACTTGCTATCTGCCGCAGGGCGGGAACAATAAGCCGTGAGGCGTCCGGGTCGGGACCGCGCCCCGGCCCGGATGCGTTTCCCATGACGTGGAGCGGCCTTCGCCGACGGCGGGGCGCCGAAGATAATCGGAGTGCCGCATGACCGTCGTGGAGCTTGTCGCCGGCCTTCTGCTGCTTCTGGGGGGAGGGGAGGCGCTGGTGCGCGGAAGCGTCGCGGTCGCGCTGCGCCTGGGCGTATCGCCGCTGATGATCGGCCTGACGCTGGTGGGTTTCGGCACCTCGACGCCGGAACTGGTCGCAAGTCTGCGCGCCGCCCAGATCGGCGCGCCGGGGATCGCCATCGGCAACGTGGTCGGCAGCAACATCGCCAACATCCTGCTCATCCTCGGGGTGTCCTCGGTGATCCTGCCGATGGCGACGACGAAGGAGGCGTTCCGCCGCGACGGCACGGTGCTGGTCGGCGCCGCCGTGCTGCTGGTGCTCGTCGTGCTGCTGGGAACCATCGAACGCTGGGCCGGCGCGGCGTTCCTCGTGCTGCTGGGCGCCTACACGCTCTTCACCTACCTGACCGAACGCACGACCCACGACGCCGCCGCCCGCGTGCGCGAGGCCGAGACGGCGGAGGTCGCCCCCAAGGACATGCCGATCTGGCTGGGGGCCGTTCTGGCGGCCGGCGGCATCGCCGCCGTGGTGTTCGGCGCGGACCTCCTGGTCGGCGCCGCCATCGAACTGGCCCGCGCCGCCGGCCTGTCCGAGGCCGTGATCGGCCTGACGCTCGTCGCCGTCGGCACCTCGCTGCCGGAAATGGTGACCTCCGTCATGGCGGCGTTGCGCCGACACAGCGACGTCGCCTTCGGCAACATTCTGGGCTCCAACGTCTTCAACATCCTTGGCATCGCCGGCGTGACCGCGGTGGTGACGCCGATTCCGGTCCCGATGGAGATCGTGCGTTTCGACGTCTGGGCGATGCTCGCCGCGTCGCTGCTGCTGGTGCTGTTCGCGGCGACCGGCTGGCGCATCAACCGGTGGGAGGGCGCGGCCTTCCTGGCAGCGTACGGCGCCTATCTGTTCGTGCAGTTGTCGCCCGGTGCCCGCGCATCGCTCGGGCTCGCCTGACCGGCCGCCCCCCGGCCGGGGCCGGCGATGTCCGTCGCGGTCGTGCCGGCGATCAGGCGCGCGCCAGCGCGACCATCAACACCAGCAGCGCGAAGAAGGCCAGGCCCAGGACCTCCTGAGTCCGCAGGCGCGCTTCCGCCGCGACCAGCCGCG
>DASWVP010000166.1:0-9237 GCA_036401175.1 Azospirillum sp. | reverse complement strand
GCCGCCCCTGCCACGCCGCGCCCTCCGGCCCCTCGGTGCGCTCAACCCGGTCGGGTATTCCATCGGGCGCACCCTTCGGCCCCGCCTGATCCATCAACCGCTTCAGCCCGCCGCCCTGCGCCGGGGGCGTACCCGTCACCTTCACGGCGTGGCGCAGGCCGCGCCCGCGCCAGTGCAGGTCGAACAGTTCGTCGAAGCGCCGCCACTCCTCCACCCGCCCGCACAGCAGGGGGCGCAGCGCAGCGCGCAACTCGTCCGGCCGCGACAGGTCCAGCGCCGCCATCAGCCGCAGCGCGTCCGCCGCCTCCGCCGGCCCGACGGGGAAGCCGTTGTGGCGCAGCAGCGCCACGAACCCCACGACCCGCGCGACGATCCGTGTCCCCGCGTCCATCCCCTCACCCCACCCGGCCGGCGATGCGGGTCACCGTCTCCGGCGCCACGGACGCGCGATCCTCCCGCGTCTTCAGCAGGCAGATCAGCGTGGCGTGCAGCGCCTCCGGCTCGGCGCGCAGGTCGGCGATGCCCAGGCCCATCAGCGCCGCCGCCCAGTCCAGCGTCTCGGCCACGCCCGGCACCTTGCGCAGATCCTCCGCCCGGATGCGGGCGACGAAGCGCGCGATCTGGTGCGCCAGCGCCGCCTCGATGCCCGGCAGCCGCGCCGCCAGGATGCGCGCCTCCCGCCCCTCGTCCGGATAGTCGATCCAGTGGTACAGGCAGCGCCGGCGCAGCGCGTCCGACAGCTCCCGCGTGCCGTTCGAGGTGAGCACCACGCGCGGCACCGAACGCGCCGTGATCGTGCCCAATTCCGGCACCGTCACCTGGAAGTCCGACAGCACCTCCAGCAGGAACGCCTCGAACTCCTCGTCGGCGCGGTCGACCTCGTCGATCAGCAGGACGACGGAGGTCTCGGCGCGGATGGCGGCGAGCAGCGGGCGTTCCAGCAGGAACTCCTCGGAGAACACGTGCCGCTCGACGGCGTCCGGGTCCCCGCCGCGCCCCTCGTGCGCGCGGATGGAGATGAGCTGGCGCTGGTAGTTCCATTCATACAGCGCCCCGGCCACGTCCAGCCCCTCGTAGCATTGCAGGCGGATGAGCCGGCTGCCGTGCACGGCGGACAGTGCCTTGGCGACCTCCGTCTTGCCGACGCCGGCCTCGCCTTCCAGCAGCAGCGGGCGTTTCAGGTGGTCCATCAGCGCCAGCGCCATGGCCAGCGAGTCGTCGGCCACATAGCCGACCTCGCCCAGGCGGCGCGCGATGGTCTGGCGGTCGATGGTCATGGCGCGTTCCCGGCGTTGACGTGTCGCGTCGGGCCCCCCTCCCAACCTCCCCCCACTGCGCGGGGGGAGGAGTTAAAGCCCTCCCCCGCTTTAGTGGGGGAGGGTTGGGTGGGGGCCCGACGCGACCACTCCCCACTACCCATGCAGTCCCGCCCGCTCGGCGGCCTTCCACACGCGCCAGGCGTCGTGCGGCATCTGGATGTGGCCGATGCCGAAGGGCGCGAAGGCGTCGTTCACCGCGTTGGAGAAGCACGGCACGCTGCCCACGTTCGGGCTTTCGCCCACGCCCTTGGCGCCGATCGGGTGGTGCGGCGAGGGGGTCACGGTCCAGTCCGTTTCCCATTTCGGCGTTTCCACCGCCGTGGGAATGAAGAAGTCCATGAAGTTGCCGCCCTTCACGTTGCCCATCTCGTCATAGGCGATCTCCTGCCCCATGGCGATGCCGAAGCCCTCGGTCAGGCCGCCGTGCACCTGCCCCTCGATGATCATCGGGTTGATGCGCGTGCCGCAGTCGTCCAGCGCGTAGAAGCGCCGCACCGTCGACACGCCGGTGTCCACGTCGATGTCCATCACGCACAGGTAGGCGCCGAACGGATAGGTCATGTTGGGCGGGTCGTAGTAGCTGGTCGCCTCCAGCCCCGGCTCCATGTTGGGCGGCGGCCTGTTGTAGGCGGCCCAGGCGATCTCCTTCATCGTCTTGAACTTTTCCGGCAGGCCTTTGACGCGGAACCGGTCGATGTCCCACTCCAGGTCGTTGTCGGCGACCTCCAGCAGGTGCGCGGCAATCATCTGCGCCTTCGCCCGGATCTTGCGCGCCGCGACCGCCGTCGCCGCCCCCGCCACCGGCGTGGAGCGCGAGCCGTAGGTGCCCAGCCCATAGGGGGCGGTGTTGGTGTCCCCCTCCTCGATGCTGATGAGGTCGGCGTCGAGGCCCAGTTCGGTGGCGATGATCTGGGCGTAGGTGGTCTCGTGCCCCTGGCCCTGGCTCTTGGTGCCCATGCGGGCGATGACCGCGCCGGTCGGATGGATGCGGATCTCGGCACTGTCGAACATGCCGATGCCCAGGATGTCGCAGTTCTTCGTCGGCCCCGCCCCGACGATCTCGGTGAAGAAGGCGACGCCGATGCCCATCAGTTCCCGCGTCTCGCCCCGGTCGAAGGCGTCGCGGCGGCGCTTCTGCTCCTCGCGCAGCTCGCGGTATCCCACGGCCTCCATCGCCTTGGCCATGGCCGCCGGGTAGTTGCCGCTGTCGTACTCCCACCCCAGGGCGGAGTTGTAGGGGAACTGCTCGGGCTGGATGAAGTTCCTGATCCGCAGGTCGGCCGGGTCCATGCCCAGCTTGTGGGCCAGGATGTCCATGGCCCGCTCGATCATGTACGCCGCTTCCGTCACCCGGAAGGAACAGCGGTAGGCGACGCCGCCCGGCGCCTTGTTTGTGTAGACGCCGTCCACCGCCAGATGCGCCACCGGGATGTCGTAGCTGCCCGTGCAGATGTTGAAGAAGCCCGCCGGGAACTTGGTGGGATCGGCGCAGGCGTCGAACGCCCCGTGGTCGGCCAGCACGTGCGCGCGCAGGCCCAGCAGCTTGCCGTCCTCCGTCGCCGCCAGCTCGCACGTCATGTGATAATCGCGCGCGAAGGAGGTGGTGGAGAGGTTCTCCATCCGGTCCTCCACCCACTTCACCGGCACGCCCAGCACGATGGAGGCGACGATGGCGCAGATGTAGCCGGGGTACGCCCCCACCTTGTTGCCGAAGCCGCCGCCGATGTCCGGCGCGATGACCCGCACCTTGTGCTCGGGGATTGTCGACAGGATCGAGGCCACGGTGCGGATGACGTGCGGCGCCTGGAACGTGCCCCACACCGTCAGCTCGCCGCGGATCTTGTCCATCGACGCGACGCACGCACAGGTCTCCAGCGGCGACGGGTGGACGCGGTGGTAGGAGATCAGCTCCTTGATCGTCACCGGCGCCTTGGCGAACACGTCGTCGGTGCCCGGCTTGTCGCCGATTTCCCAGGTGAAGACGTGGTTGTGGTGGCGCCGCTCGCCGTGCGCGCCCACCGTCTTCTCCCGGATGTCCTCGCGCAGCACCGGCGCGTTCGCGTCCATGGCGATGAAGGGATCGACCAGGACGGGCAACTCTTCGTACTCCACCTCGATCAGTTCGACTGCATCGGCGGCGACGTAGCGGTCGTCGGCCACCACGAAGGCGACCTCCTGGTTCTGGTACAGCACCTTGTCATCCGCCAGCACCGCCTGCACGTCGCCGGCCAGGGTGGGCATGTAGTGCAGGTTCAGCGGCTTCAGGTCGGCCGCCGTCAGCACCGCCCGGACGCCGGGCAGCGCCAGCGCGGCCGAGGCGTCGATGCCCTTGATCCGGGCGTGGGCGTAGGGGCTGCGCACGAAGTCGCCGAACAGCATGCCCGGCAGCTTCAGATCGTCCACATAGTTGCCCTTGCCCTGGATGAAGCGGGCATCCTCGGCCCGGCGGCGGGAGCAGCCGACGCCCTTCAGCTTGGCCTCGCGGTCTTCGCGGGTGGGGGGCTGGTCGTTCATTCCGCGGCCTCCAGCTGGATGTCGGCCCGCAGGGTTTCGGCGGCGGACAGGATCGCCTTGACGATGTTCTGGTAGCCGGTGCAGCGGCACAGGTTGCCGGAGATGCCCATGCGCACCTCCTCCTCGGTCGGGTTGGGGTTCTCCTGCAAAAGGCGATGCGCCCGCGTGATCATGCCCGGCGTGCAGAACCCGCATTGCAGCCCGTGGTGTTCGTGGAACGCCTGCTGAAGCGCATGCAGCGTGCCGTCCGCCGCCGCCATGCCTTCGATGGTCAGCACGTCGCCGCCATCGGCCTGCACGGCGAACACGGTGCATGCCTTCACCGAGCGCCCGTCCAGGTCGACGGTGCAGGCGCCGCAATGGCTGGTCTCGCAGCCGATGTGCGGGCCGGTCAGGTTGAGATTGTCGCGCAGCAGGTGGATCAGCAGCGTGCGGTCCTCGACCTCGGCCGAGACCGCCTTGCCGTTGACGGTGAGGGAGATGGTACGGTTGCCCATGGCGGATCTCCTCAAGCGGCGCGGGTCAGCGCGCGGGCGATCGCCCGGCGGACCATCACGGCGCCGACGCTGGTGCGGTAGTCGGCCGGCCCGCGCCCGTCGCTGGCCGGGTTCATCAGTGTGCGGGCGCGAGCGGCGGCGTTCGCCGCCGCGGCCTCGTCGCCGCTCGTGCCGACCAGCGCATCACCGGCGGCCTCGGCGAACACCGGCGTGTCGGCGAGGTTGGTGAGCGCGACGGCGGCCGACGTGATGGCGCCGCCATCGCGCGTCAGCACCACGGCCGCCGCGGCGGTGGCGTAGTCGCCCACCTTGCGCTTCAGCTTCTCGTACGCCCAGCCGTGCCCGGCCGGCGGTTCCGGGATGCGGACGTGGGTCAGGATCTCGCCGGGCTCAAGCGACGTCGCGTAGGCGCCCTGGTAGAAGTCGCGCGCCCTCAGCCGCCGCTCGCCGCCCCGGCCGACGGCGACGTAGGTGGCGTCCAGGCACTGCATCAGCGCCGGCAGGTCGTTGCCCGGATCGCCGTTGGCGACGTTGCCGCCCACCGTGCCGCAGTAACGCACCTGCGGGTCGGCGATCAGCAGCGCCGCCGCGCGCAGGATCGGACAGCGCCGCGCCAGTTCGTCCGACACGATCAGCTCGTGCTGGGTGACGGCGGCGCCGATGACCAGCGTGCCGGCCTCAACCGCAATGCCCTTCAGCTCGGGCAGGCGCGCCAGATCGACCAGCGCGGTCGGCTGGGCAAGGCGCAGCTTCATCATCGGGATCAGGCTGTGGCCGCCGGCCAGGACGCGCGCGTCCTCGCCCAGGTCGGACAGCATCGCCACCGCTTCCGCCAGCGTGGCCGGCCGATGGTAATCGTAGGATCCGGGAATCACCGTGGTGTCTCCTCCCTCCATCGCCGCCGGTTCGTTCCGGCCGCCGATTGTTAGAGACACCATCATTTCGCAGGATCGTCCGGCGGGCAGCCGCGAAGGCACGAACCGCCGCGCCTTGCGCACGAATGAACGAACGGATCGGACACGTACGGGGCGGAGACGTACGCCTCAGACTCCCAGCGCCTGCTGCACCGTTAGGATCCGCCCACGGCTCACCGGAATCTCGCGCGGCGGCGTACAGGACAGGCGCACGTGTCCATGGCTGCCCTCCCGCCGGAAGCCGGCGATGGCCTCCTTGCGGACGATGTGGCTGCGGTGGACGCGGATGAAGCGGGCGGGGTCGAGACGGCGTTCCACCTCGGAAATGGACAGGTTGCAGAAGTACGTCGCCTGCCCGTCGAACAGCCGGCTGTAGTGCGCATCCGCCTCCACCGACACGATGTCGGCCTGACGCAGCAGCACCGTGGTGCCGTTCTTCAACACCGGGACGCGGCCGTCGCCATCCTCGGCCGGGGGTGCCGCCGGCCCGGCCTTCCGCGCCCCCGGCGCCGCGCCGCCGTCCGGCACCAGCGCCAGCAGGAACGCCGCCGAAATCACGAAGGCCACCACCGCGACCACCACCGCCAGCACGCCCGACGGAATGGCCGGCGCCCCGGCCCCCGCCCCCGCCATCACATGCCCAGCGTCGGAGAAGTCGGCCGCCCACATGGCCGTGTAGTGCATGCCGGAAATGGCGAGCGCCATGGCGACCGCCGCCACCACCAGCGGCGCGCGGCGCCCATGCCCGAAGGCCAGCCACAGCGACAGCGCCGACGATGCGACGGCGATCGCCACCGACAGCGCCACGATGACCGGATCGTGCACCAGCGTCCCATGCATGCGCATGGCGTGCATGCCCAGGTAATGCATGGTGGCGATGCCCAGCCCCATGGCGACCGAGGCCAACAGGATGCGGTTCGCCCCTGGGTTCCCCCCCAACGGCGGCCCGGCCACCGCCAGCGCCACCGCAATGCCGACCGTCAGCATGGCGGCCAGCGCGGACACGAGGGTAAGCAGAAGGTCGTAATCGACCGGCACCGGCAGCGTCAGCGCCAGCATGCCGACGAAATGCATGGTCCAGATGCCCGTGCCCAGCACGAACGCCGACGCCGCCAGCATCAGCCGGCGCCGCAGCCCCGTTTCAGCCGCGGTGTCGCGGGCCAGCGCCAGACTGACGTACGCCCCCTGGACCGCCAGCAACACCGACAACAGAACGAGCGTCGGATCATAGCGCCCGATCAGTGTCGTTCCTCCCCCGGCGCCGTGGTCCTCCCTTGTGCGGAGGCTCCCATTCTCCCACCGGTCAACCCGATGGGGGCGGGTGTGCGCCATCGCCCGCCTGCCTCGAAAAATGGCCGCGATTCCGCTGGCCGGCAAGCCCCCGAAAGGGCAGAGGCAGGCGGCCTACCAGTCCCCGGCCACCAGCCGGTCGACGATCGCGCCGGCCACGTCCCGTGGCTCCCCTTCCCAGGGGAAATGGAAGGGAACGACGCCGGGCGCGCTGTTGATTTCCAGTACCCAGTGATTGCCGGGCGCGGCCGGCGCCCGCGGGTCGCGGATCACCGTATCGACGCCGGCAACGCGAAGACCGGGAAGGCTGCGGCACAGGGTCTCGACCAGGGCCGTGTAGGAGGGATGGATCCAGTCGGCGCACGTCACGGCGTCCCCACCGCTGGACGTGTTCGACGCGCCACGCAGGAAGACCCGCCGCCCGGCCGGCGGCACGTGGCCCAGCCCGACGCCTTGCAGCGCCAGGAACCGCAACGCCTCCGCGTCTACGGCGATCGGCTCATGGCCCGGCAGGTCGCGCCGCAGCCGCTCGGCGTTCTTGGCCGCGACCAGGGTGGCGACGTCATCCACGCCGTTGCCGACGACGTTGGCCAGCCGGGCCAGCAGCACGCCCGCGACCCGTGGCGCCACATGGAAGAAGCGGACGGCGGCGCCGGTCAGGTGCTCTTCGACCAGGACCTTCGGAAAGCGCGCCGCCACCGACCGGAAGGCATGCGCGAACGCCTGTGGATCAGAGATCAGCGCGAACACCGCGTCGCCGCGTTTGCCACCGTTCGGCTTCACGCAGGCCGGGCGCTCCAGCTCCCGGAAGTACGCCGCCGCCGCCTCGGCCTCCGCCGCCGGGAACAGCCTGCCCGCGGCGACCGGGAAACCCAGCGCCGCGACCCGGCGTCTGGTGGCCTGCTTGTCCATCGTCAGCCGCGGCAGATCGCCGTTGACGTGGGCGTAGCCACCGCCCGGCCCGGCCCCGTCGATGTACAGCACAGCGTTGCGATAGAGATGGGCGCGCCCGCCGATCCGCATCCGCAGATGCTCCCGGAAGGGCGATCCGGGGCGTTTGGCGGCGAGGGTGCGATCGGTGCCGACGCCGCGCATCCGCGCGGCGTGCTCCAGGCACCCCGCGTTGAAATCGTCAGGCCATGCGTCGAGGTTCATCGGGCGCCCGCGAGGCCCGCGCTCCGGGCGCGGTGCAGCGCGTAGGCGACGGCGAACCGCGCCCGCTCGAACTCGTGGTAGCGGCTCTGCGGGTGGGTGTTCACCTCGACGATCCAGATCCGCCGGGCGCCATCGACCAGAAGGTCGACCCCCAGCTCGTCGAGCGCGCCGTCGTGCCGCTGGTCCAGCGTCGCCGCGACCGACAGGCCCAGCGCGCGCACGCGCCCCACCAGCGCCGCCCCCTCCTCCTTCAGCCCGGCGAAGAAGTGGTCGATGTCGCCCTGATAGCCGCCCCGGCTGGTGTTGGCGACCAGCAGCCCGGCTTCCGACAGGCGCACATAGCTCCGCACCTCGTCCCAGGCGCCGGTGCCGTTCTTGTGGGCGTGAACGCGGATGTCGAAGCTGCGGCCGTCGCGCGCCCGCGATGCGACGAACGCCTGCAACAGCCAGGGCGTGTCGCCGATGCGCGGCTCGATCATGGCGGCAAGCTCGTCCAGCGGAACCGTCCGTTCCGTGGCCTGCTCGCGGATCAGGATGCCGCCCTCGACGCGCGCCAGGAAGGCGATGCCGCTGCCGCGCCGCCCGTACGCCGGCTTGAGGACCACGCGGCCGTGCTCGGCCAGGAAGCCGCCCAGGCATTCCGCCAAGCCCTCGCGGTGGAGCGGGCGAAACGGGATCACGTGCCCGGCCAGCGGCGTGTCGCGCAGCAGCGCGGCGACGCCGATCTTGTCGGGCAGGCGCGCGGTGGTGAAGGGAACGCGCCGGTACAGATCCACATAGAGCCGCGCGTCGGCGTCGGTGGCCGGCGGCAGCGGGTTCATGATCACGTCGGGAAGCGGCAGCGCCTGCTCGCGCCAGCCGTCGGGCTCCAGCGTCCAGCCGCGCGTGCGTCCGGCCGGCAGGTCCACGCCGGCGGTCGGGACGATCGCGAAGCCGGCCCCCTGCAAGGCCGCTTCCGCCGCCAGGGCCCGCAGGCGCAACGACACCAGCTTCTCGAATGGCGGCCAACTGCCGGCGAACAGGCCGATCAAGGGGCGCTGCGTCATGGGTGCGCGGTTCCTGCCATCGAATGCGGATGTACGCGGGGAATTGAGCATGGCCGCAGGCAGGGTTCAAGCACGCCATGCCGGATGAAAGCCGGCCCGCCTTGCGCGATACTGGCAGCGCAGCCCCGCCACCACCGGAAACCATCGCGCATGACGACCGACGTCCTCGGCACCGCCCTCCAGCACCTGCGGAGCGGACGATTCGCCGATGCCGAGGAGCAACTGGGCGCAATCCTGGAACGCACCCCGACAGACCCCGACGCGTGGCACCTCCTGGGCGTCGCCGCGCTGCACGCCGGCCGGGCCGGCGAGGCGGCGGACTGCATCGTCCAGGCGATCTCCTTCGCCGCCGAGCGCTTCGCCTACCGCATCGATCTGGCGCTCGCGCTGTGCGCCCTGCGCCGGTTCGACGCGGCGGAAGCGAGCTTACGCCTGACCATTGCCCTGGCGCCGGATGCGGCGCCGGCACACGCCAACCTGGGCGCGGTCCTGCTCGGCCTCG
>DASWVP010000165.1:0-1878 GCA_036401175.1 Azospirillum sp. | reverse complement strand
GCAGCGGCCCTGCCCGCCGCGCCCCGGCGAGGGGCTGGGCGACGTGCTGGCGCGCCTTGCCGGCGATCTGGCGCGCGCGGCGGCGGCCCGGTGAGCGCATCGTCGATCCAATCCCTGATGGACCGGGCCGTGCGCCACCATCAGGCAGGCGAGCTGGCGGCGGCGGAGCCGCTGTACCGGCAGATCCTCGACCGCCAGCCGCGGCACGCTGGCGCCCTGCACCTGCTGGGCGTGCTGGCGCATCAGGCGGGACAGAACGACACGGCGGCGTCGCTGATCGCCAAGGCCATCATGGCGGACGGCGGCGTGCCCGACCACCATGCCAACCTGGGGCTGGTGCTGCAGGCCATGGGCCGGCTGGAGGACGCCGCCGCCTGTCAGGCTCAGGCGCTGGCGCTCAACCCCGATTATCCGGAGGCGCACCACAACCTGGGCGTGGCGCTGTCGGCCATGGGCCGCCAGGACGAGGCGGCGTCGCACTTCGCCGAGGCTGTCCGGCTGCGGCCGGACTTCGCCGAATCGCACCTCAACCTGGGCGCCGCGCTGCAGGCGCTGGGCCGGATCGCCGAGGCGATCCCGCACCACCGGCGCGCGGCCGAGCTGCGGCCCGGAGATCCGGCGCCTTGGAACAACCTGGGCAGCGCCTACCGCAACCTGGGCCGGCTGGCCGACGCCATGGCCTGCTGGCAGCAGGCGCTGGCGCGCGACGCCGGGAACGTCACGGCGATCGTCTGCCTTGCCGACGGCCTGCACGCGCAGGGGCGTCTCGCCGACGCCGCCGACGCCTACGCCGAGGCGCTGCGCCTCGATCCGCGCAACCCGGCGACGCTGAACAACTTCGGCCTCGTGCTGCAGGCGATGGGCCGGCATCAGGACGCCGCCTCCTGCTTCGACGCGGCGCTGGCCGTGCAGCCGGACTTCGCCGAGGCGTTCGACAACCTGGGCTCCAGCCACATGGCGATGGGCCGCGCCGACCGCGCCGAACCGCTGCACCGGCAGGCGCTGGCCCGCCGGCCGGCGCTGGCGCAGGCGTGGAACAACCTGGGCAACGCGCTGAAGGGCCTGGGCCGGGCGGAGGCGGCGGTGGGCTGCTGGCGCCGCGCGCTGGCCCTGCGCCCCGACCTGCCGGAGCCCTACAGCAACCTGGGCAACGGCCTGCGCGACCGTGAACGCTTCGCCGAGGCCGAGGCGGCGCACCGGCGGGCCCTGCGCCTGATGCCCGGCAACGCGGCGATGCTGAACAATCTGGGCTCGGCCATGCAGAAGCGTGGCGGCAACGCCGCGGCGGCCGCCGTCATCCGCCGCGCGCTGGCGCTGGAACCCGACTATGCCGAGGCGCTGACCAACCTCGGGCTGGCGCTCCAGCGCCTGGACGACGCGGGCGGCGCGCACGCGTGCTATCGCCGGGCGCTGGCGCTGATGCCGGACCTGCCGCTCGCGCGCTTCAACCGCGGCCTGCTGCGGCTGGAGGAGGGCGACACGGCCGGCGGCTGGCCGGAGTACGCGTGGCGCTTCGCCTCCGGCCAGATCGGCGCCGCCCGGCAGCCGCCCATGCCGCCCTGGCGTGGCGAGGATTTGTCGGGCAAGCGCCTGCTGATCTGGCGCGAGCAGGGGGTTGGGGACGAGGTGATGTTCGCTTCCTGCTACGCCGACGCCATCGAGCGCGCGCGCGCCGTGGTGATCGAGTGCGACGCGCGGCTGGTGTCGCTGTTCGCCCGCTCCTTCCCGAAGGCGGTGGTACGCGCGCAGACCATCGCCGACGGGCGCGAGACCATGGCGGCGGGGGACGCCGACCTGCACGTGCCGGCCGGATCGCTGCCGCGCGCCTTCCGCGACGGGCTGACGGCGTTCCCGGCGCGGCGCTCCTGGCTGGTGCCG
>DASWVP010000164.1:0-2304 GCA_036401175.1 Azospirillum sp. | reverse complement strand
ACATGCTCGGACGGGATCTGATCCTTGGTTTCGCCGGTGTCGGCGTCGCGGAACAGGAGCACGGCCATGCGGGCCGTCTGGTCGTACTTGATGGCCGGGCTGACGTAGACGATGCCGTCGTCGCCCGACGACACGGCATCGGCGGGACGGCCGGACGGTGCGGACGGCGCGGTGCGGGGCGCCGTCGGCCGTGTCGCCGGGAAGCTGCTGACAGCGCCGATGTCCATCGTTACCCCCGCTTCGTGATGGCGCCCTCCGGGTCCCTAGGGGGGAACCCGGCGAGGCGTCAGGCCACGATGTTCAGGTTGTTGCCGCGGTCCTGCGTCACCGCGCCCGGCCGGGGGCCGGTCTGTTCCTGCGCCGGCGGGACGGTCTGCGGCTTCTGCTGGTTCGGGTCCGGCTGCACGGGCTGCGACGGACCGCTTTGCAGCGGCGTGATCTGGGGCGGGTAGCCCGGACCGCTGATTCCATTGATGTTCATGACGAACCTCCTGGCCCTGGCGCGAGTGTCTACCTCTTAATATTGGGTAAATTCGCGCGTTCGGCAAGGGCCCAATTGAATCGAGTTGTCACAGCCCCGTGATGAGCGCCCGTGCTCAACCCTTTGGCAAGACTTCCCGGGCACAGTCGGGGGGCAACCGGAGTGGACGGTCCCGCCATGAAGATGCGCTACCGACAGGGCGATGTGCTGTTCCGCGAGGGCGATCCCAGCGATTTCGCCTGCCGCATCCTGGAGGGGCGCGTCGAGGTCGTGAAGGAATCGCTGGGCGAACCCTTCGTGCTGGGCGAGTTGGGGGCCGGCGACTACGTCGGCGAGATGGGCGTCATCGAGGACAAGCCGCGCAGCGCCAGCGTGCGCGCGCTCTGCGAGGTGCTGGTCGAGGTGATCCCCGGCGACGGCTTCCTGCCGACGATATCCAACGACCCGCAGGCGGCGCACCAGCTGCTGAGCCGGCTGAGCGAGAAGGTCCGCGCCCTGTCGGAGGAGGTGGTGCGCCTGCGCCACGGCCTGGAGGACGCGCCGCCGCCGGAGCCGCAACCGGAGCCGGAGCCGCCGCCCGAACCGGTACCGGAGCCCGCCGTGATCCTGCCGCCGGCCGTGCCGAGCGAGCGGATGATCAACAGCTACGTCCAGACGGCGCGCCTGGGCATGGGCCCCTACGCCGTGGGCCTGCGCTTCGAGGGGCAGTCGGCGGGGGACATGGTGTGGGTCGACAGCCTGCCCTTCCGCGTCGGCCGCACGGCGCGCGACGGCGACCCGACGCGGCGCGAGCGCGGCGCGCTCCGCCTGCCCGACCACTCGCCCTACCGGCTGTCGCCCAACCACTTCGCCATCGACCGCGACGCGCGCCTGGGCCTCGTCGTGCGCGACCTGGGCAGCGAGCTGGGCACCATGGTCAACGGCCAGTACCTGGGCGGCATCTTCGCCAAGGACGCGTTGCGCCTGCAGAACGGCGAGAACATCATCGTGGCCGGCGGCACCGATTCGCCCTTCGTGTTCCGCGTCCAGGTGGCGGTGTAGGGCTTGCCCGTCAGGCCGTCGCCCCGGCGTCCTCCAGCTCCAGGATGCGGAAGTCGTGGCGGCCGTCGTCCAGGTTGGTGACGTCGTAGCACAGCGTTTTGGCGACGCGGTTGTCCGGGTGGAAGAGCAGCACGCGCGGCTTGAGCGTGGCGATGTCCGTCGGCTGGCAGTACCAGGAGGCGGCGATGATGATCTCGTCGCCCGGCTGGCAGGTGCGCGCCGCCGAACCGTTCAGCACGCAGCAGCGCGAGCCGCGTTCGCCGAAGATCACGTAGGTGCTGATGCGCGCGCCGGAGTTCTTGTTCCAGATCTCGACGAACTCCAGCGGGTAGATGCCCACCGCCTCGCACTGCTCGGGGTCCAGCGTGATCGAACCCTGGTAGTTGAGATTGGCGTCCGTCACGCGGATGCCGTGCAGCTTGGCCCGCACCACCTTGATCATGTCGCACCTTGTCGTTGCCGATAACACCCCTCCCCCGCCCCCGGCGGGGGAGGGAGGGACCCAAGCGCCGCTTGGGAGGGTGGGGGCCGGGTGTTGCCGAGGCTCAGCGGCTTACGCCTGCCACACAGGCCGCTGCCCCCACCCTTCCCGCTTCGCGGGCCCCTTCCCTCCCCCGCCGGGGGCGGGGGAGGGAGGAAAATCACATGCCCGGATAGTTGGGCCCGCCGCCGCCTTCCGGTACCACCCAGTTGATGTTCTGGGTGGGGTCCTTGATGTCGCAGGTCTTGCAGTGCACGCAGTTCTGCGCGTTGATCTGCAGACGCGGGTTCGTGCCGTCCTC
>DASWVP010000163.1:0-6052 GCA_036401175.1 Azospirillum sp. | reverse complement strand
CCACTTGCCATCCACGACCCAGGTGCGGTACGGCGCGAAGGTCGCGCCCAGCGGCGGCGCCTCCACCCACAGTTCGCCGCGCGCGAAGTGCCAGGCCTGGAACAGATAGGCGTACTCGTCGCCCGAATTGGGAAAGGTCTCCAGCACCACGACCGAGACCGCCAGCGATCCGGCCACCGAGGCGACGACGATCACGCCGATGACCGGCGCCGTCCGTTCCTCGATCGCGCGCGCCGCCGCCCACGCCAGCGCGCGCGAGCTTTCCGGCGCCAGCAGCGCCGGCACCAGGACGGCGCCGATGGACAGGCCGCAGAAGGCGGCGAAGGCGAGGATGCCGGTCGCGGTCAGCAGACGCTGCGGGTGGACGGTCAGCGGCACGATCTCGCCCAGCAGCACGATGCCGGCGCCGGCGAACAGCGCGTAGACGGCGGCGATCACCCAGGCGCGGTCGAGCGCCCGGCGGGCCGCCGCGTTCCGAACCGTCGAGGAGATGTGGGTCATGACGTGGCCCTGTGCTTGTTTTCCCGTCCGTTCGCCGCGATGGCGGGAGGTGTAGTTGAGGTTCGCCGCGCCGCCGTGTCCAACAGGCAAAGGACGCACCCCAATTCGGTAGGGCGCGCACGCACGCGGGGTGCCCCCTGTCCCGAACGGAGATCCACCCCCGACGCACAGGAGGGGGCGACGTATCCCGATGGCCCGGTCGCCGCCAAATGGCGGAGCCCCGCCTACCACGCCTCCCGCGGGCGGGAACTCCAAAGAACAGGTGCCCGGCCCGGCCCGCGCAACCATAAGAAATGGCGGGAGCGGAGCGCGCCCCGGCGCGTCTTGCCGAACATTGGCGAACCTTCCCGGCTTTGTCCCTCTTACCGAGTAGACCGGAAATGAACGCAATTCGCCGGACAGATAAGGCACTGCCCTTGGCATCGGACATGGCGACGACAGGCGAAAAGCAACTGAGCCTATACGAGGCGTCCAAGCTGCTGTACCGCCGCAAATGGATCATGATCGGCATTCTCGTGTTCAGCGTCGCCGCTGGGGCGGCCATCGCGCTGAACACGCAGTCCCGCTACACGGCCACCGCGACCGTCATGCTGGACCCGCGCCAGGAGCATCTGGTCAACATCGATTCCGTGCTGCCCGGTCTGGTGCCGGACACCGCCACCATCGAAAGCGAGGTGGAGGTGTTGCGCTCCCGCAGTCTGGCCCGGCGGGTGATCGACGAGACCGGCCTGATCAACAGCGACGAGTTCAACCCGGTCGACGAGGCGCCGCCGCTCACCGCGCAGGCCATGGCCTTCGTGCGCCGCACCATCGCCGACACCCGCCAGGCGGTCGAAGGGCTGCTGGGCATGGAGGTGTCGACGGTGCCCGAACCGACGCCCCCCGGCGAGGACGCGACGATGACGCAGGTCATCAACCGCTTCCAGGAAAGCCTGGACGTGTTCGCCATCGGCCGCTCGCGCGTGGTCGGCGTGTCGTTCACCGCGCGCGACCCGGAGGTGGCCTCCCGCGTCGCCAACAAGCTGGTCGAGGCCTACACGCTCCAGCAGATGCAGGCGAAGTTCGACGTCACGCAGAAGGCGACGAACTGGCTGAGCGGCCGGCTGGGCGAGCTGAAGACGGAGGCCGAGGCGTCGGAGAACCGCGTCGAGACGTTCCGCGCCGAGAACGGACTGATCAAGGGCCAGAACACCCTGCTGCTGTCCGAGCAGGTGTCGCGCCTGAACACCGACTACGTCACCGCGCACGCCGAATGGCAGGCCGCGCAGTCGCGCCTGGAAGCCATCGAGCAGGCGGTGCGGCGCAACGGCCCGGCCGCCGTGTTCAACTTCCCCGAACTGACCGAGAACCGCCAGCTCGACGACCTGCGACGGATCGAGGGCGACCAGCAGCGCCGCATGGCCGAGCTGTCGCACGTCCACGGCCCCCGCCACCCCTCGATCATGGCGCTGACGGCCGAGATGGCCTCCACCCGCCAGCGCATCGCCCGCGAGGCGGAGGACGCCGTGCAGCGCGCCCGCTCCCAGGCCGATGTCGCGAACATGCGGGCCAAGGCGCTGCTCGCCTCGCTGTCCGACCAGAAGGAGGACCTGTCGCGCCTGAACGTCACCGAGGTGCGCCTGCGCGCCCTGGAGCAGGAGGCGCAGGCCAACCGCACCATCTATGAAACCTTCCTCAACCGCCTGAAGCAGACCGAGCAGATGGGCTTCGTGCGGCCGGAATCCTGGGTGGTCTCGCACGCCGACGTGCCGCTCGGCCCGTCCTTCCCGAACCGGCCGCTGATCGTCGCGTTGGCCGCGTTGCTGGGCACCGTGATCGGCCTGCTGGCGGTCTTCGCGGCCGAGCTGTTCGAGACCGGCATCCGCAGCATGGAGGAGATCGAGGGGCGCCTGGGCATCCCGGCGCTGGGCCTCGTCCCGCGCATCCGCCAGCGCTTCTGGAAGCGTGGCGGGCTGCTGGCGGAGATCGACCGCAACCCGTCGTCGGCCTACGCCGAGGCGCACCGCTCGGTGCTCACCTCGGTGCTCATGAGCACGCCGGGCGACCGCGGCGGCCGCGTCGTCCTGCTCACCTCCACCCTGCCGGGCGAGGGCAAGACCACGACGACGCTGTCGCTGGCCCGCGTCGCCGCGCGCAGCGGCTACAAGGTGCTGGTGGTCGACGCCGACCTGCGCCGCGCCGGCCTCAGCCACGCGCTGAACGTCACCGGCGGCAACGGCCTCAGCGACTACCTCGACGGCAAGACCAACCTGGAGGACATCATCCGCCAAAGCCGGAGCGGCCTGCAGGCGATCGGCGCCGGCCGGTCGCGGCACGACGTGCAGTTGCTGCTGCTGTCGCCGCGCTTCAACGAGATGCTGCTGACCCTGCGCAACCACTACGACATCATCCTGATCGACTCGCCGCCGGTGCTGCCGGTCAGCGACACCAAGATCCTGGCGGTCAGCGTCGACACCTGCCTGTACGCGATCCGCTGGCGCCATTCGCGGGCGCGGTCGGTCGCCTTCGCCCTGAAGGACCTGGAGGGCAGCGGCGCGCCGGTCGCCGGCGCCATCCTGACGCAGGTCGATACCCGCCAGCTCGCCATGCACACCTACAGCGACGCCGACATGTATTCCAAGGAGTGCTCCCGCTATTACACGGCGTGACCTGGCGCCCGGTCACCGAAACGCGCGGAAAGGGTCCACCCGCCAGGGCGGGCCCTTTCCAGCCTTTCGTTCGCGCGGCCCCGCCGAAGGGATAGCCGGGGCATCGTGCTTTGGCGACACCTCCTATCCGTCCGGCCCCTCCCCAACCGTTCCCGTCTTGCCAATAAATTGCCTGTTCACCCCCACCCGAACACCGGGATACGCCGTATCGGCACTTCGGATGGGGCGTTGACGATAAGCATCCGCTTCCACATCTTGCTTTGTATTCTATCGATTTCGACGCCAACGCGGGCACTACCATAATTTGATAGTATTTATGCATTGGTGTTAGCCATTTCATTCAAAGGAGTTCTCCGAAACCGCCATTCACAGCGCGTTTTCATTGACGGAAGATCCGGCACCCACGACCGCCGGCGGTCCTTCCGAAGCCTGAGATCCCAGGTGGCTGCGTCCGGGCCGAGGTCCGGGCCACCGGCAAGCGCGGAGTTCCTGAATGAGAGTTCTCATCGTCTTCGGCACCCGGCCAGAGGCCATCAAGATGGCCCCGCTCCTCAAGGGGATCGCGCGCACGCCCGGGCTGACGCCGATCGTCTGCGTCACCGCGCAGCACCGGCAGATGCTCGACCAGGTGCTGGAGCTGTTCGACATCCGCCCGGACTTCGACCTGGACGTCATGCGCGACGGCCAGGGGCTGGCCTACGTCACCAGCGCGGTGCTGTCCGGCATCCTGGGCGTCATCGAGGAATGCAAGCCCGACCGCATCCTGGTCCAGGGCGACACCACCACCACCATGGCGGCGGCCATGGCCGCCTTCTACGCCCGCGTCCCCGTCGGCCATGTCGAGGCGGGCCTGCGCACCGGCAACCCGCTGTCGCCATGGCCCGAGGAGATGAACCGCAAGGTGGCGAGCTGCATCGCCGACCTGCACTTCGCCCCCACCACCCAGTCGCGCGACAACCTGCTGCGCGAGGGCATCGACCCGGCCCGCGTCGAGGTCACCGGCAACACGGTGATCGACGCGCTGCTGTTCGCCGTCGACCGCATCGACAAGGACGCGGCGCTCCGCGCCTCGCTGGACGCGCAGTTCCCGTTCCTCGAGGAGATCGAGCGCAGCGGCCGGCGGATGATCCTCACCACCGGGCACCGGCGCGAGAACTTCGACGGCGGGCTGGAGCAGGTGTTCACCGCGCTGTCCTGGCTGGCCGAGCGGCCGGACGTGTCGGTGGTCTTCCCCGTGCACCTCAACCCCAACGTCCAGAAGGCGGCGCAGGCCGTGCTGAAGGGCCGGGACAACGTGCACCTGATCCCGCCGCAGGAATACCTGCCCTTCGTCCATCTGATGAAGCGCGCGCACCTGATCGTCACCGATTCCGGCGGCGTGCAGGAGGAGGCGCCGTCGCTGGGCAAGCCCGTGCTGGTCACCCGCGACACCACCGAACGGCCGGAAGCCGTCACCGCCGGCACCGTCGAACTGATCGGCCCGTCGGCCGAGGCGGTCGTGGCGCACGCCACCCGCCTGCTCGACGACGCCGACGCGTACCGGCGGATGAGCCGTGCCCACAACCCTTATGGCGATGGTCGCGCCTGCGACCGCATCATCGCGAGGATGCTCCATGAAATCGGTTAGCAGGATTTCCGTTGTCGGCCTGGGATACATCGGTCTGCCCACGGCGGCCGTCTTCGCCGACCGCGGCGTCGACGTGATCGGCGTCGACGTCAGCGCCCACGTGGTCGAGCGCATCAACGCCGGCGAGCCGCACATCGTCGAACCGAACCTGGGCGCCCTGCTGCGCCGCGTGGTCGAGGGCGGCAAGCTGCGCGCCTCGCAGACGGTGGAGCCCGCCGACGCCTTCATCATCGCCGTGCCCACGCCGTTCCAGGACGTCGAGGGGCACCACTGGCCCGACCTGACCTATGTCGAGCAGGCGGCGCGCGCGGTCGCCAAGGTGCTCAAGCCCGACGACCTCGTGATCCTCGAATCCACCTCGCCGGTCGGCACGACCGAGCGCATGTGCGGCTGGATGGCGGAGGAGCGCCCCGACCTCTCCTTCCCCACCCAGCGCGGCGAGCTGTCCGACATCCGCGTCGCCCATTGCCCCGAGCGCGTGCTGCCCGGCCGCATCCTGGACGAGGTGGTGAACAACGCCCGCGTCATCGGCGGCATCACCCGCAAATGTGCGCAGCAGGCGCTCCAGCTCTACAAGATCATCTGCGAGGGCGAGTGCCGGCCGACTAACGCCCGCACGGCCGAGCTGGCGAAGCTGGCGGAGAACGCCTACCGCGACGTCAACATCGCCTACGCCAACGAGCTGTCGATGATCTGCGACAAGCTGAAGATCAACGTGTGGGAGCTGATCAAGCTGTCCAACCTGCACCCGCGCGTGAACATCCTGCGCCCCGGCCCCGGCGTGGGCGGCCACTGCATCGCCGTCGACCCGTGGTTCATCGTCGACAGCGCGCCGGAGGAATCCCGCCTGATCAGCGCCGCCCGCATGGTCAACGACGGCAAGCCGGAGTTCGTCTGCGCCAAGGTGCGCGAGAAGGCGCGCCACCTGAAGGAACCGGTCATCGCCTGCCTCGGCCTGTCCTACAAGAAGGACGTGGACGACCTGCGCGAGAGCCCGGCGGTGCACATCGTCGCCAATCTGGCGCGCGAGAAGATCGGCAAGCTGCTGGTCGTCGAGCCGCACGTCAACAAACTGCCGCGCGAACTGGAGGAGCTGGGGTTGGAGCTGACCGACTTCGACGCCGCGCTCGACCAGGCGAACCTCGTGGTCCTGCTGGTCGACCACATGGGCTTCCTCTACGTCGACCGCGACCTGCTGAAGGACAAGTTCGTCATCGACACCGTCGGCGTGTGGTGAGCCCCGGCGTTGGGTCGAGGCGCAGCCGAAAACCCAACG
>DASWVP010000162.1:0-1684 GCA_036401175.1 Azospirillum sp. | reverse complement strand
ACTCGACGCTGTGCAGGTTGGCGAAGGAGCCTTGCCACCGCGTGAACGGCGTGCTCCAGTAGGCGCCGTAGGGGATTTCTGCCTGGTAGTCCATTACGCTGCGTCCTTGTCGAGCCCCGAGGCCCGGATGAATGCCTTCTTTGCCTGCCGCAGGTTCTCGTGCATGGCGGCTGCGGCTGCGTCGCCATCGCCCTTGGCCAGTGCCATGGCGATCTGCTTGAGGCCCTTGAGCACGATCCAGCGCACCTTGGGATCGCCCAGGGTCATGGCGCGGATGTGCTGCATGTGGTCGGAGTACTGCTCGACCACCCGCACCAGCCGCGGATTCGGCACCAGCGCCAGCCACGCCACGCGGAACGCAGCCGCCGCTTCACGGAAGGTTTCGGCGTCGTCGGCCTTGTGGGCGGCCACCGCCGCCGCCAGTGCGTCGTCGATGGGCGCGCGCACGGCGCGGTCGGCCGCCGCCGCGGCGACGGCACGCAGCGCTTCCGGCTCGATCAGGAAGCGCACCTCGTAGATGTGGTCGACGTCGGCCAGCGTGAGCTCCGGCACCGAGAAGCTGCGGCCGTCCGCGTTCAGCAGCCCCTGGCTGGCCAGCCGCATCATCGCCTCGCGCACCGGCGTGCGCGACACCCCCAGCATCTCGGCGACGTGCACTTCCTGCAGCGGCTGGCCGGGCGCGACGGCGCCGCTGCGCAGGTATTGCTGCAGGGAGGCATAGACCAGGTCGCCCAGGGCGACCGGACGCTTGACGGGATTCAGGAGGGGGGGCAAGGCGGGACCTCGGTGGCCGGCGGGCGGCGCTGTTGTTGGCGTACTGCACTCTGTATACAGAGCACCGTCGCGGTCAACGGAGGTAGTCCGCGGTCGCGAAGGATGTTTGATCTGGCGCAAACCCGCGCTGCCGCCCTTGCGGGCCGAAAGACCACGGCGGCCCCGCTGGCGTTCCCGGCCGGCCAAGGCCGTGCGAGAATGGCGACGCTCCGGGGTGTACGCGCAGCGTGCTGAGAGAAACCCGTGAACTTGAACCGGTTCATACCGGCGGAAGAAGAGCCTCTTGCCTGGCCGGGCATCCACCGCGCCGGGGCTGCCTTCGGAGCACCTGACCCGTGGTCGCGAAGGAAGCCCGATGAAACCAGCCCCCCACTTCCAGTACCCGCGCGTGCTGTCGATCGCCGGCTCCGACAGCGGCGGCGGCGCCGGTATCCAGGCCGACCTGAAGACCATCGCGGCGCTCGGCTGCTACGGCATGACGGCGATCACGGCGCTCACCGCGCAGAACACCACCGGCGTGCGCGCCATCCACGGCGTGCCGCCTCAGATGCTCGCCGACCAGATCGACGCGGTGGTGGAGGACATCGGCGTCGACGCCGTGAAGATCGGCATGTTGCACGCTCCCGAGATCGTGCGCACCGTGGCTGCCGCCATCGAGCGCCATCGCCTGCAGCGCGTCGTGCTGGACCCGGTGATGATCGCCACCAGCGGCGCGGTGCTGATCGGCGAGGACGCCGTTTCGGTCCTGGTGCGCGAGCTCTTTCCGAAGGCGCTGGTGATCACGCCCAACCTCGACGAGGCGGCGCTGCTGGTGGGCCGGCCGCTGGGCAACGAAGCCGACATGGAAGCTGCGGCGCGCCAGTTGCTGGAGATGGGCGCCCCGGCGGTGCTGGTCAAGGGCGGGCACCTG
>DASWVP010000161.1:0-19053 GCA_036401175.1 Azospirillum sp. | reverse complement strand
AGCGCCGCGCGGACCGTGTCGGGAAACGGCGCGCCGCGCCGGTCGGCAAGGTCCACGTGCACCAGCATGAACTCGGCCGTGGCGGCGAGGAACCCCTCGTCGGCGTGGAACATCTCGTGGAACAGGTGCAGCCGCTTGTCGTCGACGCTGAGGATGCGTGAGGCGAAGCGCAGCGAATCGCCGGCCGTCACCTCACGGGCGTAGGTCAGATGCGCCTCGACCACGAACAGCGAGCGCGACTCGGATTCCACATAGGATTTGCCGATGCCGAAGGCGTCGAACACGGCGTCCGTGGCGTGGTCGAAGGCCAGCAGGTAATAGGCCACGTTCATGTGGCCGTTGTAGTCGATCCACTCCGGCCGGACGGTGTCGCGGTGCAGTTCAAGGGGGGCGGCGTTCGTCATGCCCCCCACGATACGAAAGCCCGGCGCCGCTGGGAAGCCGGACCTTCCGATGGGTGGACTACACCGCCTTGACCTGGGTGATGAAGCCGGCGACCTGCCGGCGCAGCTGCTCGGCGTGGGCCGACAGGCCGTCGGCCGCGCTTAGCACGTTCTGCGCCATGGCACCGGTCTCGGCCGAGCGCGTGCCGACCGACGCCGCGCTCTGCGACACCTCCTGCGTGCCGCTGGCCGCCTGCTGGACGTTGCGGCTGATCTCGCCGGTGGCGGCGTTCTGCTGTTCGACGGCGGCGGCGGTGGCCGCGATGGTCTCCTCGATCCGCTGCACGCCGCGGCCGACCTCGGCGATGGCGTGCACCGCCTGCTGGGTGGCGCCCTGGATCTCGCCGACGTAGGCGGTGATGTCCTCGGTCGCCTTGGCGGTCTGGCTGGCGAGGTTCTTGACCTCCGACGCCACCACGGCGAAGCCCTTGCCGGCCTCGCCGGCCCGCGCCGCCTCGATCGTCGCGTTCAGCGCCAGCAGGTTGGTCTGCGACGCGATGTCCTGGATCAGGTGGACGATCTCCCCCACCCGCTTGGCGGCGGCGTCCAGGCCGGCGATCGTCACCGTCGCCTGTTCCACGTCCTTCACCGCCGTCTCGGCGCGGCTGGAGGACAGGTTCATCTGCCGGCCGATCTCGGCGATCGAACTCGACAGCTCCTCGGCCGCGGTGGCGACGGCCTGGACGTTGCCCGACGCCTCCTCCGACGCGGCGGCGACGGCCACCACCTGTTCGCTGGTGGTGCGGGCGATGGCGGTCAGGGTGCCGGCGTTGGTCTTCAGGCCGCCGGCCTCGCCGGCCAGCTGCGCGGCGATGCGTTCGATCTCGCGGTCGAAGGCGTCGACGACGCGCTCCAGCTCGTTCGCCCGCCGCAGCCGCGATTCCTGCGCCTGATGCTGCTCGGCGGCGAGGCGGTCGGCGGTCGCCAGCCCGTCGCGGCACTTCCCGACCGCGCGCGCCATGGCGCCGATCTCGTCCAGTCGGTCGGTGCCGCCGACGTCGAAGGCACGCTCGCCGCGCTCCAGCCGCTCCAGCGACGCCCTGAGGCCGCCGAGCGGCCGGGTGATGCTGCGCGCCACGACGACGGCCGACACGGCGAGCACGACGAACAGCAGGACGACGCCGGTCAGCACCATCTGGAACTCGGTGGTGGCGCGCGTCCGCTCGGCTTCGGCCAGGGCCATCAGGTCGGCGGCGAGGCGCTCCTCGACCACGCGCAGCAGGTCGATCTCCCTGGTGATCGTGTCGAACCACACCGGGCCGGTGATGCCGGCGAGGTCGCCGCCGTAGCCGCCCGCCGTGCCGACCGCGCGCATGCGGCGCACCTCCTGCACCGCGTCGCCCGACACCGTGTCCTCCAGCACGCGGGCCTGCTCCGCCGTGACGCGCGCCCTCAGCGTGGTCATCAGCGCCTCGTACTCGCCGGTCAGCAGGACGAAGCGCTCGTGCACGTCGGGCGTGAATTTGCCGGAACGGAACCCGGCGGCCCCGGTGGCGCGCTGCTGGCCCAGACGCTCCTTGGCTTCGGTGAGCACCAGCAGGGTGCCGGCCACCGCCGCCTGATCGGGACGCGTCGCCAGCGTCGCCACGCGCGCCGCCGCGCCGAGGATCAGGCGGATCTGCGCGGTGTAGCGCTGCACGGCCTCCAGCGGCTTCAGCTGCAGCGCCGTGACCTGACCGCGCAGCGCCGTCACGCCGCCCATCGCCGTCTGCGTCTCGGCCGCCAGCGCCTGCAGCCGCGCGTCGCCGGCCAGGGAGCGGAACACCCCGCCCAGCGCCTCGGCCTGCTCGCTGGACTTGGCGCGTTGCGCCTCCAGGCGTTCGCCATCGGCCGCCGCCCCGCGGCCGGCGATGAAGTTCGACGACAGCCCGCGCTCCTTCTGGAGTTCGTGGACCAGCGCGGTCATGGTGATGGTCGCGCGCGTCATGTCCTTCATGCGCTCCGCCTCGCGGCCGACCTCGACCTCGGGCCAGACGACGCGCATGGACAGGATCAGCAGCCCGACGATGGGCGGCAGCAGCGCCAGGGCCAGCTTGTGCGACACCTTGACCCGGCCGAGCAGCCGGTCGGCCAAACCGAGAACCGCATTCATCGCCTGTCTCCCCACGGACCGCGCACGCGCGGCCGCCCCGCATTGTTGTCGGTCAGACCAACATACGTAGGTCAACAAGCTTGAAAACGTATTAAGGCGAATTGCCTATGATCCGGGCAAAAGCGCGTCCGCCGGGCATCAGCCGATGCCGAGGAAACGCACCACCGCGCCCCGCGCCGCCTCGATCTCGGCAAGCCAGGAGGCGACCTCGTCGATGGTGGGTTCGTCCGGCGGCTCGTCGAAAGGCGAGGCTCCGGGGTACCGGAACACGGCCACATACGGCGTAAACCGCTCCAGTGGCACGAGCGTGGGACGCAGCGGGTGATCCAGAGGAATGTCGTCGATCAGAGCGACAGCGAGACGAGCGTCGCCTTCACAAGCTTCTCGGCTGCCTGCTGGCAATGGTAGGCGGCGACCGTCGGCACGGGATCCGGGCCGTACAGGTTGTTCCGAATGGCTTTCATGTCCTGCTCGACGACACCCAGCCAGGGCAGCACGGATTCAATGACCATAGACCAGCCTGCCGTTGTGGTTGGCTTCGTAGCTCAGCGTGCCGACGAGGTCCTTGGCGCGTTCGAACCCCGTGCGTGTGCACGGAATGATGTCCGCCGGCACCCGCGTCGCCCGGCTGGTCTCGAATGCATAACGGATGGACCGCCGCTCGCGCGGCGTGTCGTCGGACACGACGACCAGCAGGTCGTAGTCGCTGTCCTCGCGGAAATCGCCGCGCGCGCGGCTGCCGAACAGGTAGACGGCCTCCGGGTTCAGGGCCGGCACGATGCGGTCCAGCAGGATCTTCAGCTTCTCGTCGACCACGGCCATGGGGTGCCTCCTTATGGGAGGATAACACGAAACCGCGACGTCTGCCCCCACTCCGCCCCTCCCCCGCCGGGCAATCGGGTGAAGGACTTTGATCACATTGTTTGATATTCCGTCATCCCCGCGAAGGCGGGGATCCACGTTTTCCGTAGTGTCCGGTCGTCGGAAACATGGATCCCCGCCTTCGCGGGGATGACGGCGTTCCTGTTTTAAGGGAATTCAAGCCTTCACCCGATTGCCCACCCTCCCCCGCCGGGGGCGGGGGAGGGTGAGAGGGGATCACACGCTGAAGTACCGGGCGCGCGGGTGGTGCACCACGATGGCGGACGTGCTCTGCTCGGGGTCGAGCTGGTGCTCGTCGGTCAGCGACACGCCGATGCGGCCGGCGTCCAGCAGGCGCAGCAGCGCCGCCTGATCCTCCAGGTTCGGGCAGGCCGGATAGCCGAAGCTGTAGCGCGAGCCGTGGTAGCCCTGCTGGAGCAGCTTGTCCTTCTCGCGCGCGTCCTCGGCGCCGAAGCCCAGCTCGGCGCGGATGCGGGCGTGCACGTACTCGGCCATCGCCTCGGCCATCTCCACCGACAGGCCGTGCAGGTACAGATAGTCCTGGTAGCGGTTCTCGGCGAACCACTCCCGCGCAACCTCCGACGCGTGCTGGCCCATGGTGACGACCTGCAGGCCGATGACGTCGCGCTCCGCGTCGTTCACGTCGCGGAAGAAGTCGGCGATGCACTCGCCGTCCTCCTTGGCCTGACGCGGCAGGGTGAAGCGCGCCGCCTCGGTGGCGCCGTCCTCCTGGAACAGGATCAGGTCGTTGCCGTCCGCCGCCGCCTTCCAATAGCCGTAGGCGGCCTGCGGACGCAGGATCTCCTCCTTGGCGCACTGGGAGAGCAGGCGGTCGAGGATGGGGCGCAGCTCCTTCTTCGACCACTCCATGAACTCGGCCAGCGTCCGGCCGTCCTTCCGGTAGCCCCAGTGGAGCTGGTAGACCATGCGCTCGTTCAGGTAGGTGACCAGCGTCTTCAGCGGCACGTGCTCGATCACCTTCGCCCCCCAGAACGGCGGCGGCGGCACGGCGACACCCTCGGCCAGACGGGCGCGGCGGGCGCGCACGGCCTCCTTGTCGACCGGCCCGGTCGCCGCCTGGGTGGCGCGGCCAAGCGTGCGGCGGCGGTTCACCGGCCGGCCCTCGCGCTTCACGCGCTGCAGGGCCAGCTGGTTGTCGAAGCTGCCGGTCACCACCTGATCCATCAGCGTCAGCCCGTCGAACGCGTCACCGGCGTAGGCGACGCGGCCGGAGCCGTAGGAGTTGGCGCAATCCTCCTCCACATAGGCGCGGGTCAGCGCCGCGCCGCCCAGCAGAACGGGCACCTCCAGCCCCTCGCGCGTCATCTCCTCCAGGTTCTCGCGCATGACGACGGTGGACTTCACCAGCAGGCCCGACATGCCGATGGCGTCGGCCTTGTGTTCCTTGGCGGCCTGGATGATGGCGCCGACCGGCTGCTTGATGCCCAGGTTGACGACCTTGTAGCCGTTGTTGGTGAGGATGATGTCCACGAGGTTCTTGCCGATGTCGTGCACGTCGCCCTTCACGGTGGCCAGCACCATGGTGCCCTTCTGCTGGCCTTCCACCTTCTCCATCATCGGTTCCAGGTAGGCGACGGCGGCCTTCATCGTCTCCGCCGATTGCAGCACGAAGGGAAGCTGCATCTTGCCCGAGCCGAACAGCTCGCCCACCACCTTCATGCCGTCCAGCAGGAAGGTGTTGATGATCTCCAGCGGCGTGTACTTTTCCAGCGCCGTGCACAGGTCGTCTTCCAGGCCGGTGCGGTCGCCGTCGACGATGCGCTGCTTCAGGCACTCCTCGATCGTATCCGGGCGGACCTTCTTCTTGGCGTCGGCGGCCTTGCGGCCCTCGAACAGGGCGATGAACGCCTGCAGCGGGTCGTATCCTTCCGCACGGCGGTCGAAGATCAGATCCTCGGCGACCTTGACTTCCTGTTCGGGGATCTGGTGCAGCGGCACGATCTTGGACACGTGCACGATGGCGCCGGTCATGCCGCGCTTCACCGCGTGGTCCAGGAACACCGAGTTCAGCACGTGCCGCGCCGCCGCGTTCAGGCCGAACGAGACGTTGGAAAGGCCGAGGATGATCTGGCATTCCGGCAGTTCGCGGGCGATCGTCTCGATGCCGTCCAGCGTCCAGACGGCCAGCTTGCGGTCGTCCTCGTTGCCGGTGGCGATGGTGAAGGTCAGCGGGTCGAACAGCAGGTCGGCCGGCGCCAGCCCGTATTCCCCCACCGCCAGATCATAGAGTCGCTTGGCGATTTCGAGCTTGCGCTCGGCCGTCTTCGCCATGCCCTCCTCGTCGATGGTGAGCGCGATGACCGCGGCGCCGAATTTCTTGGCGAGTTCCAGGCGCTGGCGGGCCGGCTCCTCGCCGTCCTCGAAGTTGATGGAGTTGATGATCGCCTTGCCGCCATAGAGCTGCAAAGCCTTCTCCAGCACGGGATACTCGGTCGAATCGATGACCAGCGGCGCCGTGACCGAGCCGACGAAGCGCTGCACCACCGCCTGCATCTCGGCCGATTCGTTGCGCCCGACGAAGGCGGTGCAGACGTCCAGCGCGTGGCTGCCCTCCTTCACCTGCTCGCGCGCCATCTCGACGCAGCCGTCCCAGTCGCCCTTCTCCTGCAGCTCGCGCCACTTCTTGGAGCCGTTGGCGTTGCAGCGCTCGCCGATGGCGAAGAAGGCGTTCTCCTGGCGCAGCGTGACTTGGGAATACAGCGACGCCGCCGCCGGCACCCAGTGCACGGTGCGCCCCTTCGGCGCCGGGCGGTGGGTGCCGGACGGCGCCAGCTTGCGCAGCATGGCGTCGGCCGCCGCGATGTGCGGCACGTTGGTGCCGCAGCAGCCGCCCACCAGATTGACGCCGTCGTCGGTGACGAAGCGTTCCAGCCAGTGCGCGAAATCGGCAGGCGCCAGCGGGTAGTGCGTCTTGCCGTCCACCAGTTCCGGCAGGCCGGCGTTCGGCTGCACGGAGATCAGGCCCGGCCAGTTCTGCGCCAGCCAGCGCACGTGCTCGCCCATCTCCATGGGGCCGGTCGCGCAGTTCAGCCCCATCAGCGGCACGTCCAGCGCCTGGATGATGGTGGCCGCCGCCGCGATGTCGGTGCCGACCAGCAGCGTGCCGGTGGTCTCCACGGTGACCTGCACGAAGACCGGCGTGTCGGCGCCCGCCTCCTTGCGCGCGCGCTTGACGCCGTTGACGGCGGCCTTGATCTGCAGCGGATCCTGGCAGGTCTCGATCAGGATGGCGTCGCAGCCGCCGGCGATCTGCCCGGCCGCCTGCACGAAGAAGCTCTCCTCCGCGTCGGCGTAGGCGATGTGCCCGAGGCTGGGCAGCTTGGTGCCCGGCCCGATGGAGCCCAGCACGAAGCGCGCCCGCCCGTCCGTGAACGTCTCCGCCGCCTCGCGCGCCAGCTCGACGGCGCGGACGTTGATCTCGTACGCCTTGTCCGACAGCCCGAACTCGCCCAGCGTCACCGGCGAGGCGCCGAAGGTGTCGGTCTCCACCATGTCGGCGCCGGCCTCGAAATAGCCGCGATGGATCTCGCGGACGATGTCCGGGCGCGACAGCGGCAGGATGTCGGTGCAGTTCTCGTGCCCCCAGTAATCCTTCTCGACATCGAGGTCGAGCGCCTGGATGCGGCTGCCGAACCCGCCGTCGCACAGGAGAACACGGTCACGCAGAAGGTCGAGGATGTGGGGCATGGGAGACTACTTTCTAAGGCGAGATTTCGAGTTCGGTTTCACGCTGCTGGGCAGCTTCCAAATCAACGTATTGAACCAGGCGATTCATAAGGGGCGTTAGTTTATACAAACCAAGCTCATCAATCACCACCCCCATCGCAATTAAGCCCGTCCTGGAAGCAGATGCACAGAATGCGTTAAACTCATCTTTAGAAGAAAAAAACTTTGGAACTAGCTCCTCGCACGCACGTTCATAAGCACTGCAAACTTGCTCGTCACCATTTTCACGCATCAAACGTATAGCCTTATCATGACGATGCATGCAGCCAATAATAACAATTTCCTCACGGCGAAGTACACTCAGTATATCAGCATAATAAAGAAATTCATTTGCAGTTAACCTAGACTTGCTGTACAATCCATCCATCACGGTCGCCATTAAGCGTAAGTTTAGACGGGCCGACCCTTCTTGCGCAGCTCGCCCGTAGCGGAGCAAACACGCAACAATTTCCTCAACCTGCGCAGCGTCTTCCAAAGTCTTGTCGCCAAGCCGAAGTTCATCAAAAAGGATTTCTCGTGCGTCCTCCATGCGGCGACGCCCAATGGCTTGAACGGCTTCAGCGACGGTCGCCCCTAGCGCACTGGCTATGGCAATACCCTTTGCCGACGCAGCGTCGGCAATGAGCGCTCCGAAAAGCGTTCCGATGAGAGCACTTGCCGACATCCGACCCGTCCCTACGCCCAGCCGAACTTGTTCTTCGGCCACCATCCCTCGTCGAGAAGATGGGCGAGATCGTAGGGGCACTCCTCGGGCAGCACGCGGCTGTCCAGCCCGGCGTGCTGGAAGTGGAGTTCAGCCAGCGTCCTGCCTCTGCGGTAGATTTCTTCAAGGTCGAAGGTGTCGCGCAGCGGCGGATTGTCGTCGAGTATGTCCCTGGCGTGATACCGGCCCAGCAGAACCGTCTCTTTCCAGACAACCCGCCCTTCTCGCCGGTTGACGTATTGCAGATACAGCAGGTGCTCGACCACACGAGTGAGGGCGTAGCGCACCCCCTGCTTCTGCGTCCTGCCCATGTCTTCGATCTGCTCAGCAAGAGTCTCGAAGTCGAGCCCCGCGTGCCGGCCGGTGCGAGCCGCATCACGCAGCAGGGACGCCTGCTCTTGGCTCCAGCCGTAGACATCCTCGTCAATACTGATGCCCACAGTTCAGCCCTCCAGCCCGTGCCGGTTCGCCGGCCACCAGTTCGGGTCGCGGATCTGGTCCAGCGTGTAGGGGCAGTCCTCCGGCAGGGCGTCGGGATCGACGCTGTCGTCCTGGATCGCGTCGGCGCAGCCGTCCAGCCATGCCTTGGGCAGCACCGTGGCCGGCCAGCCTTTCAGGCTGGGGTGGTCCTCCAGCTTGGATTCCAGATGGCGCCGCGCCTTCTGCACCGAAATCCGCCACTTGCGCCGGGGATACGGGTCGGGCGAGTGCTCCAGCTTCAGCAGATGTTCGATCACCGTCGCCAGATGGCTCCAGATCGCGTCCTTGACCTGCCCGCCCATGATGTCGAGTTCCTCGGCGATGTTCTGCCAGTCGATGGGCGTGTTGACGCGTTCGCGCGCTGCCTCGCGCAGCAGCCGGGCCTGCTCCTGCGTCCAGGCGTAAAAGTCCTCGTCATAGGCGGGACGCGCGGGCATGGGGGTGCCTTCCGGTTCGCGGTCGCTCAGCCGGTGCGCTTCAGCGTGTGGCGCTCCGGCGGCACGGTCAGCTTCGCCAGTTCCTCGGGGTCCACGGGGATCAGTTCCTCGGCGTCTTCCCAGTCCTTGGCGGTGGTCTTGGGATTGGCCTGATAGTCGATCTCCTCCTCGGGAATTTCCCAAAGTCGGTCGAAATACTCCTTCGGCGGGTCCGATTTAGCCACCATAGTAGATCTCCGTCTCCTCGGGCGTGGCGCGACGCACCGATATGATACGGCACTTCCGGCCACGCTGGGTATAGATGATGGCGACGACGCGCCCATGCAATTCGCCCAGCACCTGCCAGCGCGCCTCGCCATAATTGGCGCGGCTGTCCGGCCGGCGCAGCAGACGCCCCCGGAAGACGATCTGCGCGGCGGTGAATGCGACGTCGCGATCGTGCAGGTTGACCAGACTCTTGTGGGAATCCCACTCGAAGTCGTCGTCACCGAAACGCGAAATGAAATGGCTGTATTTCGGCGGCATCGTTCAGGTCACCGCCGCCCTGGCCTTCACCCCCAGCATGCGGCAGATGGCGATCGTCAGGTCCGAACGGTTGAGGGTGTAGAAGTGGAAGTGCTCCACTCCGGCGGCCCGCAACGCCTGGCACTGCTCGGCGGCCATGGTGGCGGCGACGAGCTGGCGGGTTTCCGGGTCGGCGTCCAGACCGTCGAAGGTGTCGGCGAACTTCGGCGGCATGGCGGCGCCGCACTTGGCGGCGAACTCCACCGCGCGGGCGAAGTTGGTGATCGGCAGGATGCCGGGGATGATCGGCACGGCGATGCCCGCACCCGCGCAGCGGTCGCGGAAGCGCAGGAAGGCGTCGTTGTCGAAGAAGAACTGGCTGATGGCGCGGGTGGCGCCGGCGTCCACCTTGCGCTTCAGATTGTCCAGGTCGAAGGCCGCCGACGGCGCCTCGGGGTGCGCCTCGGGATAGGCGGCGACCGATATCTCGAAGTCGGCGACGCGCTTCAGCCCCTCCACGAGGTCCACGGCATAGGCATAGCCGCCGGGGTGCGGCACGTAGACGGCGCCCGCCCCGCCCTCGCTCTCCGGCGGGTCGCCGCGCAGCGCCACGATGTGGCGGATGCCGGCGTCCCAATAGGTGCGGGCGATGGCGTCGATCTCCGCGCGGGTGGCGCCGACGCAGGTCAGGTGCGCGGCGGCCTGGATGCCGGTTTCGCGCTGGATGCGGCACACGGTGTTGTGCGTGCGCTCGCGCGTCGAGCCGCCGGCCCCGTAGGTCACCGACACGAAGGCGGGACCGAGCGGGGCAAGGCGCTGGATCGCCTGCCACAGGCTCTGTTCCATCTTCTCCGTCTTGGGCGGGAAGAACTCGAAGCTGACCGACGGGCCGATGGTCATGGGGGGGCTCCGGTGCTGGAGAGGATGGCGGGGACGGGGGCGGCCGGGCGTCCCGCGAGGCGGATCGCCGGCCAGATGGAAACGGTGAGCGGGTCGCCGGGCAGATGCACGACCGGCGCGCAGTCGAGCCCGGCGTGGCGGCACCACAGCGCGACCTCGTCGTCGGCGAAGCCCAGGCGGCGGTGCGCGTGCTCGGCGCGCAGGGCTTCCAGCCCGTGCGGCGCGAAATCGACGATCAGCAGCAGCCCGCCGGGGCGCAGCACGCGCGCCGCCTCGGCCAGCACGTCGGCGGGGTCTTCGGCGAAGTGCAGCACCTGATGGATGACCGCCGCGTCGAAGGAACCGGACGGGAACGGCAACTGGTACATGTCGGCCTGCCGCACGTGGCAATGGCGCAGGCCGGCCGCCTCCAGGTTGGCGCGGGCGATGGACAGCATCTCGCGCGACTGGTCGACGCCGACGGCGCGGCGCGCGCGCGGCCCCAGCACCTCCAGCATGCGCCCGGTGCCGGTGCCGACGTCGAGCAGGTCGCCGATACCGCCCTCATCGTCCGGCAGCAGGCGCACCAGCGCCTCCTCCACCTCGCGTTCGGGCACGTGCAGCGAGCGGATCTCGTGCCAGCGCCCGGCGTTCTCGCGAAAATAGGAGGACGCCGCCTCCGAACGGGCGCGTTTGATCGACTCCAGCCGCTCCAGGTCCAGCGCCAGCGTCGGGTCGTCGGACGGGATGGCGTCGACCAGCACGCGTGCCAGCTCCGCCGACGGCCCCTTCTCGGCCAGCCGGTAGAAGGCGAAGGTGCCCTCGCGGAAGCGGTCGAGCAGGCCGGCGTCGCACAGCAGCTTGAGATGGCGCGAGACGCGCGGCTGGCTCTGGCCGAGGATCTGCGTCAGCTCGCTCACCGTCAGCTCGCCGTGGGCGCACAGCGCCAGCAGCCGGAGCCGTGTGGTCTCCGCCGCCGCCTTCAATGTCGCAAGCAGGTCGTCCATGGCCCGCCGTCCACCCGTTTCCACGCCTCGGCCGTCCCGAACCGATCCGGCCCGCCGTCCTTGGATACAGATATAAAGATATCTTTATGCAGCGTAAACCGAATTCCACCGGAATCCGCTCGTTACCCCGCCGCACGGGCGCGCCGTGCATCGGTTTACGTCGGCATGGTTACCACACCGGCGCGGTTTGCGCCCGGTGCCGCATGTCACACGCTGGTCAAAAGGCTACGCCTGTGTTAGTGGACGGAATGGCAGTTCCCTGGCCGGTTCCGGCCGGCCGAGGTCCTTCGCCCCCTTCCCGCCGCGCGGTCCAAGGGGGATTGCCGCCCCGTGAACCAAGACGAAGCCGTTCCGACATGACGCTGGCCAGCCTTTCCCGCTCCCTCCTGCGCACCGCCGCAACGGCCCTGATCCTTGCCACAGCCGCCTGCGCGACGCCTTCCGGCAATTCGACGCAAAGCGCCGGGTTCGACGCGAACGACCCGTTGGAGCCGGTCAACCGGGCCATCTGGGGCTTCAACGAAGGCACGGACATCCTGCTGATCCGGCCGGCGACCGAAGTGTACGTCAACGTCGTGCCCAACCCGGTGCGCGACGTGGTGCACAACTTCCTCGTCAACCTGACGATGCCGCTGGTGATCGCCAACCAGATTCTCCAGGGCGACCGCCAGGGCGCCACCGACGCGGCCGGGCGGTTCCTGACCAACACCATCCTGGGCATGGGCGGCCTCGCCGACGTCGCCACCGAGGCGCGCATCCCCTACGAATCGGAAGATTTCGGCCAGACGCTCGCCGTGTGGGGCCTGGGCGACGGGCCCTACCTCGTGCTGCCGCTGCTCGGGCCGTCGGGCCTGCGCGACACGGTCGGCCTCGGCGTCGACACGGTGGCCGACCCGGTGCGCGGCGCGGCCTACACCGCCGGCGCCAAGGGCGCCCTGTGGGCCCGCAGCGGCGCCACGACGATCGACCGCCGGTCGGAACTGCTGGGCACCATCGACGACGTGCGGCGCAACTCGGTCGATCCCTACGCGACGCTGCGCAGCCTGTACCGGCAGCGCCGTCAGGTCGAGATCCGCGACGGCAAGGCGGCCCCCGCCGAACAGCCGGACTTCCCCGTCGATCCGGCGGCCACGAAGCGTTGAGTCCTACCCGATCGGGTCTCCCGTCCAGGGCATTGACAACCGCCCGCCTTCAGCCACTTTGACTGAGCCATGCTGAATCGTCGCCTCTTCCTTTCCTGTGCGGCCCTGCTCGCGTTCGGCAGCCGGGCCGTACCCTCCGCCTTCGCCCAGTCCATCAGCGACAAGGGCGCGGCCGACTTCATCAACACGCTCGGCAACGAGGCGATCAACACGTTCGCCCGCAAGGACCTGCAGCGCCAGCAGGCCCTCACCCGCTTCCGCGACCTGCTGTACCAGGGCTTCGACGTGCCCTACATCAGCCGCTGGGTGTTGGGCCGCTTCTGGAACCAGGCGTCGTCCCAGCAGCAGCAGGAGTACGAGCGGCTGTTCGAGCGGCTGATCGTCCAGACCTACGCGAACCGCTTCATCGAGTATTCCGGCGAGACGTTCCGCATCACCGGCACCCGGCCGGAGGGCGAGACCGACGCCATGGTGGGCACGCAGATCGTCCGCCCCAGCGGGCCGCCCATCAACGTCGACTGGCGCGTGCGCAAGAAGGACGGCGGCTACAAGATCATCGACGTGGTGGTCGAGGGTGTGAGCATGGGCGTCACCCAGCGCCAGGAGTTCGCCTCGGTCATCCAGTCCAACGGCGGCAACATCGACGGCCTTCTCAAGGCCCTGCGCGAGCGGGTGTCCTGACGCCGGCCTTCGCTTGACGTTGGGTTTTCGCTGACGCTCAACCCAACCTACAGGCACGTCTCGCGTAGGTTGGGTTGAGGCGCCAGCCGAAAACCCAACGTCCTGCGGTTCGCCGTTCCGATGCGTGGGGCATCCGCTCTAACCCGTTGCGACGACGACCGCCTCCTCGCTGAACGGGACGGCGATGCGGAAGGTCGCCCCCCGCGCCACCGGTTCGAGGTGCAGCGTGCCGCCGATCTGCCGCGTCAGGGTGGTGACGATGCGCAGCCCCAGGCTTTTCGCCCGCTCCGGCTCGAAATCGGCAGGCAGGCCGGGGCCGTCGTCGGTCACCATGAACTCCAGGTCGCGGCCCACCCGGCGCAGCGAGACGTCGATCCGCACCTGCCGGCCGGCGCCGTGCTTGATGGCGTTGGTGATCAGCTCGTTGGCGATGAGGCTGAGCGGGATGGCGAGGTCGATCGGCAGTTCGACCTCCTCCGCGTCGATGTGCAGGTCGCACGCCATCACCCCGCCCGAGGCGTCGAGCAGGTCGGCGGCCAGCGCGTGCAGGTAGGTCCCCAACTCGACCGTTTCGAAGCGCTCGGTCTGGTAGAGGCGCGCGTGGACCTGGGCGATGGCGTGGATGCGGCTGATGGCGTCGCGAAAGTGGTGGCGCAGCCGGTCGTCGGTGACGCCGCGCAGCTGCAGCGACAGCAGGCTGGACACCAGGTGCAGGCTGTTCTTCACGCGGTGGTTCACCTCGCGCAGCAGCAGGCTTTTCTGATCCAGCGCGCGCTGCAGCTCCCCGCGGGCGCGCGTGCGCTCGGTGACGTCGCGCAGGATGCCGGTGATGAAGACGTTCGACCCCTCCGCCGTCCAGCGGGCAACCGACATCTCCAGGTCCACCGTGCCGCCGTCCCGGCGTTGGCCGGTCACCTCCAGCGGGCCGGCGCTGGCCGCCGGCTCGGCGTCGGCCGCCTCCAGCCAGCGCGCCGCCCCATCGCCCAGCACCGTGGCGATGGGCAGCCCCACCGCCGCGTCCGCGGCATAGCCGAACTGCCGCTCGGCGGCGCGGTTCAGCCATTGGATGGTGCCGGCGACGTCGGTGGTGACGATGGCGTCCTGCGCGGTGTCGACGACGGCGCGGTAGCGCGCCTCGCGCCGTTCGCGCAGGTAGCGCTCGCGCTCGACCTGCAGCGTCACGTCGGTGATCTGGATGACGCACAGCGGCTCGCCCCCCACCGCGATGCGGCGCACCGTGGTGTTGTGCGCCAGCGGCCGCCCGTCCGGCCGGCGCAGCGTGAAGGGAAAGCGGTTCAGCGTGTGCGACAGCACGGCCGGGGCGCCGGTGGTCAGCGCGTCCTCGATGGCGGCGTCGATGCGCGAACCGCGCAGTTCCGGAAACACCGACGTCAGGGCACGGCCCAGCAGGTCGGCGGCGGCGCACATGGTGGCGCGCTCCATCCAGGCGTTCCACAGGCGCACGCGGCCGCCGGCATCGAGCAGGACGACACCGGCGTCCAGCACGTCGAGCACGCCGATCAGCAAGCCGGCGGAAGCGTCAGGAACGGTCGCCACGGGGCGCCTCGGATGCGATGTCGGCGATGAAGCGGTGGATCAGGTCCCGCAGGTTGGTGAGCGACGGAACGTCCATGAGCAGCGCGATGTAGCCGCGGATGTTGCGGCTGCGGATCGAGAAGTCGATGTAGAGCAGCAGCACCAGTTCGTTGGCGGAGCCCCCGCCGGCGGCGTTGCCGGCGTCGGTGCCGTACAGCAGGGTGCGCCCGTCGCCGCGCAGCAGGTTGGGCAGCGAGATGTTCAGCGTTTCCTTCAGCGAGTTGGCGATCACCGACAGGCAGCCGTTGAGGATGACGTTGCCCATTTCGGTCAGCGCCTCCTGCTCCAGGTCGACGATCTCCTCCAGGCTGTAGCCGGCGCCGACGGCGGCGCGCACCAGCTCCAGCGAGTTGACCTCCGGGAAGATCAGCAGGGCGCGCCCCGAGAACCGCCCCTGGAAGTTCTGGCTGACGGCGACGAAGGGCGACGGCTCGCTGCTGGTCAGCGCCTGGAGCGCGGCCTCGCGCGGGACGATGCTGACGTCCGGCACGGACAGCGACACCTGATCGGACACCATCCGGCTCAGATAGGTGGCGGCGCGCCCCACCCCCATGTTGAGGAGTTCGGTGAGCGCGTCCCGCTCCAACTCGTCAAGGTCGATCATCCCTTGGACTCCAGGAACGCCACTCGTTCGGCGGGCACGGCGCTCGATAGTAAGCGATGGGGAGAACATTGACCACCCGTTCCCCGCGCGGTCAAGCCGGTCATGGCTCGAACCTTCGGCCAGTCCGTTCGGCAGGACCGGGGAGGGAGCCGCACGCACGACGGCGGGTTCCGGGCACGCGCGCGCCCGGAACCCGCCGTTTGGCGATGGGGTGGCCGGCGATCTGGCCGCTCAGGCCCGCGCCAGTTCGGTGTCGGAACCGGCGGCGCGCCAGACCTTGGATGCGGTCGGGCCGGTGTCGCCGACGGTTTCGACGTACTTCACCGTGTCGCCCGTCCGCAGATCGTCGAAGGTGACGTTGATGCAGGAATTGCGGTGAAAATAGAGCTGCGTGCCGGTGCTGGTCGTGATGAAGCCGTGATCCTCGGCCGGATTGATCTGCGACACCCGGCCGGGCACCTCCGCGTCATGCGCCTTCACGTCGCCGCGCAGCTTCTGCTTGTACTCGGCGAGCTGGCGCTCGGCCGCCTCGAAGGCGTCGCGGATCGACGTGCGGGCGTCGGGGTTGGCGTATTTCTCCCTCGCCTTCTTCGGTTGGCGGCTGACGACGATGTCGTTGCCCGGCACCATCAGCTCGATGTGCACGTCGATGACGTTGCCGGTCCTGTGCTGGCGCTGCTGGTGTTCCAGCGCCACCCGGATGCCGACCAGCCGGTCGTACAGCCGCTCCAGCTTTTCCGCCCGCTCGCGGATGTAGCCCTCCAGCGCCTCCGACCGGTCCATGTTGTGGAAGGCGATTTCCAGGTTCGTGTTCATGATGCTCCCTCTTCAGGCGGAAACGGGCCTCAGGTGCCGGCGCGGCGGCGCGGCTTGCGGCCGGGCGGCGACCGCCCGGCGGCGCCGGCCTCCCCTCCCCGGGCGTCCCCTCCCCGGGCGTCCGCCGTCTCGGGCCAGGGCGGGCGGTCGCCGTCGCCGGGGATCTGGAACTCCTCGCCCTGGTCGTACAGGCCCGGCATTTCGCCCTGGTTGGCCATGCTCAGCACCGGCTCCACCGGCTCGGTGTGCTCGGCGGTGTCGTCGGGGCCGTGGCTGGGGTTGGGGCGCAGCGTGTGCGCGTAATTGTCCTCGATGGCGATCTCTTCGCGGGCCAGCGCCCAGTGGTCGTCGCGGCGGCCTTCGGGCCGGCCTTCCCGATCCCAGATCTGATAGGCGCGCCGCCGGATGCGTTCTTCCAGATCCTCGGCCATGCGGGTCCTCTCCTTGATCGTCGGGTCGACTGTCCGTCTCGGGATCACGCGGGAACAACCGGAGGTCCCCGCCCTTGGTTCCGCCCGCCCCCGCCCGATGCCCCGCGCGATGCACGGTTGCGGCGCGGGCCGCGGGCCGCCACATTGGCAACAGGCGTGCAAGCCGTGACCGGGCGAAGAGGAATGCGATGGGCTGGAGACACAAACCGATCGCGGCCGGCGACCGCTTCATGCGGGCCGGGCAGGCGTCGCGCGTGTACGTCGTGGTGACGCCGGACATCAACCGGCCGGACCTGCCCCCGCACGCGCGGCTGCAGGTCGAGGACGAGCCCACCGAACTGATGATCATCGCCGTCGCCGCGCTGGGCGATCCGAACCTGTATCGCCGCCTGTGATGCCCCCGGACTCGACACTGGGCAATCGGGTAGAGGTTTTTGATCTTACTAATTGTTTGTTCCGTCATCCCCGCGAAGGCGGGGATCCACGTCTTCCATAGCGTTCAGTCGTCGGGAACATGGATCCCCGCCTTCGCGGGGATGACGGCCGTCCTATTTGAGGAGAAACCAAACCTTCACCCGATTGCCCCCGGACTCGACACTGGTCGCTTGAAAAGCAATCCTTGGTGGCGGCAATATCGGGATTGTCACAGGGCAAGGCGGGATACGCATGGAAGGCCAGTCGAGTCGCAAGCCGGCCTGCCGTTTCACGGTGCGGCGGCGCCTGCCCGGCGCGCCGCGGCCGACCGGCCCGGACGCCCGTTCGGCCATCGAGCTGCGGCTGCGGCGCGTGCACAAGGCGAGCGTCGTCGCGCTCGCCATGCTGGCCGAGCACAAGGACCCCTTCGCCTCCCAGCACATCCTGCGCGTCTCGCGCCTGACCGACGAAATGGCCCGCGCGCTTCAGCACGACAGCCCCTACGCCGGCCAGATCGACGACCGCTACCGCGAACGCCTGCGCGTCGCCAGCATGCTGCACGACGTCGGCAAGGTAACGATCCCCGACGGCATCCTGCAGAAGCCCGGCCGCCTCGATCCCGAGGAACGGGCGCTGATGCAGAACCACAGCCACAACGGCCGCATGATCCTGGAGCGCGCCGCCCGGCTGTCGGAGGCCGGCGGCTATCTGGCGCTGGGCGCGGAGATCGCCGGGCACCATCACGAGAAGTTCGACGGCAGCGGCTATCCCTACCGCCAGCGCGGCACCGACATTCCGCTGTCGGCCCGCATCGTCGCCGTGGCCGACGTGTTCGACGCCCTGACCCACCGCCGCTCCTACAAGGACGCCTGGGCGCCGGTCGAGGCGATCACCTATGTGCGCGAGCGCGCCGGCATCGAGTTCGACCCGGTCGTCGTCGAAGCGTTCCTGTCGGTGATCGACACCCGCAACTCGGTCACCATCATCACCTGGAACGACAGCATGAGCGTCGGCGTCGAGGATCTGGACAACGACCACCGCACGCTGATCGACCTGATCAACCAGGTGGCGGCGGCCGACAGCCGGCAGGACCGGATCAACCTGGAAGCCGTGCTGGACGAGTTGATCGACTACACCGTCTTCCACTTCGACAAGGAAGAGGGATACATGGAACGGGCCGGCTACCCGGATCTGCCCGGCCATCGCGCCATCCACGTCCAGCTCACGCAACAGGTGCTGGACATCCGCGCCCGCGTGGTGGCGAACCACCAGTCCGGGGTGGGCGACGAGATCCTGGATTTCCTGAGCCGCTGGTTGCGGGAGCACATCCTGCGCTCGGATGCGCTGTACCGACCGTATCTTGTCGGCAACGACCCCTGAAAAAGCGCACCTATCCGAAAGTTCGTTCATGACACGACGTTTGAATTAGCCGCAAATGGGTGGTATCGCGTTTCCACCGCCGTCAGGTCCCGCACGCCCGGCTGGACCGTCGGAACGGGGTCAAACAGGTTGCCGCCCTTGTCGCACGCTTCGCTCTCCCAGGCTCCGCACACCCGCGCTCCCTTTCCCCGTGCCGTTGTCCGTTTCGCCGCGACGTTAACCGCCGCCGCCGCGCTTGCCATCGGCCTCGCCGCCGGTCCCGCCGGTGCCGCCGAACCGGGGGGCGCCGTGCTGCAGTTCGGCCTGTACGGCAAGGAAGGCGAGGCCTGGTGGGCCTGGCAGACGATGAAGCGCCGCAAGCCCGAGCTGGTGAACGGGCTGAACGCCGACGTGGTGGCGCTGGGCGCCAGCAAGCAAGGCGTCGCGCTGCGGGCCACGACCGCGCCCGGCACCAACGGCAACGCGCTGTGCCGCCGCATCGTCGGCGCCGGGTTCGGCTGTCTGGTGATCGAACAGGCGCCGGCCACCACACCCGCCACGGCGCCGGCCGCCCCCGCCGCCCGGCCGGCGGAAACCACCATCACGATCGTGATCCCCACCACCAAGCCCACGCCGGCGCCGCTCGCTCCGGCCGCTCCAGCTCCGGTCGAAGCGCCGGTCGCCACGGCCCCGCCTCCGCCGCCACCGGCCGTCATCGTTCCCGTTGCCATGGCCGCGCCGAAGGCGCCCGAGCCGCCCGCGACGATGACCACCACCATCGTCACGCCTCCGCCTCCGCCCCCGGCCCCGGCCCCGGCCACCATGCGCCCGACGGC
>DASWVP010000160.1:0-3526 GCA_036401175.1 Azospirillum sp. | reverse complement strand
GGCGTGCCCGTCACCTCGATCCGGCCGCGCGGGGCGGCCTTCGGCGCCGGCCCGTCGAGTTCGGCCAGGACCGGGGCCGGCGTTCCGGCGCGCGCGGCGGCGGCGATCTGCCGGCTCTCATCGGCCAGGATCTGCACGCGCACCTTGGCCGTGCCGTTGGTTTCGTAGCCCAGGAGCTGGGCGCCGCGCCGTGACATGTCGATGATGCGGTTGTTGGCGTACGGCCCGCGGTCGTTGATGCGCACGACGATCGAGCGCCCGTTGTCGAGGTTGGTGACGCGCACGAGGCTGGGCATCGGCAGCGTGCGGTGCGCCGCCGTCATCTCCATCTCGTCGTACGTCTCGCCGTTGGCCGTCATCTTGGCATGGAAGCCCGGCCCATACCACGACCCGATGCCGGTTTCGTCGTAGCTGTAATCCTCGGCCGGATAGTACCACACGCCCTTGATCTGATAGGGTTTTCCGACCTTGTAGTAGCCCTTGGACGAGCCCGCCGTCGGCGGCCCGCCGGCACACGCCGCGAGCGACAGCGCTGCCACCAGCACCACCGTTCCTCTCAGCATATGCCCACGCCGCATCCCGCTACCCCCCAATATTTGGTAGCGGCACTCTAACCGAGTTAGCCCGTCCCGCCAATGGGGTGGCTTCGTGGTCTCAGGGAAGTCGCAGATCCGGCGGCTGCGGCGCCGGGAACGGCGCGTCGGTGCGGTCCATCAGCCGGTAGGCGGCGAGGCCGATCCACTCCTTGAGGACCCGCGCGGCGGAATCGAGCCCGTCCCCCAGGTCGAAGATCAGGTACGGCCTGCCGTCGCCGCGCGTGCGGTGGTCGACCGGATAGGGCAGCACCGGCCAGCCGACCCGCCGGAAGACGCCGACCGCGCGCGGCATGTGCCACGCCGAGGTGACCAGTAGCCACGTCTCCCCCGCCCGCGGTTCGGCGATCGGACGGCTGAACCGCGCGTTTTCCCAGGTGTTGCGCGACTCGGTCTCGAACAGCACGCGCCCGGTGTCGAGCCCCGCCTGCTCCAGCGCCGCCCGCATGGCCTCCGCCTCGCGGTGCGTGCCGCCCCACAGCGCGCCGGAACCGCCGGTGAACACCAGCCGGGCCTCGGGATAGCGCCGGCCCAGCTCGGCGAAGGCGAGGATGCGCTCGGCCGCCCCGTTCACCGACGGCTCGCCGCGCGACGCCGACAGCGGCGGGTTGACCGCCCCGCCCAGCACGATGATGCCGTCCACCCGATCCGGCGGGGCCGGTTTCGGGAACCGGTTCTCCAGGGGGAGCGCCAGCCAGTCCCCGACGGGGAGGACGGCGAAGACCAGGAACCCGGCGGCCGCCAGCGCGACGGCGCGACGGCCGAGCCGCCGCGCCCGCTCGGCCCGGCGGAACAGCAGGACGCAGCCGGCCAGCAGCAGCAGGGCCAGCAGGTTCCCCGGCAGGACGAGCGCCAGCAGCACCTTCGACGCAATGAAGTCCACGGGCGCCGTCCGACCTGCGGGTGCTTACGCCCCCAGCATCTCCACGGCCTTTTGCAGCTTGTCGCGGGCCTGCGCGGCCGTTTCGCGGCGGTCGCGCTGTTCCTCGATGACCTCCTCGGGGGCCTTGGCGACGAACTGCTCGTTGCCGAGCTTGGCGTCGATCTTCCTGATCTCGGCCGACAGCTTCTCGATCTCCTTGGTCAGGCGCGCGCGCTCCTTGTCCAGGTCGACGATGCCTTCCAGCGGCAGGATCACCGTCGCCTCGTCGATGACGGCCTGCACCGCGCTCTTCGGCACCGGGCCTTGCAGCGGCTCGGCGGAGGCCAGACGGCCCATGCGCAGGATCAGGTCACGGTGCGTGTCCAGCCGCTTCAGCGTCTCCGGGCTGGCGTCCTTCAGCCACAGCGCGATCTGCGCGGCCGGCGGCACGTTCATTTCCGAACGCATGGAGCGCACCGAGGAGATCAGCCGCACCACCCATTCCATCTCGTCGCGGGCGGCGGAATCGACCAGTTCGGGGCCGTGCTCGGGCCAGCCGGCGCCGATCAGGCGGTTCTGCCGGCCCTCGCCCAACTGTTCCCACAGCTCTTCGGTGATGAAGGGCATCAGCGGGTGCAGGATGTGCAAGACCTCGTCCAGAACCCAGGCGGTGGTGGCGCGGGTCTCGGCCTTGGCGGCTTCGTCGGAACCGTTGAGGATCGGCTTGGTGAACTCCAGGTACCAGTCGCAGAAGGTGCCCCAGGTGAACTGGTAGATGGTGTTTGCCGCCTCGTTGAACTTGTACGCCTCGATGGCGTCGGCGACCTTCCGGCCGGCTTCGGCCAGCGAGCCGACGATCCAGCGGTTGACCGTCTGCGTCAGCCCCTTGGGCTGGAAGTCCGGCACCGGCACCGCACCGTTCATCTGGCAATAGCGCGCGGCGTTCCACAACTTCGTGGCGAAGTTGCGGTAGCCCTCGACACGGTTCACCGCCAGCTTGATGTCGCGGCCCTGCGCCGCCATCGCCGACAGGGTGAAGCGCAGCGCGTCGGTGCCGTATTCGCCGATCAGTTCCAGGGGGTCGATGACGTTCCCCTTGGACTTCGACATCTTCTGGCCCTTTTCGTCGCGGACCAGGGCGTGGATGTAGACGGTGCGGAAGGGCACGTCGCCCATGAAGTGAAGGCCCATCATCATCATCCGGGCGACCCAGAAGAAGATGATGTCGAACCCCGTGACCAGCACGTCGGTCGGGTAATAGCGATCCAGCTCCGGCGTCCTGTCCGGCCAGCCCAGCGTCGAGAACGGCCACAGCGCCGACGAGAACCACGTGTCCAGCACGTCGGGGTCGCGGGTCAGTTCGACGTCGGCGCCGTAATGCTTGTAGGCTGCCGCGCGCGCTGCCTCCTCCGTCTCCTCGACGAACACCTGGCCGTCCGGTCCGTACCACGCGGGGATCTGGTGGCCCCACCAGATCTGCCGGCTGACGCACCACGGCTGGATGTTGCGCATCCACTCGTAATAGGTGTTTTCCCACTGCTTGGGCACGAACACCGTCCGGCCGCTCTCCACCGCCTCGATGGCCGGCTTGGCCAGCGTCGCGGCGTCGACGTACCACTGGTCGGTCAGCCAGGGCTCGATCGCCACGCCGGAGCGGTCGCCGTGCGGCACCATGTGCGTGTGCGGCTCGATCGCCTCCAGCAGGCCCAGCGCCTCGATGTCGGCGACGATCCGCTTGCGCGCCTCGTAACGGTCCAGGCCGCGGTAGGGCTCCGGCACGGCGTCGGTCAGGCGCGCGTCCCGGTCCATGATGTTGATGACGTCCAGGCCGTTGCGCTTGCCGACGTTGAAGTCGTTGAAGTCGTGCGCCGGGGTGATCTTCACGGCACCCGATCCCGTCTCCGGGTCGGCGTACTCGTCCCCCACGATCGGGATGCGGCGGCCGACCAGCGGCAGCACGACGTGCTTGCCGATCAGGTCCTTGTAGCGCTCGTCCTCCGGGTGCACGGCGACGGCCGTGTCGCCCAGCATGGTTTCAGGGCGCGTCGTGGCGACGGTGATGAAGCGGTCC
>DASWVP010000159.1:0-1512 GCA_036401175.1 Azospirillum sp. | reverse complement strand
CACCGAGCCGAACCGCATCCGCGAACAGCTCTCCGCGTCCTACGAGCGCTTCACCACGGTGCTGGAGGCGCTGGACGCCTCGGTGTCGGTGGCGCCGCTGGGCAGCGAGGAGCTGCTGTTCGCCAACAAGTTGTACCGCCTCTGGTTCGGGGTCCAGACGGCCGGCCACCTGCAGATGGTGGCGCAGGCCGGTGTGCCGGAGCAGCCGCGCCTGGACGAGTCGCTGGACGCGGTCGACTCCTTCGTCGGCCTGCCCACCGGAACGCTGACCGCCGCGCGATCGGAGAACGCGGAGATCTTCGTGCCCGAGCTGGGCAAGTGGCTGGAAGTGCGTTCGCGCTACCTCAACTGGGTCGACGGGCGGCTCGCGCAGATGGTGATCGCCACCGACATCACGCCGCGCCGCCATGCCGAGGAACAAGCCGCCGCCCAGGCCGAGCGCGCGCAATCGTCCAGCCGCCTGATCACCATGGGCGAGATGGCGTCGTCGGTCGCGCATGAACTGAACCAGCCGCTGACCGCGATCAACAACTACTGCAACGGCCTGGTGTCGCGCATCAGGAAGCAGCAGATCAACGAGGAGGACCTCCTCGCGGCGCTGGAGAAGACCGCGCGCCAGGCGCAGCGCGCCGGCCAGATCATCCAGCGCATCCGCTCCTTCGTGAAGCGCAGCGAGCCGAACCGAACGCTCTCGGACGTGGCGACCCTGGTGTCGGAGGCGGTCGAACTGGCCGAGATCGAACTGCGCCGGCGCAACGTGCGTCTGTCGCACTACGTCGCCGCGCGCCTGCCCAAGCTGATGGTCGATCCGATCCTGATCGAGCAGGTGCTGGTGAACCTCCTGCGCAACGCGGCCGAGTCGATCGAGCACGCCCGCCGCCCCGCCTCCAGGCGCAGCGTCGAACTGCGCGTGATCCCGAAGGACATCGACGGCCAGCCGGTGATCGAGTTCTCCGTGCTCGACTCGGGGCAGGGCCTCGCGCCGGAAGTGATGGAGCGCCTGTACGAGGCGTTCTTCACCACCAAGCCCGAAGGCATGGGCATCGGCCTGAACCTGTGCCGCAGCATCGTGGAGTCGCACCAGGGGCGGATGCAGGCCGAGAACATCTACAATGGGACCGACGTGGCCGGCTGCCGTTTCTCCTTCTGGATTCCCCTGGCCGGCGCGCCAGATGCCTTGGAAAACAAGAATGCCGGCGTGGCGGTGTGACCCGGGAACGGGCGCCCGGCCCAAGGGTCCGGTGCGTAGCGCGGAGGTTACCGAATGAGTTTGATTCCGAAGAAGGGCACCGTGTACGTCGTCGACGACGACGAGGCCGTGCGCGACTCGCTGCAGTGGCTGCTCGAGGGCAAGGACTACCGCGTGCGCTGCTTCGACTCCGCGGAGTCGTTCCTCTCCCGCTACGACCCGCGCGAGGTGGCCTGCCTGATCGTCGACATCCGCATGGGCGGCATGACCGGGCTGGAACTGCAGGACCGCCTCCTGGAGCGCAAGTCCCCGCTGCCGATCGT
>DASWVP010000158.1:0-2845 GCA_036401175.1 Azospirillum sp. | reverse complement strand
CGGCGGCGGCGATGAGGGCCGCGTAGGCCGGTTCTGGCTGAGCTGGCCGCCGATCTTGCTGCCCATGCCGCCACCGCCGCCCATGTCGCGCATCGGCTCGCGGAGTTGCGTGCCCAGGTCGGGGCGCGGGTCCGGGCGCGGCGGATCGGGCCGGCGCGGCTCCTCACGCCGATATCGGTCGCGGTCGCGGTACCGGTCGCGGTCCCAATCCCGGTCGTAATGGCGGTAACGGGGCCGCCCCTCGATGATCACCGGCGGCGAATAGCTGTAGTACCCGCCATAACTTCCATAGCTGGGATAGCCATAGCCGTAACCGGGCTGCTGGTAGCCGTAATCGTCGTATCCATACCCGTAGCCCTCGTCCAGCTCCGCGCAGGCCCCAAGGCCAAGCAGCAACAAGGCCGGCAGCACCCGCATCCGCGCCGACATCGGCATCCTCCCACGCAGAGTGTTTCTTGGGAAATGAACACGCGGCCGGGGATATTCATCCCGCCGCATCCACCACATGAAGAAAAGATCCGCAAACGCTTCCCCGCCGGCTGCCCATGGCGCCCAGGTCGGCGCCGCGCGCGTCCCACGCCTGGAACAGCGGCGCCCCGGCATCGGCGGCGGTCGTGCTGGCGTAATGGAACTCGTGCCCGCGCAGTTCCGTGCCGCGCGGCCCCCACGGCCCATCGGCCAGCGTCACCGCGCGGCGGTAACCCAGGTGCAGCCGGCGCTTGGCGAACGACGTCGAGACCGGCAGCAGCCCGGCCATAGCATACGCCTTGCCGTCCGCATCCTCCAGCACCGCGCCCAGCGCCATATAGCCGCCGCACTCGCCATAGACGGCGGCGCCCCGGTCCGCCGCCGCGCGCAGGCCCCCCAGGAACCGCGCGTTGCCGGCCAGCCGGCCGGCGTGCAGCTCCGGGTAGCCGCCGGGCAGGTACACCGCGTCGGCGCCCGCGTCAGGCCCCTCGTCGGCCAGCGGCGAGAAGGGCAGCAGTTCCGCCCCCCGGTCGCGCCAGCCCTCCAGCAGGTGCGGGTAGGCGAAGGCGAACGCCGCGTCGCGCGCCACCGCGATGCGCTGCCCCAGCGCCGGCAAACCAATCGCCGGCAGAACGGAGCCGCCCGCCTCGCCCAGACGCCCCGGCCGGGCCAGCGCACGCAACGCCTCCAGGTCCACCGCCGCCGCCAGCACCCCGCCCGCGCGATCGAGAAAGGCGTCCAGTTCCGCGTGCTCCTGCGCCTGCACGAGGCCCAGGTGGCGCTGCGGCAGGTCGAGCGCGGCATCGCGCCGCACCGCCCCCAGCACCGGCACGCCCAGCGGCGCCAGCGCCTGCCGGATCTGCGCCTCGTGCGACTCGCTGCCGACGCGGTTCAGGATGACGCCCGCAACATCCACGTCCTTCCGGAACCCGCGGAACCCGTGCAGCACCGCCGCCGCCGACGCCCCCTGCCGCGCCACGTCGAGCACCAGCACGACCGGCCAGCCCGCCGCCGCCGCCAGATCCGCCGTGGAGCCGGTGCCGTCCGCCGCCCCGTCGAACAGGCCCATGACGCCCTCGACGACCAGCAGCTCCGCCCCCTCCCCCGCGCGCGCCGCCAGCCGCGCCAAGGTGGCCGGGCGCATCGCCCAGGGATCGAGGTTGCGGCACGGCCGGCCGCTGGCCGCCGCGTGGAAGCGCGGGTCGATGTAGTCCGGCCCGACCTTGCACGACGACACCGCCACACCGGCGGCGCGCAGTGCCCGCAACAGCCCCAGCGTCACCACCGTCTTGCCGCTACCCGACGCGGGCGCCGCGATGACGAGACCCGGTGTCGGGGACGACGTCACCGCCCGCCCAGCACGGCGTGCAGATTCACCACCGGCCCGACGACGATCAGGGCCGGCGGCTCGATCCCGCTGGCCGCCACGTCCTCCGCCGCGCGCCCCAGCGTCGTCACCAGCACTTTCTGTTCGGGCAGCGTGGCGTTGTTGACGACCGCCACCGGCTCGTCCGGCCCGCGCCCGCCCTCCATCAGCTTGTCCGCGATGGTGCCGATGTGCTTCAGCGCCATGTACAGCACCAGCACGTGCGTGCCCTTGGCCAGCGCCGCCCAGTCCAGCGCGTCGGGAACCTCCCCGGTGGTCGAATGGCCGGTGGCGAAGGTGACCGCCTCGCCGCTTTCCCGGTGCGTCACCGGGATGCCGGCGTAGGCGAGGCCGCCGATGCCCGCGGTGATGCCCGGCACCACGCGGAACGGCACGCCCGCCTCGGCCAGCGCCAGACATTCCTCGCCGCCGCGCCCGAACACGAACGGGTCGCCGCCCTTCAGGCGCAGCACACGCTTGCCCTGCCCCGCCAGATCGATCAGCCGGCGGGAGATGTCCGGCTGCTTGGGCGACGGCTTGCCGCCGCGCTTGCCGGCGAACTCCAGCTCGGCCCCGGCCCGCGCCAGTTCCAGCACGCCCTTGCCGACCAGCGCGTCATAGACGACGACGTCGGCCTGCCGCAGCGCGTTCAGCGCGTGCAGCGTCAGCAGGCCGGGATCGCCCGGCCCGGCGCCCACCAGCCACACCGCGCCCGGCTCGAACACCGGCAGTCCGAGGTCGGGAATCTCCGTGGCGCTCATGCACATCCTCCGCTGGGCAAGCCCCCATGGTGGACCTATAAACCAAACCATGACCGGCAAACCAGCGAGCAAACCTGAAACACCGCTTCGGCGCGGCTGGACGACGGGCGCCTGCGCCACGGCGGCGGCCAAGGCCGCCTACACCGCGCTGCTCACCGGCGCCTTCCCCGACCCGGTGGAGATCGCGCTGCCGCGCGGCGAGCGCCCGTCCTTCGCGCTGGCCCGCACCGCGCGCGGCGACGGCGCGGCG
>DASWVP010000157.1:0-2635 GCA_036401175.1 Azospirillum sp. | reverse complement strand
GCCGCCGACCGGCACCGTGCCGAAACCGGCGCCGAAGCCGGGGGCGGCGGAGCCGGGATCGGCCCCCGTCCACGCGCCGCTCCCCCGCTGGCCGGAGCCGTCGAGCACCGGGGCCGGAAGGTCCGGGTTGGGCTCGGTGCCCGGCAGGAAGGCTTCCCAGATCGACTTGCGCTCGCCGGGCTGGGCGAGTTGGCCGTTTTCCGGGTTCACGCGGACAAGGCGCAGGCCGGGCGGCACGCGGAACGGCGTCGCCGGCCGGTCCTTCAGCGCCGCCTCCATGAACTCCTTGAAGATCGGCACCGCCGCCGAACCGCCGGTTTCCTTGGCGCCCAGCGTGCGCGGCTGGTCGAAGCCGATGTAGGTGCCGACCACGAGGTCGGGCGAGAAGCCGACGAACCACGCGTCGTTGGCGTCGTTGGTGGTGCCGGTCTTGCCGGCCAGCGGCTTGCCCAGCGACAGCAGCCGGGTCGCCGTGCCGCGCTGCACCACGCCTTCCAGCATCGACACCATCTGATAGGCGGTGCGCGGGTCGTTGATGCGCTCGCGCGCGTCGGGCACCTTCGGCGCCGGCAGGTTGCCGGTCCACTCCACGCTGCGGCAGGTGTCGCAGGGGCGGTTGTCGTGGCGGAAGACGGTCACGCCGTTGCGGTCCTGCACACGGTCGATGAAGGTCGGCTTGATGCGCTTGCCGCCGTTGGCCAGCATGGCGTAGGCGGTGGTCAGGCGCAGCACCGTCGTCTCCCCCGCGCCCAGCGACATCGGCAGGTAGGGCTGCAGGGTGTCGACGATGCCGAAGCGCTCGGCCGTCGCCTTCACCTTGTCCATGCCGACGTACTGCGCGAGGCGCACGGTCATGACGTTGCGCGACTTCTCGATGCCCGCGCGCAGCGGCGTCGGCCCATAGAACTCGTGGCTGTAGTTCTCCGGCCGCCAGATCGGCTGGCCGCCGCCGGGATCGTATTCGAACGGCGCGTCCATCACCAGCGAAGCCGGCGTGAAGCCGTTGTCGAGCGCGGTGAGGTAGACGAACGGCTTGAACGCCGAACCCGGCTGGCGCTGCGCCTGGGTGGCGCGGTTGAACACGCTCATGTGCGGCGAGAAGCCGCCGACCATGGCGAGCACGCGCCCGGTGTGCGGGTCGAGCGCCACGAGGCCGCCCTGCACCGCCGGGATCTGCCGCAGGCCGAAGGTGCCGGGCGGCAGGTCCTTGCCCTTGTCGTCCTTCGACACCGGCTCGACCAGCACGATGTCGCCCAGCTTGGCGACGTCCGCCGGCTTGCGGATCTCCGGGCCGAGGCGGTCGTCCTTGACGGCGCGCGCCCACTTCAGCTCGGACAGCGGGATGCGCCCGCGCGCCCCGTCGGCCAGCCCGATGTCGAGCCCCGTGGCGTCGTCGTCCTTCAGCACCACGGCGGTGCGCCAGCCCTCGCTGCCCGGCGGCGGCGGCATGGCCGCCAGCTTCTTCGCCCAGTTGTCGAAATTGTCCATGTGGCCGACCGGCCCGCGGTAGCCGTGCCGGCGGTCGTACTGGACCAGCCCGTTGCGCAGCGCGCGCGTGGCGACCGCCTGCAGCTTCGGGTCCATGGAGGCGCGCACCGACAGGCCGCCCTCGTACAGCGCCTGATCGCCGTACAGCTTGACCAGCTCGCGGCGGATCTCCTCTGCGAAGTATTCGGCGGTGACGGCTTCCGTTTCGTCGCGCCGGCGCACGACCAGCGGCTCGGCCTGGGCGGCGCGGCCCTCGTCGGGCGTGATGTGGCCGTCCTCGACCATGCGGCCGATCACCCAGTTGCGGCGGGCCAGCGCCGCTTCGCGCTGGCGCTCGGGGTGGTAGTTGTTGGGCGCCTTGGGCAGCGCGGCAAGGTAGGCGGCCTCGCCGATGGTCAGCTCGTCCAGCCCCTTGTTGAAATAGTTCAGCGCCGCCGCCGCCACGCCATAGGAACGGAAGCCCAGGAAGATCTCGTTCAGGTACAATTCCAGGATGCGGTCCTTGCTCAGCGTCCGCTCGATGCGGACCGCCAGGATCGCCTCCTTGATCTTGCGGGCGAACGACACCTCGTTGGTCAGCAGCATGTTCTTGGCGACCTGCTGCGTCACCGTGGAGGCGCCCACCGGACGGCGGTCGGAGCCGAAGTTCTCCACGTTGGTCAGGACGGCGCGCAGGATGCCCAGAGGGTCGATCCCCTTGTGTTCGTAGAAGTTCTTGTCCTCGGCCGAGAGGAAGGCGGTGACCACCCGTTTCGGCATCGAATCGAAGGGCACGAACACGCGCTTTTCCGAGGCGAACTCGGCAAGCAGGCGGCCGTCGCCGGCATAGACGCGCGTCGTCACCGGCGGCTGGTAGTCGGCCAGCTTCTTGTAGTCCGGCAGGTCGCGGTCGTAGTGGTCCATCACGTAGACCAGACCGCCGGCCCCCGCCAGCCCGAGCATGACCAAGCCCATCAGTACCGTCAGGAGGAACCGCATAGCCAATCCCAGTTCAACGCCCGTTCAGGGCCCATTCAGGACGCCGAAGCCCGCACGGCGCAACGCGGCCCGCGGCCGATGCGGCCGCAGGCTGCTGCGGCGCATCCTACACCCGGCCGGCCGGCGCGCCGACTCCAACGTTGGATTGGCAGGAAAATGTGACACCCTC